>JBDLUN010000001.1:0-5200 GCA_039805245.1 Bacteroidota bacterium
TGGGGACCACTCCGGGGCGGCAAATACAGTGCTTTTGAAGCTGGAACGCGTGTTCCCTTCATCATCTCCTGGCCCGGAGGTATCAAACCAGGCGTTTCCAATGCCATGATTTCACAAATCGATCTGATGGCCTCTTTTGCAGCCTTTTTCAAACAAGCTATTCCGGCAGGTGATGCTCCTGATAGTGAAAACCAGTTGCAGGCTATGCTCGGCAAAAGTCAGACAGGCAGAAAAATGATGGTGAAGCAGGGCATGCAAACCCTTTCCATCACAACTGGTGAATGGAAATATATAGAACCCGGGAAAGGCCCTGCTAACAGCGGACTCACCAACATTGAAACGGGGAACAATCCCCTTCCCCAACTGTATAACCTGAAAGCAGATCCGGGAGAAAGAAACAATCTCGCCACACAATACCCTGATCAGGTTAACCAATTGGCGGGATTGCTCAAAAAAATCAGGGAGAATAAACAATGAATATTGTATTCTCCCTGCAACAAATTTTTATATACCTGGCTATTTCTTCCGCGTAGCAATCACATCAAACATACTCATCAATCTGCCGGTAGCGGTGTTGTCATCTTTTTTGGTGAGTGTCACACTCACATCATAACCTGCAATGGAGAATTCAAAAATGAGGTTCTCGCCTTCCATTTTTACTGAAGCCATATCCTTTTCGGTCGTTGATCCTGGCTCGGTAAAATATCCTTTCCAGTTACCGTCTTTCTTCTCAAAACGGACAGGCACTGTAGCATCACCATTGGGGGTTTCTTTCACCAAAGCATCCCACTTGCCTTCAAAATAAGAAGCTGGTCCGGCTGCAACTGCATCCTTCACGCGCTTGGCTTCCATGGAAAACATATCCATCAGGCTTCCTGTGGCATTGTCATCATCCTTTTTGGTGAGGTGGGCTGTCAGATCATAACCAGCGGTGTTGAACGCAAAATTGATCTTTCCAGCATTCATGAAAACGGTATCCATTTTCTTCTCCTGCTTGGATTCAAGGTCTGTAAAAAAACCTAACAGTTTGCCATCCTTCTTTTCAAAACGGGCAGGCATGGTTATATTACCATTGGGTGTCTCTTTCACCAGCACTTCCCACTTACCCAGGAAATAGCTTTCATCGGATGTTTGCGCCTGCAGGGCTGTGAGCGAGAGCAGTGCAACAACCAGGAGATTGAATAGAACTTTCATAACGACTGTGTTTTTATTTTAGTGAAATTAACCATTTTCAGCACAAAAAGTTGATGTGCCAGGTTAAGAAGCGGATAAATCGTGGCTGTAGATTCCTTCCAGACAAATTTAGACAGGTCTAAATCAATCGTTGATAACCTCTTTTCCAATCAAATCCCAGAGATTTCCATACAAATCTTTGAAAACCAATACTTTGCCATAGGGCATGACTTCTGGGGGCCTTTCGATCTCCACCTGGTGGGCAAGAAGCCTGGCATGGTCTTCATCGAAAGTATCGGTATGCAGAAAAAGAAAGACCCTGCCCCCACTCTGGTTTCCGATGGCCTGCTCTTGAACGGCTGATGCAGCCTTGGCCAACAACAACTGGCAACTGCCCTGTCCTGGGGAAACGAGGACCCAGCGCTTGGTTTCACTCAACACCTCGTCATGAACCAGGGTAAATCCCAACACCTGGGTGTAATAACCAATGGCCCTGTCGTAGTCGTCTACAACCAGGGCCATATGTGCCAATTTTTTCATGCCTATTCCGATTCTTTCAAAGGTTCCTGTTCAATGAATGGCTGCTTATACATCCTTTTTCCGGTTGCTTTATAAATGGCATTGGCTACCGCACCTCCAGCAGGCGGCAAAGCAGGTTCACCCAAACCGGTGGGATCTTTACCGTTATCTACAAAATGTGCTTCCACCTCAGGCATCCCTTTCATGCGGATATGCCTGTAAACATTGAAGTTCTTTTGCTCAGGTTCTCCCGCATTGAAGGTCAGTTTACCATACATGGCATGACCCATACCATCGAGGATACCACCCTTCACCTGTTGCTGGGCACCTGAAGAATTGATGACAACCCCACAATCGGAGACGGCAGTGATTTTGCTGATCACCGGCTTACCGCCGTTCATCACCACATCACAAACCTGTGCAACATATGAGGCATGGGAAAAATAAACACTAAGGCCCTGAGATACGCCGGGCTTTTTGCCCCACTGTGATTTTTCTGCAACAGTCTTGATGACCGTTTCCATGCGATCTATATCATAGCGAATCGGTCCTGCCGGCTTGGTCCGGGCTTTCTGCAACAAGTCAAGCCTCATCTGCACCGGATCCTTACCCATGGCTTCTGCCACCTCATCAAGGAAAGCCTGCTCGGCATAAGCGAGGAAATTGGTGATGGGTGCACGCCATGCTCCCGTAGTAATGGGCGACGTATGATCGAGGGATTCTATCAATAAGTTGTCGATAGAACCGGAAGGGAAATTATGCTCACGGGTGGGATTGCCGGCATTCATGCCTACTCCACGTAGTTTGTAACCAACCAACTGATTGGATGCATCCAATGCCGCTTCAAAGCGATAACGTACGGCAGGCCTGTAACTGCCGCCACCCATATCATCTTCGCGAGACCAGATGACCTTGACGGGCTTTTTGATGATGGATGAAATTTCAGCAGCCTCCACCACATAATCAAACTTCAAACGGCGACCAAAACCGCCACCCAAGCGGGTGATGTCGACGGTAATTTTGCTCTCTGGTATTTTGAGCAGGTCGGATACCGCTTTGCGGGCAGAACCGGGAGTTTGGGTAGGACCAATCAATTCAACTTTATCGGGTCGCACATCGGCGAAGAAATTCATCGGCTCGATGGGATTATGCGGCACAAAAGGACATTCATATTCCCGCTTGATCACTTTTGCAGCAGATTGGAATGCAGCATCCACATCACCTTCTTTGCGATGCATGCGAGCATTGGGACTGTCCATCAACCTGGTGAAGATATCGGCATGATCACTGCTGCTTTCCAATGCCTTATCCGGTTCATAGGTAACCACCAAGGCCTTCCTGCCTTTCATGGCTGCCCATGTTGAATTGGCTACCACCGCCACATTATTGCCGAACCGCACCACATCACTGACACCACTGACGGCCCTTGCGGATTTGTCGTCAACAGATTTGATCTTGGACCCAAACGCAGGGGGACGTTGTACCACAGCATAGACCATGCCATCCCGGTAAAAATCAAGTCCGAACATAGATTTACCAACCACAATGTTTTTGTTTTCAACATTGCGGATGGGCTTGCCTATCAACTTAAAATCTTTGTGGTCTTTGAGTTTCACCTCTGTTGGTACGGGTAATTTGGAAGCTTCTGCCACCAATTCTCCGAAGCCAGCCTTACGGCCACTACCGCGGTGTAATACCATCCCGTTTTCCGCATAACAATCTTCAGGTGAAACGCGCCACTTGCTGGCCGCAGCCATAATCAACATCAGTCTGGCTGATGCGCCGGCGGTGCGCAATCTTTTCCAGGAATGGGGTACTGCGCCACTGCCCCCGGTCAATTGCCGATCAAATTTAGAGTTGTCTAAAGGTGCCTGGACAACCTTCACCCTGCTCCAATCGGCATCGAGCTCATCTGCCACAATCATGGCAAAGGATGTCTTGATATTCTGTCCGAGCTCCGGATTGGGTGAAGCGATGGTTACGGTTCCATCGGCTGCTATAGAGAGGTAACTGTTGAAATCATGTTGCACCCCTTCAATGAGGTGCCCCTTTCCGGTTTGCGCTTCAAGGTCTTCAAACAGGGTGAACCCCAGCAGGAGTCCGCCTCCTGAAAGGGAAACTTTTCTTAGAAAATCCCTTCTTTCCTGATGTATGCTGTTTCCCATAATCATTTATTTTTTTTGCTGGCCACCAAAACTGCTTCCCTGATGCGGTGATAAGCTGCACAACGGCAGAGATTGCCGTTCATGGCTGTTTCAACCTGTTCAAGTGTTGGATTGGGGTTCTTTTTGAGAAATGCTGCTGCGGTCATGATCTGACCAGCTTGGCAATAACCGCACTGGGGTACATCAACCTCATCCCAAGCCAACTGCAGGGGATGGTCGCCCTTTTCAGACAATCCTTCGATGGTAGTCACTTTGGAAGCACCCACTGAAGAAACGGGCAACAAACAGGCCCTGTTGGCATTGCCATTGAGGTGGATGGTGCAAGCCCCGCAGGAACCGACTCCACAACCGAATTTGGTTCCCACCAATCTTAGGTTGTCGCGCAGCACCCACAAAAGTGGCGTATCTGCAGCAACATCCACCTTATGCATTTTTCCATTTACGTTGAGTGTATAAACCGGCATGGATTTAATTTTTTTGAAATTATGGCAACAACACCAATCGTTGATTTATTGTTGAAGGAATACTTTGGAATAATTGATTTTTAATGCATCCATATACGGCATGTGCTTTTCCACCCGTTTTTTGAATGCCGGAAAATCTTTGGGCACCTTGGGCGACCAGGCAATCTCAGACAAGGCCAGGGCCCTGGGGTAGGTCATATACTCGGCATAGCGGATATTGCTGATGTATTCTGTCCATACATTGGCCTGTATGCCCACCACATGCTTGGTTTCCTCTGGTGTCAGCTCGGGCAGATCGGGTTCAAAAGAATAACATTTGGAGAGGGGAAGATTTCCTCCAATGGCAAGGGGTTCTGTTTTAGAATCCCCCTGATAGTAATCGAGGTAGAAAAAACTGTTGGGAGACATCACCACGTCATGGTTCTGTTTGGCTGCTTCCACACCTCCCTTAACGCCTCTCCAAGACATCACCATGGCGTTGGGCGACAATCCGCCTTCCAATATTTCATCCCAGCCGAGCAATTTTTTTCCTTTTGAAGTGACAAACCTGTCGATTCTGCCGATGAAATAACTCTGCAATTCATCCTCATCCTTCAGTCCCTCTTTCTTCATGAGTTCCTGGCAAAAACGGCTTTCTTTCCATTGTGTTTTGGGGCACTCATCACCACCGATATGGATGTATTGCCCGGGAAACAGGGCCATTACTTCGGTCAGCACATCCTGCAGGAAAGTGAATGTCTCTTCCCGGGGAGCAAGCACATCTTCTGAAACGCCCCAACGGGTAGCCACCTGATAAATCTTGTCTGGATTGCAACCAAACTGAGGATAGGCAGCGAGAACAGCCTGGGAATGCCCAGGCATCTCAATTTCGGGGATGAT
>JBDLUN010000002.1:0-9564 GCA_039805245.1 Bacteroidota bacterium
ATATCCTCCCAATCGATATTGAATCCGCCCTTCAAACCGATCCTTCGCTGAATGATATTACTGGCGGTATCAGAAGCGTAAATGGCAGGCTCCCCCCCACTATCATTATGCTGCCAAAGGAGATTGTTCCACCAAATCATACCAGAATTTTCCGCCAGCATGGGCATTTGCTGGTAACGGACAATAGGCTGAACGGTCGCTACCTTAGCCGTTTGTGCTGACGTCTTCGAAGAAACGGCAAAAATGGACAGGATGGCTGTCCCAAAAAAGAAATGCTTCATAGTTACCAAATTGCTTTTCTTATACATAACGAAAGAAAATCAAAAATGGTACCCTTAAAACACTTTTTCAAACTTATCGATGGAAAAGAACTATCAGAATTCTGCCCTCAATGAGCAGATAAAGTTCGATCCAGCCGCTACCAGCCCAGAAGAATATGGCCTGTACCGTTGGTTCGTTATATTCTCCCAACCCGTAGCAATGGAAAGACCCTTTCGCAACTGATAGGATGCTTTCAAATTCAGGGTATGCCAACCGGGTGCATAAGGATTACCGGCAGGGTCTTTAGCGTAGATGTCTGTTTTGATCCGTTCAGATGGCGCTAACTGAGCATAAGCCACTGGGGCATTGCTGTAAAAAGAAGCCTCCATAAAAAGCTTATTTCTGCTGAAGCGTAACAGGGCGTTTCCATAAAAAGGAGGTGCATGCCTAAGCGGAACCTGTTCATCCATGATATCATCCGTTTCCTTGCCGGCAATCCAGTTGGCATTTGCCTGCCATACAAGAGAAGGGAGGATGTTCCATTGTGCACTGAGCTGCAGTCCAAATACAGTAGCCTTAGAAACATTCTGCAAAGCTTCCACCCTGCTATTGATACCCCCAAAACTGATGCTGTCTGAACCATTGAAAGTAAATGGCCTCCGTACGATGGCATTGTCGAGCAACGTATGAAAAGCATTGACTTCCAACCTGATTTTATTCGGGACCCTGAAAACGAATCCCGTTTCAAAATTCCAAGCATATTCAGAACGCAATGCAGGATTGGGAACAGTTACATTACCGGGTACGCTTTCAAACAATTTGCCGGCATCATCAATGTTAGGCATCCGGTATCCGGTTGAAACATTGGCATTCCACTGCCATTGGTCAGAAGACCGGTACACAGCTCCCAGATTGCCTGTCAGCCCCCCATCCCTAATATCCAATCTCTGATATGGAAACTTGATGAATGTGGTATCGAAGTCGGCTGACATGGCGTTGTAGCTGTATCTTAAACCGGAGAGCAATGTCATTTTGGAGCCAATATTTGTTTTTTGTGAAATATACAAACCTGAAGTATTCCATCGGCTGCCATCAGGATACCTGCTGACGAATGAAGTCACTGCATTTGTATTGATATTGGTTCTCGAACCAACAGATCTCACTTTGTTATTTACCTGCTCCACCCCATAAAACAATTGGGTTTTGCCAACCAATTTTTGCGCATCCCAATTGAAGCTAAACGCATCCACAGCTTCAGATTGAATGGTGCGGAGCAAGGTGGCACGGGTGCGATCTATTCTGCTTTCTGCATAATTCTGGTATGCTGCAACCCAACGGGATTCATCATAGAGGACATTTTTTCGGTTATGGACAGCTGTGATGGCATGCATGCGCCAAAGCATCGGACCGTAACTCCACTCTGCAAACCTAGGCTTGCCATTCCGGTTTTGAATCAGCCTGTCGTAACGCGGTGCATTTCCTGTTCCAGCATAAGTGAAGGCGTATTGGAGATCCCAATGTTTGGCTGGAGCATAACGGACCTTTTGTAATGCATTGATCTGACTGTAACCTGAAAACTTTTGCACCCTTGGATCAGGATTGGTTAGGATGCTGTCGATATTGCCGATACGCTGCACATAATAAGGGCGTAGATAATTGTCTTGACCACCCCTTAAACCCATCTTCAAGTCACTGAATTCACTGGAGGTGAATGAACCAAAATAAGCCCATTTTTTACTCCCCAGCTGCAATGCGGCATGGATGGTCTTTTCCTTGTTGGCGGAGCTGTACCTCATTGAAGTGTTCCCGCCCAGATGCAATTTTTCGCTGGTTGTAAACTTTGGGGTTACAGACCTGAAATCCATGACACCTCCGATTGCGTCACTACCGTAAATCAGGGAACCCGGACCAAAAACAACTTCTCCGTTTTCAATAGTGAAAGGGTCTATGCTGATGATGTTCTGCAAATTCCCACTGCGGTAGATGGCATTGTTCATCCTGACACCATCGTTTACGATGAGCACCCTATTAGTGGCGAAGCCCCGGATCATGGGGCTTCCACCGCTGAGTTGGCTTTTTTGGATGAAGACACCGCCCATTTGTCCGAGCAGGTCAGCCGTAGTTTGAGGGTTGCGCAACCTTATATCCTGCCTATTTATTTTTTCAATCCTGTTGGGGATTTCATTTCTCGACTGTTCCCATTTGTTGAATGAAACCACAACCTCATCCAGATCAATAACTGCGGAGTCAGCTTTTTGCTGGGCAAAAACAAAGGATACATTGATGCAAAAGAATAAAAACCATCCACATATGTTTTTCAACACCATCATTTTTTGAACCACTTCGCACTGATGAAAAAAAGCATAAACCCGCTGATGACAGTTACCAATCCGAAAATTGAAAAAATACGCAACAGCATGTTACCAATTTCATCACGGGATTCATAGTCCATGGTATGGAGCATCCACAGAAAATCAAATACCCTCCATTTGTCATTCCTGAATTTCTGCACAGTTCCTAACTCAGTTGAGACGTATACCGTTGTGCGCGATGGATGACTGAAGGTGACGGCATAAGCGGGCAGGGGTTGTTCCCTATACTCATGGTGACCGTCTGTGGAAGTGAGGTACTGCGTTTTGACAACTTCGGGGTTGCCATTGAAATGCCTTGATGCCACGGCAACAGACTCCGCTTTGGTCAGCGGCTGCCTCAGTTTACCCGTTACGGCGTGGGCAAGGTGATTCATGAGGCCTTTGCTGTGGGCATGCGTAAGTGTATCATGGATTGCTGAAACGCAGCGGATCTGATAATGAGGTTCACCCAAGATATCAATCAGCTGAATGGACACCAATGAATCAACAGTGTGAATTTGTCTGATAGAATCCAGGACTACACTGGGAGACACCATGTGCATATTGGATTGCAGCAGAGGGAGCTTCTTTTTCTGGAAATCTCCATGGATCTCATCCATATTGCTCCAACTGAAGTAGAGCCCTCCAACAGTCCATAACAGGAACTGAACACCCAACAATACACCCAGGTAACGATGGGATCTGCGTATATAGTAATGTCTGCTTTTGGCCATGCTGCAAATTACTGCAAGTATGGCATTCAACAAGAGATATGAATCACTTCAGGTGGTCAAGAAATGGCGTGCCAGACCACTGCTCAGTGGTAATGATCCATGGACAGGTATGGTCAGAAATGCTGGCAAGAATATCCCAAGCATCTATCAATTGCTCCCTGGATGCAAATTTCTCATTTGGAACAGTGTAACTCTGACAGATACCTGTGATTTCACCATTGAGCAGGTAAACCTTACCCTGAATGATTTTACCTATAACCATCGGTTGCCTGCCAAAACAACAATCGCCGATTTTGATTCCTAATACTGTATCATCCACATTATTGAAAATGATGTTATTCCTGATGTAAGCAATCTGTTGACCCGACTCATTGATAATGCGTTGCATGACTTGAAGATTTATTTTATTTTATATGGTTGTATTGTCCGCCGGCAAGTTGTTCGCACAGTCCGAAAGAAAGTGTCATGCCTGCACCGCCAAGTCCATTCACGATAGTGACACCAGGAAGCGGTGACTGAATAAACTCGGTTCTCCCATCTGTCATTTTAGGATAAATGCCATTCCACGTGGCTGCAATTTTTTCCTGTTCAAATCTTGCAAATGACGACAAATAATTCAATATCAGCTCATTGATTTCTGCGCGTTCAAATGGATCATGCGTATGGCCATATTCGTGGGAGTCTCCGATTACCAATTCACCAATTTCGTTTTGTGAAACCATCACATGAACCCCCCATTTGGAATAATCGGGATTGGCCTGCTCAAAGCTTGCATGCAGCTGATCAAGGATCTTGCCTGCTGCCTGAAAACTTTTGTAATGCAAGAGAGAGAGTCCGCCGCACAGTGATGGACCCATCCTCCAGGCGTCCGGCTGGGCCACAAAACGCATCATCTGCAATTTGCACCTGGTTATGGGCGCTTGGGAAAAAAGCACAGGAAACAACGCTTCAAAATCCGGTCCGCTGCAAACATAAATCTCATCAGCATTAAAACAGTCAGTACCTGTATACACAGCGCCTGTTTCAACAGCATGGACAGGTTTTTTCCATAAAAATTCAACCCCCAGGCGTTCATGCAAATATGCCGGCAATTGTTTGATTGCCTTCGGAGAATCGACAATCATTTCTTCAGGGCTATAAAGGCCCCCAACCAAATTCTTTGAGACGATGGAGGATGACATTGTACAAGCTTCAGTTGCATTTAGCAAACGGTATGGGCGATTCACTTTGACCTGGTTGTAAAAGGATTTGATTACATCCATTTCCAATTCACTGTATGCCAAGTGCAAAGAACCCACTTCATCATGCCAAATCGATGAATCTTGACAGATTTCCTTCCAAATGCTTCGAGACAACATGGCCCGCTCATAGAGATGCCCTTCAGGCTGGCCGATTGGCCAAATCATTCCAAAATTTCGTATGGAAGCGCCCACCGCGAACTCACTCCTGTCAAGGACCAATACAGATTTGCCACGCTTAGCCAATGCCCTTGACATGGCCAAACCAACAATACCTGCGCCAACTACTACCGCGTCATATTTTTTTCTTGAAGTATACATATCTCAATAATTAGCCTTTACAGTTTTTCTGGACAAATTGAAAAAATAAAAAAATCCACCCAAGGAAAGAATCATAAGAATTCCCCCGACCACAAAACCGGCATAAGTGAAAAAGTCAACCCAACTCATGTCAGGCGTTGCAAAGCTTTTAAACAACAACACCATCAAACTTCCCAAATATCCGGTGGCATCAGCCATATACATCAGAAAACCTGCGTTACCCTTGTATTGGAAAAAAGCAATCCACCGCTCAAAATACAATGTATGATAAGCAATGTAGGGTAAATACATCAATGCCCCTGCCATCATCATCCAAATCATTCCTGACAACTGCCCTTGAAAAAACAACCAAGTAACCAAAAGAAGAATGATTCCCGAACAGGATGAAATGAAAATCGTGCTGAAAAATGCAATGCGGTTATCCCTGATCATCACCATCATGGCGATGAGCACAAGAACCAAAACAGCAACAGGCAATTCTGAGAAGGTAAGCAGTGCCGGATCTTCTCCCAATCCAATAGTCTGCCAAAATTCTACCGCAAAATTATCACGCAAATCCCTGAAAACGGTGAGAGCCACATATATCAAAACAGAGACGACAATTCCCGGGGCAAAGCGTTTAAAAAAAATATCCCTTTCAGATTTGTTCATAGGAACACGTTCTGTTCTGAACTGCTGATCGCACAAATCCGGTTTGGGAAGTTTTTTGAGCAGAGATATGCCGAGCAAGAGTAATGGTATGAAAGCAGCTGCAGTAACAAATGGCATCCACATATCATGGACCTTACCTACGGTTAGAAACCAACTGCCGGCTGACTTGACAATACCTGAGGAAACGATAAAACTTGAAGCCATTACAGCACCCAGAAATTCTGTGGTTCGGCGTCCCTCCAAAAAAGAAAAAACCACTCCCCAAATCATACCCAATGGCAACCCATTGAGAAACATGACCGGCAAATTATAAGGAAAAGGAATCACTCCAAATAAGAATAGTGTCAACAAGGCAAAAGACATCAATCCCACCAGCATAGCCACCCTGTTTTTATCATTCAACTCCGCAATCAATTTGATGCCCACATATTTCGAAACAGTATAACCCAAAAGCTGGGCAATAATCAGGAGCAACTTGTACTGAAGCCCCCACAGATAGAGTCCGTCATAGGTAGATGCTGTAAAAGGTTTTCGGAAAGCATACATGCTGAGATAGGTGGCAAAGGCTGCCAATGAAGCCTTCATAACCAAACCAAGTTTGAAGTCATCCGATGATTTCAGCGAAAAAGCTGCTCCTTGCATACCGGTCATACCCCATTCAATTTATGTGTGATCAAATCAGGGAGTAGCGTGACATCTTGTATGATATGCGTATGCGGATACATGGATAAAGTAGAGAAATTATTTGCTCCACTCAGCACACCCACATTCCCTTTGCAGCCTGCATTGTAGCCGGAAAGCAAATCAGCAGGCGTATCCCCAATCTTCAATACTTCATGCACACTGGCAACACCAAGCTGATACATGGCTTTATGGATTAGGTATGGAGCAGGACGGCCAACGCCGTTGGTATCTTCAACATCCAGATGAAGGTCGGTCAACCCCTTTGTCAACCATTGCAAACCATCCATAATGGCATTGCTCACATCACGGTGAAAACCGGTATCTGTCGCCACTTTGATATCGTTGGCATGGCACCATTCAAAAACAGCCTCAGCTCCTGGCATTGGCTTTACTTCATGTTTGTAGAAATCAACCATGTGTTGTGCATATTCATCGAACAACAACAAGGCTTTTTCATGGTATTCAGGAAACCTGATGGATTCCAATTGAGAAAAATCTGTAGCCCTTCCCGCTTCCCTTGCCAAGAGAAATTCATAGAGATGAATCTTATTGGTGCCAATGGTTTTTTCAAAATCTTCCAATGTTGCGCCAAGACCGAATTGTAGCGCGGCACGATGAAGACATTTGGCAACTGCATTGTCATCACTCACAGTTGTGCCTGACAAATCGAATACAATCAATTTTATCATGGTTGTTCAGCAATTTTAAAACCGATACGAAAGGGATTTTCAGTTACCCCTTTTAGAAAGCCTTCAGTTACGGAAGCAAGCGGAAAATCGCCTTTCACGAGATTTTCAAAACCAAAAGCACTTGCATGAGCTTCCATAAAATCCACAGCTGCCAAAAGGTCTTGTGCATTGTAATTATGCAGACCACGTATGGTCAAAAGACGTCTGACCACTTGCTCGGCATTCAATTGCAAAGGCGGTTGGGGATATGTTGCACCTACCCACACAGCAGTTCCGCCGATTCCGAGTAAATCAAGCGACGACTGCATCGCTGCTGTTTTACCGGTAAAATCAAGCAACAGGTCTGCAGAAAAACTGGACAACGGCAGACCAGCAACATCTTTGAAACCCTCCTCTTGGGCATCAGGTAAACAATATCGGTCAGCACCAAATTCCTTTGCCATAAGTAGCCTGTCTGCATCCTGATCGATCGCAACAATGGATGAAGCTCCTTGCGTTTTTGCCATGGCACATGCCACCACGCCCAGCATTCCTGCACCATTGACAACCAATATTTTATTTTCCACTGGGCCAAGCAACCTGAATGCTCCCGCAACGGTGGCCACAGCACAATTAATCAATGCAGCAATGTTATCTGGTAATGAATCCGACAAACATACGATAGGAGTATTCGCCCTCAGGATGATATGAGAGGCCAAACCACCATGCAATTGACGTTCAGCAGTATCTTGCTCATGACCGTATTTGAAGAGATTTCCAGCTTTTTGTGGAAATCCTTTTTGCGACATGGGATCGGCAGAATCACTGGCATAAATTGCCCAGGTTATCCTGTCTCCTTGACTTAAAACCTTGCCCCGCAAATCCTTTAATGGTTTTGAAGGATGCAATTGCATGATTACACCAACAATTTCATGGCCGAGAATAGTTGGATTTTTTTCTTTCCGGATACCCTGAAAGGTATACAGATCACTTCTGCAAATTGTTGTATACAATACTTTTACCAGTATTTCACCTGGCTGCAATTCGGGTATGCTTATCTCCTTGATGATGAAAGCATTACTGTCTGCATCAAACAATGCATATGTTGCAGTTGCTTCCATCAGAGAAGTTGCTTGAGATCCATCAGGTTGTTGATGATATGGTCAGGTGCATACTCCGCCAACTCATCATGTGTATAAGCCCCGGTGGTTATACCAATAACCAACCCGCAACCAGCCATTCGACCTTCCTGGATGTCAACCATCGTATCACCAGTTTTAATGACTGCAGCAGAAGAAGAGACGCCCAAGTCAATCATCAATTTATTGATCATAAGCGGATAGGGTCTACCCATTTCAACTTCATCACTTGCTATGCTGGCATTGATTAATCCATTGTCTATCCACCCCATGCGGTCAACGATGGCATCAACAATCACTCTCGGGAAACCTGAGTTGAGTGCAACAGCAATGCCATTATCTTGCAGATATTTGAAAATTTCTTCAGCACCGGGAAGGGGTTCCACTTCACTCGAACTGGAATAAAATGAAACCATGGCATTGACGAAATGATTATGGATATCATCAATGATGGAAGGGTTTTTAGACTGCCCCTTCATCTCCAAAACCTTTTCTATTGCCTCTGTTTTTTTAAAACCCATGAGGGGAGCTATTTCATGCACTTTTAATTCGATACCATAATGCATGAACGCTTCTATAAAAGCTATGGCCACGAAATCTTTATCTCGCACAGTGGTACCTGCGATATCAAAAACAGCGAGTTTGAATTTATTGTGCATGATTCAGTTTTTTTGGGTCAAATGTTTGATGGCCATCTCTTTTAGGTATTGCAAATCCATAACAGGTACTTGGGTTTCCTTGGCGCGGTCATCCCAATCACGCATCTTAATATATTCGGTATGGAGTGGATCCGATTCAAAATCGGTTGCTTCAGCAAGACTCATCACACCTCCTTGGTGTGCCAGTGTTTCCTTGCTGGCAGGAGAAAGTTTATTGTAGTAATCCGGATACTTAAAAGTGAGGTATCGTTTGGCGGTAACATGGCTCTGCACAAGCTTGGCAATCCTTTCAGAAAATCCCCGATGCAAAAGAAATTGACCACCAATACTTTCATGATCCACGATGCCAATACCATCCATTTTCTCAACCGGCATCACAAATTCACACAAATGCCCAATATCATGAAAAAAAGCAGCCAGAATAAGTTCTTCATCTCCACCCTCATTCAGTGCAAGGGCAGCCGACTGACTCATGTGTTCAAGCTGTGAAATAGGTTCACCTATATAATCAGCGTTACCGTATTGTTGATAAAGATCAAAGATCTCATCCACTATATTTTTGGCCTGATGCAATTCCATTTTGTCGTTTTTATAAATAAAGAAGGCCCCTATGGACATAGGGGCCGTTCCACTGTTCATGAGAAGTAAAGAAAATAATTATGATTTATCATTTGATGACCCACATTGCGGCATTGATATCATCATTTCCACCAAACTGTGCGGACAGGGCAGCGGCAAGATTTTCACCATTGGTTGTTCTCTCTGTACCAGGATACTGGAAGCGAAGCGGAATTTTACCACTGTTTCCTGTACCAGGACCCCCTTGCGCAAATACTGGCAATCCTGTTCTTCTATAGT
>JBDLUN010000003.1:0-10720 GCA_039805245.1 Bacteroidota bacterium
ATTTTTGCGAATTGTCTTCAAGACATAGTCCTAGTTCTTTGTTGATGATTTCAAGAATTTTAATGAAATCTTGTCGATCTTCACAGGACAGACCAAAAATCTTACTGACAAAGAAAAAGCACTCACCGCTGTATTCGGCGTCACCGAAATCTTTGAACTTGTAAATAGATGATTTCTTATCAAAATACAGATAACAAGAAGCTATTGAATCTTGATAGAATGGGCTTTTAAAGGATTTCCCAACCTTTGAAAATTTGCTTCCTAAGAAGTGCTTAAAAATGCTTAATCCGTTGTTGGTTGCTTGAAGAATTGAATCTTTATTGAGTGACATATAAAAGTGTTTAGATGGTTAAATGATAGATTTTCTAGCAGGCTTATAGCCTTTTTCCACAAAGTTGACCAGGTCCGATAAAATCAGTCGTCGTTGTCGTCCCACATGAGTATATGGCAATTTGCCATCTCTCATGAGAATGTACATTTGTGCTCTAGAAAGTCCTAGGATTTTTGCTGCACTAGCAACATCTAGGTATTTCATTTCCTTCTTAGGTTCTTTTACTTCTTCAGCAAGTTGGTTCAGGATCCGTTCAACTTTCCCAAGCCTTTCTTCTAGCAATTTAATGCTAGGTGTTTCTGTACTTTTGGTTTTGTTTTCCCACATAAGCTGCCTATTAATTAATTAGGCTGCAATGCTACCAACACTTTTTAGCTTGCTTATTGTACTACAATTGTACTACAATGATTTTTTAAAGACCTTTGGCGCAGTAATTATCGAAAACATCCATGAGTTCTTTCAAATATGGCTTTTGTTCAATCTTCCGGTTTTTAGCAGCTTGAAGTGTAGAATCAATGTTTCCAATCTGAATATTGAAAAACCACATGAGTAGTCCAAAAAATTCCTTCTTGGTTATTTTTGGTTTATCTAGGCCTCTAATTGCATTGCTTTCATAGACCGATACAAATAGTTCAATGAATGCTACTTTGTCTCTTTGCCATTGGATCAGTGTCATTCCACTTCCTTTTGGAAATAAGGACAGTTGTCCGGACATATATGCTGAAATTTCTTGTTTTGTTGGAATCGTAAAATCTTGATTGATTTGTGCGATGTTTTGCCTAATGGCATATTTGTTCAAATGTGATATTCGATGAAGGTACAGCTGTTCCAGTAGCTCTAATAGTTGGTACTGAATAGTAAAATAGTCAAGAATTTTTTTTTATACCCTCACTGTTTATGAGCTCTTTTGATGATGATTTATGGAGCTCGACACGGTAAAGTAAAACGTCGACATATTCTTTTGGAAAGTACCGTTGTCGGAATTCCCTAATCTCAAAGCAATACATATCGAATTCCCTTTTAATTTCATGTGCTTTGTGCAGCGATTCGTTCATCGTTTGATCAACTAACAGCTTACAGGGAAGGTAGAATGCATAAAGTTGTTCATGATAACCACTCGGCGTCTTAGAGCCATTAAATTCCACTTCCTGTGAATCATCAATTTCAAAAAGCGAAATCTGTTTTTTTAATGATCTAGGGTTAATTGTAACCTTAGCAATCTTAAGTTGATCTAAAGCTTTGTTTAGTAATTCTTTCATAGTAAGCATGTTGTTTGAGTTTTATACTAAATATAACAAAGCAAAGCCTGAAAAGGGTTGATCTCATCAACGGGTATTTACACCTAAAAATGGTAAAATCACCCACTTGGCAATTGGCAAGGGTATATATATACACCTTGCCATTTGCCAACCTAGATATGATTTTAGGAAAAGTCAATATTTTCAAGGGTTTCAGGTGGTTTTGTGATGGAGTTTCATATTTTGACAGAAAAGGAAAATGAAACGGATCATTTTAGAGGATTATTTAGCAAGAAAGTTTTAGAGTGAATATTAATCTGTCACAATATTTTTAAAAATTGTGACAAAATATTTCGATCCGAAGAAGAGTTTACTAATTAATTTTGTTTGCGCTCAAAATTCTTTCACAACCTATTTTATATTGGAAAATATTTGTATTTTATAGCCTTATAATGGAAAATATTAGGCTTTTTTCGGCTCAACTGGGCTAATAGTGGAAAATAACATTTAGGAGAGGCAAACAATCAATTGAAATTTTGCATTCCTGTGCTTTTTGAAGATACTCAAAAGTCACTATAATGGAAAATATTTTTATATATTTAAGTTATAATGGAAAATATTGGCTATTATTGTTGAAAATCTGATAGATAATGGAAAATAATCTACCACTTCACCTACAAGAGGTAATTTGTAGTTCACAAGACCCCAAGATTTCTAATCAATTAAAAAAACTGATTAAATCTGGAGCCATTAGAAAAATTGCTCCAAGGATATATTCATCCAATTTAGATGAACCGGTTGAAGGCATCATAAGAAGAAATCTATTTCAGATTTTAGGGAATCTATATCCAGGAACCGTATTAAGTCACCGCTCTGCTTTTGAGTTTCAACCAACAAAAACAGGGCAGATATTTTTAACCACAAGCTATACTAAAAAGATAAGCCTTCCCGGGATCACGCTGCAATTTCTTGCAGGTCATCCACCGATTGATGGCGACAATAAATTTTCCGGTGAGTTATTTGTCTCTCAAAAGGCACGAGCATTTTTAGAAAATTTGCAAGTATCAAAGAAATTAGGAAGTGCTTCAAAATGCTTGAGCTTACCAGAAATTGAAGAGCGTTTAGAACAAATTATAAGGGTCAACGGCGAAGATGAAATAAATAAATTAAGAGATCAAGCAAGAGCTTTGTCAAAGCAATTGGATATGGCTAAAGAATTTGATCGCTTAAATCGAATGATAAGTGCTCTGCTTACCACAAAGACATCCAAAATTTTAAGTTCACCACTAGCAAAAGCTAGAGCATTTGGAAAGCCTTATGATCCTGCAAGATTGGAATTGTTTGAAATCTTATTCCGAGAATTAAAAAACACGGAATTCCCTCATCATGAAGAAAAAAATATTACGCCAACATCCTTTAGAAATTTTGCCTTCTTTGAAAGTTACTTTTCAAATTACATTGAAGGAACTGTTTTTGAAATTGATGAAGCAAAAAAAATCATTCAAACGAATAAGCCACTACCGGCAAGAAACGATGATAGCCATGATGTACTAGGAACCTATCAGATAGTTTCAAACAGAAAAGAAATGCAGATTACTCCATCAACTCCTGAGGAGTTTATAAAAATAATATCCTACCGTCATTCGATTTTAATGAGTGCAAGGTCAGATAAAAACCCAGGCCTGTTTAAGGATAAGAACAACTTTGCAGGGAGTACGGCCTTTGTAGATTATAATTTAGTTAGGGGTACATTAGAACAGAGCTTTAGCTATTATAGTGTACTTGATCACCCTTTTGCAAAAGCTGCATACATCATGTTTGTGATGAGTGAAGTGCATCCGTTCTTGGACGGGAATGGACGTATTGCACGAGTGATGATGAATGCAGAATTAGTAAATGCTGGAGAATCTAAAATTATCATCCCAACTGTATTTAGGGAAGACTACATGGGGGCATTGAAGAAATTCACAAAACAACGAAAGTGTGATACTTATATCAAAATGCTTCAACGAGCACACGAGTTCAGTGCAAATGTGTATGATGAGAACATGGATGATATGGAACAATATCTTAGCTCATGCAATGCATTCATTGAAGATGCTGATGTTATTTTGAAAATTGTAGCACGTTAAAAAAGAACCTAGTGAAATTCAAATAGGTTCATTATCTTTGTGAAACCCAAGGGAACTAAATATAGACAATCAAGCCCTCCTTTTGGCTGCTTGGTTTCTAAGGGGGTTTCCAAAGAGAAATAGAGAAGTAAAATACTTGATATACAGGAGTTTAGTGGTTATGGTTCATAATCCTCTCTCTCCGCCAACAAAAAAAATGCCCCTTTATGGGGCATTTTTTTTGTTGGAAAGCGAAAATTTTATTTGCGTCCTTAAACTTCAATCTCCAAATTGTATTTATCCAAAAGTCCGGGTAGTCCGGCAATATTGAACTTTGCTTTCTTTACCCGATTGGCATCGAGATCAATTGAAAAATTGTAAGCAGTTCGGAAATCGGCTTTTTCAAGTACCGTTCCATCAAAAACGGCACGCTCCAGATTGCAGTGCTCAAAAACAGCACTGCTGCAATCAGCATCAGTAAAATCAGCCTCTTGGAGTTGTGTATGGCGGAATACCACATGCTGCATTTTCAACTTGTGGAAGGATGCATGGTTGAGCTGACAATCTTCAAAAGTCACAGTAAAACCAAAAGGGTTGCAGGTTTCAAAACGCAAGCCCAACAGTTTGCAACCTTTGAAATGTACGCCAAGAAATGAAGTTTGGGTGATGTTGGCAAGACTCCAATTGCAATTGTTGAAATGGCAATCTATGAAAACAAAACCTGCCAACGAGCTATTCGACAAATCCAAACCATTGAAAACGCAACTGTCATATTCCCCTTTGACAAGGGTATCCTGCTTTTCGAAAATACGGTCATGAAACTCATTCTGATTCATCAGACCAAGTTACGGATTAAATCACTGCAAGAAAATCAACTCAAATCCTTGTCTTTCCGTCCAACTTCAACAATGCCTGCAGTGCAGGAAGGTGATCAGTATAAACCTGTCTGGGCACAGCATCTTTTTGGATACAAACAGCAGCAGCCTTGCCTACCACTTCGCCCATCATCCCACAGGTTTTCATAACCCTTACAGGACCGAGTCCGGATTTGGTTACACTAATACACCTGCCGGCCATGAAAAGATTCTTGATATTTCTACTGTAAAGCGACCGGTAAGGTGCCCAATATTCACCTCCATACTGATATTCCTTCCCCCGGGTATAATCGGAAACAAATTCCATGTCTCCAAAGCCTTCCTGAAATTCTTTTTTGGGTGTATGCAGATCCACATGCCAGGAGCAGGGAAAAGCGCCATCTTCGAATTTACGCTGTTGTTTGAAATCCTCGGCATCCAAAACCACATCTCCCATCAATCGCCTCGACTCCCGCTTACCCGCGATGAAAGCAACCCATCCTAGCCGGTGGTTAGGGTACATGCCATCCACATTTTTAAGCACATCCCAAGCGCCATACATAGCCCTGAAATTATGGTCGCGAATGAGTTCGATTTCATTGACCTGATCCTTATTGAATCCACTCTCCCAATACCACATGTTGGCGAAAGAATCCAAACCTTCTTTGCCAAAGGTCTTTTGTCCCTTTCTGCCTGGAAATGGCTTGTCTTTCAGGTCTAATGCCCAAGGGCAATGTGGGAAAGGCTGCTCATACTGCCCCATTTCACATTTCATGGCCAAAGCACTCTTGTCTTTGCATTCACAAGCCAATACCTCCTCTTTGTTGGTTGCATCCAATACATTGAATAAATTGGAACTGCCCATCAGCTGTTCAACCTTGTATTCATGATCTGCACCCGCTTTGAAACCAATGGTAGCATCACCGGTACAGTCGGCAAACAACCTGCCTTGTATTCTTTTTCGCCTGGAGGTTAGGGTGCTTTGGATCACAACAGCACTTATTTTGTCGCCCTGTGTTTCCACTTCAATTACCCTGTTGTTCAACAATAGGGTGATATTGGGCTCCGCCTTGACTATGGCAAGTTTACGGGCGTCGTCATAATAATCCGCAGAAACACCGTTGAATACCTGCCCCGAACCTTTTACGATGGGGGGTAAGATTTCATTGACAATATCTCCCACATGCGGAAATAAGGATTTGTTTGTATGACCTTCCGGCCAAACCCTGACCTCGGAGCTGCCATTACCGCCCAATACGGGACGATCTTGTATCAAGGCAACCTTCACCCCTTGCCGGGCTGCAGCGATGGCAGCACAGGTGCCTGCCAGTCCGCCGCCAGACACTACCAGGTCATAACTTCCACCTTCTTCAGTTTTGTCAGGTAATCCCAAGAGTTTACGCCTGAATTGAGTTAAAGAAGCAATATCATTGGTCGGTTCAAAATCATGGTCTTTGCAAAAGAGAATAGCTTCACAACGACCTTCAAAACCGGTCAGGTCATGCAGGGCCAGATGGGTTTTTCTGGCAACTTCAACAATGCCGCCATCATGCCAATGCCAAGTGGCACTTTTGGTGCCAAAGGTTTCCGGGACAGCTTTGCCATTCACCAGCAATTGGAATTTGCCTGGAGCTCCTGGTGCCTTCCAGGGTGCAACCCAATCCCGTGTGCGCACCCAAACCCTATATCGACCAGCAGATGGGAAGGTGACTGTTGTAGTGGCATCCTTCACAGGTATGCCCAATCCGTGTGCCAGCAGGTAGGGGGAGCCCATCTGCTCCATCGATTGCTGGTCAAGCTCCCAACCGCCATGACTGGCAAATTGCTCTGCTTCCACAAAAAGGAATTCGCTTTTTTCAGATAACAAACCGGATGCATAGGCGCCTTGTTTGCCTGCGAGCAGACAAAGGGTTGTATTACCTAAAAATCCTACAAACTGTCTTCTTTTCATGATGACTGGCATTTGATGATGAAAAAAACATCGTTACTACGATTTTACAACAAATAGTTCAAAAGGCTGTTTCCAATGGAGAAATTCCGAATTTTTGTGTATCTAAAACGTTACCGGTGCAGGGAAAAGAACAGATCAATGTAGTGTGGCTGAAACGTGACCTTCGCACATCCGACCATCTGCCTCTTCAAAAAGCGGAGGAAGACATCCTTCCCTACCTCATCATTTTTCTTTTCGAACCCGGGATCTATTCCCAACCGGATACTGCTGCAAGGCATTTAAATTTTCAGTGGGAATCCATCCAGTCCATGCAGACCGAGCTCGTACTTTATCAACACAAGGTTCAGGTTTTCCATGGAGATGCGCTAGATGTTTTCGGGTACCTCATTGAAAATTATACCATCAGGCAGGTTTTCAGTCATCAGGAAACAGGCATTCAGGTTACCTGGGACCGCGACAAAGCCATCAACCGGTTATTCAAGCAAAGGGGCATACAATGGCTTGAATTTCCCATGCATGGTGTCAGGCGAGGTGCCCATAACCGATCGGGATGGGAAAAAGCATGGCATGCTACGATGGAATCACCCATCATCCGCAATGTCTATACCGCCGAGAAAAGTGTTGATATTCCTGAAATGCCTGAGCGGTTCAAAACGGGCGAATTGTTTTCAAAACCCGATGGTAACAAACTCCAACCAGCAGGAACCCCCAACGGGATCAGGTACCTACAAGGATTTCTGGATAGCCGTCATAAAACCTATGCGAAAAACATTTCCAAACCACTAGCTTCAAGAACATCTTGCAGCAGGCTCTCCCCCTTCATTTCCTGGGGAAACTTGAGTATGCGTCAGATTTGGCATGCCACAACAATGGCAATCCATCAGCATGGCAATTCTAAACCATTACGCGACTTCGCTTCACGGTTGCATTGGCATTGCCACTTCATCCAAAAAATGGAAGATGAAATTCGTTATGAAAAGGAATGCATCAACAGGGGATATGAAAAGTTGGTCTTGCCTTACCAAGGGGATTTGATTCAGGCTTGGGAAACCGGACAAACAGGATTTCCGTTGGTTGATGCCAGCATGCGTTGCCTGCAAGAAACCGGCTGGGTGAACTTCAGGATGCGTGCTATGCTGGTCTCATTTTTCTGTCATTACCTGATGCAGGACTGGCGAAACGGCGTACACCACTTGGCCAGGATGTTCCTTGATTATGAGCCGGGCATCCATTACCCGCAATTCCAGATGCAGGCTGGTGTAACAGGCATCAATACCATCCGCATGTACAACCCTGTTTTGAATGGCATAAAACACGATCCAGAAGCCTTGTTCATCAAAACCTGGCTACCAGAGTTATCTGGTTTGGACCCCTCGGTAGCCCACGAGCCTTGGAAATATCCGCTATTGGTTTCCGGAACTGGTTATCCGTTACCGGTAGTACCTCCGCATATTGGGGCCAGGGAGGCCCGGACAGCCTATTGGAATATGCGCAATGATCCGGATGTGAAAGCTGAAAACCTCAGGATACTTCGCAGGCATGTGAAATCATCCCGCTGATTTCAGTATTTTATGGGATCCGTCACATCCGGGCATTTTTTTCGACAAACCGCAGATGCAATCATTCATTCCCTTGCCATCAAGAATTCTTGACCTGTATTTGCCAATCCGTTCGATGCGGGTAGCTGATTGTTTAGCTGCATTGAAAAACATCAAATAAGCCCGCTGCCTGCCAGGTGTAAGAGCTTCAAAAGCCTGCTTGAATGTCTTGTCCGCTTTCCAAACTTGAAGCAACTCCTCAGGAAGTGGCTGTGTAGGTGTTTCAGCAGTTTTGACTTTTGCCCCCATCTCTTCCAGTGCGATGGCTTCACGGATATATTGGAGAATGGTTGGTTTCAATCTCTTGACATCTTCTACTGAAGTGAAACGAAGCAACTTGGCCGATTGTGAATTTTCACCCGGAAATTCCAGGATTTGCGATTCATCTCTGAGCAAAACCCCTTTTAAAAAACTGAGGACACAGGAGGCTTTGAAACTGCCTATAATAATAACATTTTGACCATTGTGGGTATAGCAGGCTTGTTTCCATTTGAAATCTTCCGTTAACCCGGATTCCAGCACAATTTCACGGAGCATGATTATTTCTGGCTTCCATTTGTTTTCTCTTTCTATCAACTGATCAACTTCAGGATGCATAAGTTTCTATTTGTCTAAAATCATTTTAACATTGACAGCAATATTCTTGGCCATCTTGAAAGTGGGCAGATCGTTGGGCGCGTCATCAAACGGATTTTCAATTTCTTCTGCAATCAGTTCAATACTGGAAAGCACATATAGGATGAATACCGTTACGGGAATGATGAAGTATGACATGTGCATGGCATAGATGAGAGGAAACAGCATGACATAAAAAAAGATGAATTTTTTAAGGAATGCAGAATAGGAAAATGGTATTGGCGTTGACCTGATGCGCTCACAGGCACCACATACTTCGATCATTCTGTTAAGGTCTGACTTGATCACGTACATATCTTGGTCGGTAATCTTTCCAGCAGCTTTAAGGTCATATATGAAAGCAACCAATTCCTTGTAAATGGCCATGGGCTGATGGGATGCCTGTTCAAACAAGTCAATGAAATGGACGAGATGTTGCTCATCCAACTCATTGGTAAGAAATGTCCGTTGCATCTTTTCTCCCTTCAGGTGAAAGCGCAAAGCGTAGGCTAAAGTTGACATCAACGCAGTAATCTTCCTACGTTCTTCTATGGCTGATTGGTCCAATACTCCGTTCAGGTGTGCAGCAAATGCGCGTGAAGCATTGGTCAGGTCGCCCCATTGTTTTCTGCCCTCCCACCAGCGGTCGTATGCGGAATTGGTTCTGAAAACAAGCATCAAAGAAAGAGTGAAACCAAGGATTGAAAATATGGTGGAAATCGACCGGGTCAGTTCTTTGGAGTCAGCAGAAAAGAAAAGATCAAATTCAAAATAGGTTATCAATCCGGCGTACACAGACAATCCAATCATCAAAGGAATCAGCTGACGGAATGTTTCGTAGCGGTGGATTCTGAAGATGAATGTAAACCAGTCTTTGGGGTTGTAGGTAATCATGCTATTGTATTGGCTATGCTAGTTTGGGTTTCAGTTCCTGCCCGATGAGTCCGATGGTTTCCATCAGCTTTTCATGTGGCAGTTCAGCCGTATCCAATTGGAAGGTCACCCTGCTGATGCCGCCCAATGCTGCTGAGTGGCGTATTATTTTTTCAGCAACTTCATCCGGACTGCCCACCAACAATGCTCCTGTTGGACCAACCTGTGCTTCAAAATGGGCTCTGGTGGTTGGTGGCCATCCACGCTCCTTTCCGATTCTAGTCATGCTCGCAGCATATCCAGGGAAAAAGGCCTCATGTGCTTCCTGGGTGGTTGCTGCCACATAACCCAAAGAATGCAATCCAACTTTCAATTGTTCAGGAGGATGTCCAGCAACAGCACCAGCCTGCCTGTACAAATCAATCAATGGTTTAAAGCGGTGTGTTTCACCTCCGATGATGGCCACCATCAAAGGCAGACCCAGCATACCCGCTCTGATGAACGATTGTCGCGTTCCACCCACGCCTAACCAAATGGGAAAGGGATTTTGGTGAGGGCGCGGATAGATCGACTGGTTATGCAAAGCTGGACGGAATCGGCCTTTCCAGGTTACCGTTTCTTGATCCCTTATCTGCAAGAGTAATTCAAGCTTTTCAATGAACAACTCATCATAATCGTTGAGATCCAATCCGAACAACGGATAGGCGTCGATAAATGACCCCCTGCCAGCAACCATTTCAGCCCTTCCTGCGGAGATCAGATCCAGGGTGGCATGGCTTTGAAAGACCCTTACCGGATCAGCTGCACTCAACACAGTTACCGCACTGCCAAGTCTGATTTGAGAGGTTCGGGCAGCAGCGGCAGCCAATATCACGGTGGGTGCAGCGTCCAGGAAACCTTTCCGGTGATGTTCTCCTATACCAAAATAATCCAATCCCATCCGATCAGCATGCTCCATACGCTCCAGCAATTCTGCCATGGCGATAGTGTCATTGGCGGCCCATTCATTGTTGCCGCTCATGCGTGCCGCAAAACTGTCGATTCCAACTTCCATATGTATCTTTTGTTGGATTCAAAGTTACGATGCAAAGTGGAATCCATAATTTAGCTTTCGAATTACTTGATCCTACAAGCAAACTATTCAATCTA
>JBDLUN010000004.1:0-6498 GCA_039805245.1 Bacteroidota bacterium
CAGTGGTAACATGGTATTATTTTTTATTTTTCATCTGCTTGAGCAAGAATTCAAGGTCTTCAACGGACAGCTTTTTCTTGTCTACCAAAAAGGAGACCACTTCCCGATAAGACCCTTCAAAGTACCCTTTGGTAATTCCGGCTATCGAACCCGAAGTGTATTCATCCTTGGAAAGAACAGGATGGTAAAAATTGTACCGGTTAGGGGTTTTGATACCTACCACCTCTTTCTCCACCAAAATCTTCAAAAGCGTTGCTACTGTATTGTGGTGGGGTTTGGGATCAGGCATCGCTTCAACAATGTCTTTCAAGTATCCCCCCTCGTCCAGACGCCATAGCGCCTGCATGATTTGCTCCTCTGCTCTGGTCAAGGTTTTATTCATAACTAAATATTTAGTCTAAATTAAAACTAAAGTTTTAGTTGTCCAAATATTTTTTCAACTTCCCGCAACGTTGGAAACATTTAACTTGTCAGATGGATGAACCAAGGCATGGAACAAGAGGAACTGATTAAAGCTTGTAAACGGGGCGAACGTCCGGCACAAAAACAGCTGTATGAATCGTACGCGCCTGTTATGCTCGGCATTTGCTATCGGTATACAACATCACTCCAAGAAGCCGAGGATGTGTTGCAAGATGCTTTTGTGCGGGTATTCAACAAGCTGGATCAGTTCAGGGGGGAAGGGGATTTGGGTGCATGGATCAGGCGGATTGTTGTCAACTGTGCCTTGAACAACCTGAAAAGAAAACACCCGAAAACATCATCCTGGGAAGACCAACCTGAAACAGAACACCCCCCAGCTGACGACCCCATGATAAATATCCAGGCAAAAGAACTGGCCAACCTGATCAGGCAACTGCCGGATGGCTATCGGATAGTGTTCAATCTGCATGCCATTGAGGGGTACACGCATGAAGAGATTGGCAGGATGATGGGTATCAGGACTGTTTCATCCCGATCACAATACATGCGTGCCAGGGTTTTGCTTGCCCAAAAATTAATTGCTTTACAAGAAAACATCAAATCATCCGCTCATGGAAAATGATCCATTTGAAAAACAGGCAGCAGACAAATTGTCTGGATTGGTCATTTCCCCTGCAGACCAGGTATGGGAACGGGTAGATAAAAGGCTGAACAGGCAAGAAAGGAAAAGAAAGCTCATTTTTTGGTTACTGCCACTCTCCCTGTTGATGTCAGCCATCATCCTGAAAGAATTTAATGCTGAAGACAACCCCATCACCCATCAACTACCTGTTGAGTTGACTGAAGAAATAGCCAAAGTACCTGAAAATGGCGAGTCAGTTCGAAAAAAGGAAGAGGCTATTGCAGGAAGTATGTCAGACAATTCCCACCTACACCAGCCTACAGGGATGGAAACAGTCAAGAGGGGATTTGAAAAAAAATCCGGCCCTTTCAAAGCCCCGACATATGACACCCACTCCAAAGAATTAAACATGGCCACCGATATACCCCAACAAAACACAAATCCTGACGATTACGCTTCAACAACTGACAAAAACGAACTCATAGACTTCATCCCATCAGCTCCATTGTCGCTTGACAATAAACCTGCCCAATTGCCAACAGCAGCAAAACCCTTGTCCAAATTGGATACCATTGTGGTGGTTGCCTATATACCGGTGACTACCCAAACGAAAAACCTACCCTATTGGAATTTCAACGCTGCTTACTCTTTTCATGGGACAGGCGATTTGGAAGGTGCTCAACTTGAATGGGGATTTGAAAAAAACATCAACCGGTATTTTTCACTCTACAACAATATCGGCGTGAGTCTGCATGGAGGAAGCGTCATCAGGATTCAGCCAACGAATACCATCTCCACACCCGGAACCATCCTGCCGGTTGGCAACGGCTCAGTCTATGAACTCAGTACCGGCATCCAAACCGCACCAACTATCCAAACCAAGATACCGGGAACACCCATCCATATCGGTATCGGTGGACTCCTTCGCTATCAATTCTCCACTGGCGGCTCGGGCTACAACATCCGCAGGAATCAGAACACGACCACTTTTACCATCGGTACAATTGGCACAGGCAATTATACAGGCTTCTCCCTGGGCTACAGGGTGAACCTCGGTCTGGAGCTGATCTCCACAAGAAAAAACAAAATACAATTCCAGGCCGGATTTCAAAATGATACCAGAGGCGATGTGATTACCGGATTGGGATTGGTTTGGAAACACGCAAAACAATAAAAAACTGATGATGCGATACCTGATGACTATACTGCTGTTGCTCACCCTGCAAGGTTTGTACGCACAAAAAAATATTGACAGCACAGTAACGTTGATAACTTTTGCTGCCGGATGGAGCCAGCATTTCAAACACGAATTGCCGGGTATGGCGATAGAATTGAATGGGAAAAAGCCATTGAAAGGGAAATGGTACTGGCACTATGGTGGTGGATTCCAACAATACGCCAAAACCGATAGGCAGCTGGGTGAGTTCTTGGCCCGCTATGATGGCAGTGGCATTCTTTTTCCTGAAAATGAAACTGCACCACTCCGGCTCCAAACAGCAGGCGTACAATTACAAACCGGTTTGACGCACCAATTGAATAAACACTTGGGCTGGGGTGCCGGCATGGTGGGCCGATACCAAGGCACGAGCAAACCAGAATCCTATACGGTGGTCAATAATGGTACAATATTGATTGAACCGGCTTACCGAATCGACAGCTCACCTGTTCAGGAATGGACCTATGGTGTGAATATGTTCATGACCCTGGGATTTTCAAAACAGCAATGGTGGATGCCGGGATTGAAAATGCTCATTCAAACTGACAACAAACAAAATACGCTGCTGCATCTTCAACTGCATTGGGATGGTTTGAACCCGCTTCGACAAAAGTGACTGCACTAGAATTGGATCCTTGCGAAACTCAAGAATCCGTTATTGAGGCAAGGGATGATGATTTCTGAAGGACCAATCTGACTGGCGTATTTGGTCATGAAGCGGTAATCTGGTCGCAAATCCTTCAATACTGGTAAACGCCTGATCCTTTCCCCTGTCTTCCAGGCCACTGCATTCAAGAGCAAGCCGGACTTTTCCTTTTGATTGAAGAGGAACTTCAATTCAGATCCTGTTTTCAAGATACAGTATGACAAAAAATTAGATGTATTGTCTTCATGCTGTGCTTTTCTAAGCAGCTGATGCCCTTCTTCCAAACCAGCACTGTCCAAAGAAAAGAGAAGCACATGACCAGCCATATTTTTCATAATGGACTTGGGATCTATGGGCATCCGAAAAGGCTCATAGGGCGTTTTAGTCATGGTGAACACGGGGCCGTCACCTGTTAAACCATTGTATTGCATCCTGCCTGGCAAACTGTTGTCTAGGTAAGGATTCAGCACCCGGTCCAATCCGCGGCCGCCTTCCGAATATCGTCTTTCCATCACCAAGGCATAACCGCCTTGGGTATAGGGAATAATCTGGTCGATGGCAAACTCATTGAAAGCCGTTTTGATGCCGTTGCTGCGTGTTTTGGCTTCATTCTTGAGGCTGTCAGAAAAATAAATATTCTGACCTGCAGCGATGGTATTGTTTTCAATACGCACGGAAGCCGAAAAAAAACCTGCAACATCAGACCGTTTCCCTGCGCCAAAAAGGGTTGCCACCAATACCCTATTGTTACGGTTGTCTATTTGCATTTTGAGATTCCTGATGGCCAAATCACCAAACCGGATGCTGGCAAACCTGATTGTATCCTCCAACGCAGGTTTGATCAGCACATCCACCCTACGCAGATTCTCAGATTCCCTTCTAGCGATAGCCCTTGAAAAAACCAGATCCCCATTGTTCGTCAGCATGAAGTCCTTGATATGTTCTTCACCCCCCGGTGAACCGATGATGATACCCGCCTTCTTGAGCAAAATCATGTTGCCATCAAACAGATTGGTATTGATTTCAAAAAGTTGTGCGTTGTTCACCAGAGGCTGCATGAGCATGATGCGGGAACCCTGTTGGCTTTGTAGAACGGTGTACAATCCGATATCCCTGGCATCAGCAATGGCAACAGAATCAAGTGTTGTCGGCTCTTGAACTATCTTAACATCTGCATTGAATTTAACAAGGTTACAGTACAAAACACCTGAATTTTCATGCTGATAAAACAGTATCAATTGGTCATCCACCTTCAGGAAATCCACTTTCAATACCCGCCTTGGCAGGAACTCCAAATCCACCTTACGCAAAGACACCATATCATTGTTCAATACTGACAGGTAATGGCGGCCCCTCGTATTCCTGTAAATCAGAATTTGCTTGCCCAAACGGCCAATGATATCGAATGAACTGCTTCTGTCCCCACTGCCCTCCAAGGCTGCATAACGAATTTCCTGTGCCCGTGGGTATGCCAGGCAAAAAACCAATAGAAATAAAAACAAGCCCTTCATGGTGATACCCAACAAAAATAAGCACAAAGGGTTGCAGGGAATACGATCAATAGGAACAAAAAAAATGCGGCAAGATTAAATCCTGCCGCATCCGTATACTGCAAATTTCTGTTTATTCCTTGACAGGGATGGCGTTGGTGATGACCACATCACTCAAAAAGCCTTTACAAAAACCTTTGAGGGTGACGCTCTGTCCTTCTGCAACTTCAGCAGCTGCCGTGGAGTCGATGGTTGCCATTACCCCTGCGAAAGGATCTTCTGAAGCGAGGGTGATCGTTTTCTCTCCGGTTTGGGTGGTGCCTGTTGAAGCAACAGTACCAGTAATCTGCAAAACCTTATCGAGGTACTTCGCATTCGATCCCGCCTCATCAGCTTGGAATGCTTTCACCAGCTCAACCGCAGTTATAGCAGTGGCTTCTGCATTCACCATATCAAATTTTTTGTTCTTCATGTAAACGAAGGCATAATAATACCCTCCGCCTGCGGCCAATACAATGGCTACCAATGCACCGATGATGATTTTCTTGATCATGATTTATCTGAATTCTTTGGGTTTGACAACTGTAAAAACACGGGAAACATTGAAACCAAAACGGATATTGCCTTTACCCCATTCACCAGTGGTTTCGTTGATGAAGGTCCTTTCCGTCATACCGGTTGAATTGGTTACATGCAACTGGAAAACGTGACCGCCTGTTTCAATATCGAATCCTACGGAGAGGGAGTTTTGGTATCCATCCAATTTGGTGAAGCGGTAAAAATATTCTCCTGTCAGGTTCACACGCTTGCTTAACCTGATTCTGGAAGAAACACCCAGCGAAAGAAAATCATTGGGGATGGTCGACTTTTCCACAAGGTTGTAATGGAATACCGTGGGAGTGAATTGCAGTGAAAAATAATCACCGAATTTCCTGGCAATGATCAGCTGATGGGCATAAGAAAGCCTGTCGCTTTCATAAGGAACATAAGCGGTATTGGTATTTTTCAGTGACTTGTAAATGGCCGTGGCTGCATAACTTACCGAGATGGGGAAATTTTTGCTGCCCGTGGTTTGGGAAAGCAAGCGCAATTTGGCAAAGCCGTCATATTGCTTTTCAAATGTACTCCTGCCAATACCCACCATCAATGTTTTGGTGATGCCATAATCCAAACCCAGCCTCATGGAAGCCTGATCCAAACCGAACAGGTTGTAAGCACCATCACTGAGTTGTCCGAACCGGTGCAGTATCCTGAAGTCAAGAACACCCTGTCCTACATTCTCAATGGAATGTCCATTAACCACACGGGTTGATTTGAAGGTTGCCGTCACCTTGTCGGTGAAGGCAGTTTCTTCCTCTGCAAAGAGGTCAACCTGCGCCGCACTGGCAAAGGGAAGTGCCATCATGGCCATGAAAAACGAATACCTGGCTAATGAAGAAAAATTCATGATCAGTATTTACACTTGATGTTGATGGTGGCTTCAGGAGCGATTTTTTCTCCGATATACAAGCCTGTTACATTGTAATCCTTGAGTTTCACTTTAAAGCTGCCTTCAATTTCAGGAACGCCACCGGCAACTTTCAGACTGCCAGCGGTAGCGACTTTTTGTGAAACCCCATGAATGGTCAGGTTACCTTCCACTTTGATGGGATAAGTGCCATCCTTAGCAAAGTTGACTTCTTTAATGTTGGTGATATACCCTTTAAAATCAGCTTTGGGAAATTTGGTAGACTCCATGTAGTTTTCATTAAAATGGTCTTCCATCAACTGGTTTTCAAATTTGAATCCCTTTACCAAAACGGCAAAGACCATTTGTCCTGTATTGTCTACAAACTTGGAATCTGTCTGGTTGTTTACGGCTGCAATCTTCTCTATCCCACCTGTGGCATTGAAGAAAATTTGTCCGGTCTTGGTTGCATAAACCTTTTGTGCCTGTGATGCTGTGCTAATTGCGAATAGCAGAACGAACGATGCAAGAATTGATTTTGTCATTTTCATATTGTCAGTTATTGAGTGCTCCTTGATTGATCCAGCTGGAAATTTTGTTGAGTGTGCAATTGTCGAGTTTACCACCACCTTTAGGCATGGCCGAAGCTTTGCC
>JBDLUN010000005.1:0-16271 GCA_039805245.1 Bacteroidota bacterium
CCAAGAACAAAAATAAAAATGGATTCATTTTTGTGGAGAAGGAAAAGCGGATGGCACCGTTTGGCTTGCTGGCCAACAGAACAATCGGGTTGTCCCGTGAATACCTCAATGCTGATGGTAAACTGGTGTCTATTAATGTGGGTTTAGAGCGTACTTACGACAGCCTCCTGAAGGGTGTAACAGGCAAGCGGCTGGTCAGGCGCATTTCGGGAGGTGCGTATGTGCCGGTTGAAGGTCAGGAGATAGAGCCTGAGAACGGGAAAGATATCCTTACTACGCTCGATATCAATATCCAGGATGTGGCTGAGCAAGCCCTGCTCCGGGCTTTGCAAGAGAATGAGTGTACGAATGGCTCCTGTATTGTTATGGAGGTTAAAACCGGAAAGATCAAGGCCATTGCCAATTTGGGTAGGCAGGCCAATGGTGAGTATCGTGAGGATTATAACTATGCAATTACCCGCTCTGAGCCAGGTTCCACATTCAAGTTGATTACCATGCTTGCGGCTTTGGAGGATCAATTCATCAACCTGAACACACCAGTTGTTCTTGAAAACGGCAAATGGCCTTTTGCCGGAAGAGTAGTATATGATAGTGAACGGCATGAAGAGAATGATGTGACTTATCAGCGGGCCTTTGAATTGAGTTCCAATGTGGCCATGGCCAAACTTGCGGTAAATTATTATGCTACTGATCCCCAAAGGTTCATTCGTCATCTGGAGAAGCTGAATCTCGCTTCACCAACCGGCATCGATCTTATTGGAGAATCCAAGCCGCTTATCCCTAGGCCCGGGCAGCGGGGGTGGAGCAGCACGGCATTGCCTTGGATGGGTTTTGGGTATAATGTTTCCATCAGTCCACTTCAGACATTGATGGTATACAACGCCGTTGCCAATGGCGGACGTATGATGAAGCCTTACCTGGTTAATGCTATTTTGCAAGACGGAAAGGCTATCAGGAGTTTTGAACCAGTTGAATTGAAAAAAACCATATGTAGTCCCCTCACCCTCAAGCAGCTCAGGCTTTGTCTGGAAGGGGTGGTAACCAATGGTACAGCGAAGAGTCTGAATCCTGCCCATTATACTATTGCCGGTAAGACCGGGACAGCATTGGTGGCCAACGGTAAGAAAGGCTATACTGAAAAGATTTACCAGTCGTCATTTGCCGGTTATTTCCCTGCTGACGATCCAAAATATTCTTGTATTGTGGTCATCAAAAACAAGCCCTTTGCTGCCAAGTATTACGGCGCCCAGGTTGCTGGTCCGGTTTTCAGGGCCATCTCAGACAAATTGTTTACGGTTGACCAAGATCTGTATCGCCGCTATTCCCATGCTCCTTCGCCAGACAGTGCTAAGCATCGTTGGGTGGGGGCTGGAGCCGATTTTAAAACCATTGCGAAACAAACCGGCATTCGGTTGAAGGATACAGGCAAAGCAGCTCAATGGGCACGTGTTGTGTCTGGCAGCAAGGTGATGGAAGCAGGGCCATTGGCCGCAAGTTATGGTCAAATGCCCGACCTCAAAGGGTTTGGTTTGAAAGACGCATTGGAGTTGTTGGAGCGGCAGCAACTGCGTGTGGTGGCAGTTGGAAGGGGTAAGGTGGCGGGGCAATCCATTCCAGCCGGAACCCAATTGTATAAGGGTCAAACCATCTATTTGGATTTGGACCATAAAATTGATTGATGATGCATGTATTGCAGGACATATTGTATAAAGTTGGCATCAGGTCTTTGACCGGTAGGACTGACGTGCAAGTGCATGATCTGCAGATTGATTCCCGCATGGTTGGGTCAGGTTCCTGTTTCATTGCTATCAAAGGGGTTAGTCAGGATGGGCATGACCATATACAAGCTGCTATTGCATCAGGCGCGGTTGCCATTGTTTGCAGCACATTACCGCAGCAGCTTGCGGATGGGATTACCTATGTTGAAACAACTGACACAGCCAATGCAACAGGGATAATGGCCAATGCATTTTATGGTGAACCATCCCGGCATCTCAAGCTTGTTGGCGTTACCGGAACCAATGGCAAGACAACAGTAGCCACTTTGTTGCACAAATTGTTCATGTCTCTAGATGCCATGAGTGGTTTGATTTCCACTGTGCAGAATAAGGTAGGCGAACTGGTCATTCCTTCCACACATACAACACCGGACGCCATCACCCTCAATGCCTTGCTGAGGCAAATGGTTGATGCCGGATGTAGTCATGCATTCATGGAGGTGAGCAGCCATGCGGTTGACCAGAAACGGATTGCAGGTCTGCAATTCACCGGAGGTGTTTTCACGAATATTACACATGATCACCTCGATTACCACAAGACATTTGATGCTTACATCAGAGCAAAACGTGGTTTTTTTGATGCTCTCTCCAGCAACGCCTTTGCCATCTCCAACATGGACGACAGAAATGGTGTCGTGATGTTGCAAAATACCGTTGCGGATAAATTTTATTACAGTCTCAAGTCTGTAGCAGACTTTAAAGGTCGGATTATTGATAATAGCATGTCTGGTTTGCAGATGCTTGTCAATGAGATGGATGTGCATTTCAGGCTGATCGGTGAATTCAATGCGTACAATCTCTTGGCTGTTTATGCCGCAGCCATTTGCCTGGGGGAAGATCGGCAGGATGTACTGACTGTACTCAGCAATTTGTCTGGTGCAGAGGGTCGTTTCGACCACATGAAATCGAGGCAGCTGGGCATAACCGGCATTGTGGATTATGCCCATACGCCAGATGCTTTGCTCAATGTGCTGGCTACCATCAAAAAGTTGCAGCAAGGCGGGGAGCAGATCATCACTGTGGTGGGATGTGGTGGAGACCGCGACAGGTCGAAGCGCAAGCTTATGGGTGCTGCTGCAGTTGAGTTCAGCAACAAAGTCATCTTCACCTCCGATAATCCAAGAAGTGAGGATCCGGTGCTGATCATCAATGATATGATGGAAGGGGTGGATTCCGCTGACCGTATGAAAGTGCTTTCTATTCCTGACAGAAAAGAGGCGATCAGAACGGCTGTCATGATGGCCAGGGAAGAAGACATTGTTTTGCTTGCAGGCAAGGGACATGAAAAGTATCAGGAAATCAAGGGTGTGAAAATGCCTTTTGATGATAAGGAGATTTTATCGCAAACCTTCACTGAACTCAATAAATAGGAAGACATGTTGTATCAACTTTATCAATGGTTACAGCAGGGTGCCTACCGGATTCCGGGAGTCGGACTCTTTCAGTTCATCACCTTCCGTGCGATGATGGCTGTTCTGTTGTCGCTGGTGATCACCATGGTCTTTGGCAAAAAAATCATCAATTTGCTCCGCAGGTTGCAAGTAGGTGAAAGCGTGCGTGAGCTTGGCTTGCAGGGCGAAGAACAGAAGAAGGGTACCCCCACCATGGGCGGATTCATCATCCTGTTGGGCATTCTTGTACCAACATTGCTTTTTGCCAATCTGGAAAAGGTCTATATACAATTATTGTTGTTGAGTACAATATGGTTGGGGTTGGTTGGTTTTGTGGATGATTACCTGAAGCTGAGGGCCAAGCGAATGGCACAACAGCAAGGTGTTGCTTTTCAAAAGAGCAATAAGGATGGATTGGCCGGTTGGTTCAAAGTCCTTGGTCAAGTTGGCCTCGGCATTATCATCAGTGCAACGCTTTTGTTCAATGATGATGTAAAGGTGATGCGTGAGTATAAGGGCGTCAATAAACCTGCAAACGCCAGTGAGATCAGGCAGCAGGATAAAGTGCGGTATTTTGTGAAGGCGAACGAGCCGGTGACAACGATTCCCTTTATCAAAGAGCACGAATTCAATTATGCCCGTTTGTTGCCCGCCTCATTGCGGCAATATGGTTGGGTGGTTTATATGCTGGTGATCATTTTCATTGTCACTGCCGTTTCCAATGGGGCCAATATCACAGATGGATTGGATGGACTGGCTACGGGCGTATCGGCATTGATTGGGGCATGTTTGGCTTTGTTTGCATATGCAAGCGGCAACCTCATTCTCGCTGATTATCTAAATATCATGTATATCCCCAACCTGGGAGAAGTTTCCATTTTTATTGCAGCCATGATTGGGGCTTGTATCGGGTTCCTTTGGTATAACGCTTATCCGGCGCAGGTTTTCATGGGAGATACGGGAAGTTTGGCATTGGGCGGAATCATTGCAGCCCTTGCCATCATCATCAGGAAGGAGTTACTCATTCCTTTTTTCTGCGCCGTTTTTCTGGTGGAGAATCTGAGTGTTATGCTACAGGTTGGTTATTTCAAATACACCCGCAAGAAATATGGGGAAGGCAGAAGGGTTTTTTTGATGAGCCCCTTGCATCACCACTACCAGAAAAAAGGGTTTCATGAGAGTAAAATAGCTGTGCGTTTTTGGATTGTGACTTTGCTGTTTGTTGTATTCACAATCATGTCTTTGAAGATCAGGTAGTCAAATCTATAAATGAGCGCAATGGAAAAGAAAATTGTCATATTGGGAGGCGGGGAGAGCGGAGTTGGGGCTGCCTTGTTGTGCAAACAACAGGGGTATGATGTATTCCTTTCCGATGGTGGAAAGTTGAAGTCCAATTATGAAGAGGAGCTTACCGTCAATGGTATCCGTTTTGAAGCTGGAGGACATTCTCTTGACCTGATTCTTGCAGCGGATGAGGTAATGAAAAGTCCGGGCATTCCTAACCATAACGCTATTGTCCAGCAGATTATTGCTGCAGGCATTCCAATTATCAGTGAGATGGAGTTGGCTTATCGGCACAAGGGTGATAGCATGATTATTGGCATCACCGGCAGCAATGGCAAAACCACCACCACTTCGTTGATTTATCATATTTGCCTGACAGGCGGAATGGATTGTGCTTTGGTGGGTAATATCGGTTACTCCATCACACGCCAGATTGCCTTCGATCCCAAACCACTTTATGTGGCAGAAATCAGCAGCTTTCAACTGGATGACATCAAATCATTCCGACCAGAAGTGGCCGTGTTGACCAATATTACGGAAGATCATCTCGATCGCTACAACTACAATTTTGAAGCGTATATAGCCGCCAAATTCAATATAGTTAAAAACCAAACGGGAAATGATTTCTTCATCTATAATGCGGATGATCCTGTTACGGTAAAATATTTAAATCAATTTCCTTTTCATTCCCAACCATTACCCATCAGTATGCAACAAGAACTACCGAAAGGCGCATTTATCAACAAAGATGCCATGCAAGTGAAACATGGGGAAAATCTTGCCATGAATATTTTTGACTTTGCCTTGAAGGGTAAACACAACCAATACAACACCATGGCTGCTGCAGTGGCATCATCTGTTGTGGGTATCCGCAAAGACAGGATAAGGGATGCTGTTGCTTCCTTTGAAAGTCTGGAACACAGGATGGAAAAGGTGGCAACCATTCGGGGTGTTGATTATATCAATGATTCCAAGGCAACCAATGTGAACAGCACCTGGTTTGCGTTGGAAAGCATGGAAAAACCTGTGGTGCTTATCCTTGGTGGCGTTGACAAAGGCAATGATTATGGACTGATCCGCGACATGGTGCAGGAAAAGGTTAAAGCATTGATTTGCATGGGTGTTGACAACCAAAAAATTCATGAAGCTTTTGGAGGTATTGTTCCCGTAATGGTGAACGCAGGAAGTGCCGCGGAGGCTGTGAAAAGCGCCTACGAACTCTCACAGAAAGGGGATGTTGTTTTGCTCAGTCCGGCCTGTGCAAGCTTCGACCTTTTCAAAAATTATGAAGACAGGGGAAATCAATTCAAACAAGCCGTTCTCGATCTCTAATTTATAATGGATCAAAACCGTAACGATATCAAACCATTTGCGATTGGTCAGCTTACCAACAGGGCCCAAGGTGATAAGGTCATCTGGGCAATTGTTGCTGTGCTGACCATGATGAGTTTGCTCGCTGTCTACAGCAGTACGGGCACACTGGCATACAAACTTTCCAAAAGTACAGAGTCGTATTTGTTGAAGCAGATTCTGTTCATTGCTTTTGGTGCAGGTATAATTTATGGTTTGCATTTGGTCAATTACAGGTTTTATTCACGCATTGCACAAATCTTGTACATTGCTTCAATTCCCCTGCTGATTTATACGCTTTTTTTTGGAACGAGTTTGAATGATGCCAACAGATGGATCAAGCTTCCCATCATCAATCTCACCGTCCAGACATCTGATTTGGCGAAGCTTGCACTCTTCATGTATATCAGCAGGCAATTGAGTAAACGGCAGGATGATATCAAGGATTTCAAAAAAGGATTTCTCCCTCTAATTATTCCTGTGGCCATCATTTGTGTGTTGATAGCACCAGCAAACCTTTCAACAGCATTACTCACAGGGGCAACAAGCCTTATCCTGATGTTTATCGGACGGATCAGTTTAAAGCATATTGGACTTGTCGTATTGGTGGCCGCCATTCCGATTGCTATGCTCATCATGTTGGCGAAAATCTATTATGACCCTGTTGAACGGAAGAAAGAGCCTTTACCTGCTGCTTTGCAAGTGGCGCGCCTAGTCACCTGGGTTAGCAGGACGCAGGATTTCATGTATGCCGATAAAAAAGATGTTGCTTATCAGGTACAGCAGGCCAAAATAGCCATTGCTAAAGGCAGTTGGGTGGGATTGGGCCCGGGAAACAGTCAGGCGAGGAATTTCCTTCCACATCCCTATTCGGATTTCATCTATGCCATCATCATTGAAGAATATGGTTTACTTGGAGGTGCAGTAATCATGATGGTCTATTTGCTCTTTCTCTATAGGTGTATCCGGATCATGAAGAAATGTCCGTATGCCTTTGGAGCCTTTCTGTCATTGGGCTTGAGTTTCACCCTCGTCATCCAAGCCATGGCCAATATGGCTGTCAATGTCAATTTGTTCCCGGTAACAGGTGTTACCCTGCCTTTGGTCAGCATGGGTGGCAGTTCTTTCCTGTTTACCTGTATTGCCATCGGCATCATTTTAAGTGTTGCGAAGCATGTTGAAAAGGAAGAAAGCACTGCAATAGTTGAACCCCAAAAACAGGAGGTTGTAGCATGAAGCCAATAAAAATCATCATAGCAGGCGGTGGTACAGGGGGGCATATTTTCCCTGCCGTAGCGGTTGCCAATGCACTCAAGAAAATAAACCCTCGTGTTGAATTGCTTTTTGTGGGTGCAAAAGGCAAAATGGAAATGGAAAAAGTTCCGCAAGCGGGATACCGTATTGAGGGATTGGATATTGTTGGATTCAACAGAAGTTCTTTGTTGAAAAACTGGAGTTTGCCATTCAAGCTCATGAGGAGTTTCCTTCAAGTAAGGAGAATATTCAAGACGTTTGCGCCTGATGCTGTTTTCGGGGTTGGTGGTTATTCCAGTTTCCCAGTATTGAAGTATGCTCAGCAAAAGCGTATTCCAACCTTTCTGCATGAGGCCAATTCCTTTGCAGGCAAGAGTAACACCCTACTGGGCAAAAAAGCCAGTTTGGTCATGGCAGGAACAGATGGTTTGGATAAATTCTTTCCTTATTCCCGCATCATCAAGACAGGCAATCCTGTCAGAACAGAGATTGCAAACAATACGGTTACAAGAGAGGAGGCAATGTCATTTTTTGGCTTGCGCCTGCATAAACCGACAGTATTGGTGATGGGGGGCAGCTTGGGTGCAAGAAGCATCAATGCCGCGATTGCCAAGTCAATCGACAGGTTTGCAGATGCCGGAGTGCAGTTGATTTGGCAAACCGGTAAAGGCAATTTGTCGCTTGTGGATGAAGATGTGCGTAAGCGAAAGGATGTTTGCATAACAGAGTTCATCACCAAAATGAATTATGCTTATGCTGCGGCAGATCTGGTTGTTTCCAGAGCTGGAGCCATAGCCCTTGCAGAAATATGTGCATCTGGAAAGCCTTCCATCCTGGTGCCTTTCCCACATGCTGCTGAAGATCACCAGCGGGTCAATGCAGCAGCATTGGTCAATGCAGGAGCAGCTTGGATGGTGGAGGATGCTGACACCGAAAAACAGCTTGTAGAAAAGGTGTTGGAATTGGGAAGCGACAGCAGCAGGCTTGCTGAATTTTCAAAAGCGGCATTCAGCATGCATTGTGCTGATGCAGATAAAGTCATTGCCACCCATATCATTAAAACCTGTGAAGAAAAAAATGGCTGAGTTGATCAACATACGGGATATCAGGAAAGCCTGTTTCATTGGGGTGGGTGGTATTGGCATGAGTGCCATTGCCCGGTATTTTCTGGGTCGTGGTGTATCTGTTTGGGGTTATGATAAGACCCCAACAGCACTCACAGAAACCTTGCAAAACGAAGGGGTATCCGTTCACTTTGATGATGAACCGGCATTGTTCCCTACAGATGCAGATATCGTGGTCTATACACCGGCGATTCCAGCAACCAATAGGTTATTCAATCATTGCAAAGCATTGGGTATCTCATTGCTCAAACGCAGTGATGTTTTGCAAATCATTTCACGCGATTGTTTCAATATTTGTATCGCTGGAACCCATGGCAAAACGACTACTACAGCCATGGTTGGGCATGTGCTCAGGGACTCTGGCTTTGGTTGCAATGCTTTTCTTGGCGGGATTTCAAGCAATTACAATACCAATTTCTGGAGTCATGCCAATGATGTTTGTGTTATCGAGGCAGATGAATACGACCGGAGTTTCTTGAAATTGTTTCCGGATGTCATCTCCATATCTTCCATGGATCCTGATCATCTGGATATTTATGGCACACCAGAGGCCATGGAAGAGGCATTCATCCAATTCACAGGTAATCTGAAGGCAGGTGGGTTATTGCTTCACAAAAAAGGCTTGTCGCGTGAAGCCGAGCTGCGCGCCGATTTGCATTGGACCTACAGTGGATCAGGCTTGGCTGATGTAGCAGCTACAAACTGCAGGGCTGAGGAAGGGGTATTTCACTATGATGTAGAAGGTCCGGGTTGGCATTTGTCAGGACTTTCTCTCCACATGGGGGGTGTTCACAACGTTGAAAATTCGCTGGTGGCCATTACCATAGCCATGCACCTGGGTATTGCACCCGATAAAATCAAAGCGGCCATTGCTTCTTTCAAGGGCGTAAAGAGACGCTTTGAATATGTTGTCAAATCATCCCAGCAGGTCTACATCGATGATTATGCGCACCATCCGGAAGAGTTGAGAGCGCTCATCACAGGGGCAAGGGCCATGTTCCCTGCAAAGAAATGCACGATTGTGTTCCAACCCCACCTTTATTCAAGAACACGTGATCTTGCATCCGGGTTTGCTGAAAGTCTTGATCTGGCGGATGAAGTGTATTTGCTCCCGATATATCCTGCCAGGGAATTGCCGATTGCTGGGGTTGAGAGTGGAATGATTTCCAGGCTGATGCACACGAAAGTGACCTTGCTGGAGATGCATGAAGTAGTTGAAAAAGTTGCCCAGGAAAATCCTGTCTTGCTGATCACAGCTGGTGCAGGCAATATCGATACATTGGTTGGAGCGTTTAAAAACAAATTGGTAAGCAAAGTATGATGAAGCGCAAGACGATATGGCAAGTTCTTCATGTGTTGCTGTGGATTGCAGTGGGGTCTGGTGTTACCATGATGCTCATGGGGGCTGTATCAGAAGAGAAGTCGGTCAAGTGTGCCAGGGTTCAAATCAGTTTCAGTGGTGACAGTGCTGTGCAAATGATTACCGAAGAGGAGATCTTTGCTACCCTTTGGCCTTCTGCAGCAGATAAACCGGTAGGAAAACGGGTAGTCGACTTTGACCTTTTTGCACTCGAAAAGCAACTGGAAAAGAATCCGTGGGTTTTTGATGCAGATGTGTATTTCGACCACCACAGGAATATGCATGTCAACATCACGCAACGCAAGCCTGTAGCGCGTTTGTTCACACCTGAAGGCAGTTCCATTTATCTCGATGAATTTGGCAAAACGATGCCATTGAAATCGTCTGATGTGATTGCATTGCCTGTATTCACCAATTATACACTCCGGGCATCACAGTTGAATGCTTCAGATTCTTTACTCATGAACCGAATCGTAGGGTTGTCGAAGTATGTCCTGGCAGATGATTTCTGGATGGCGCAGCTTGAAGCTATCCATATCCACTACGACAATAGTTTTGAACTGTCCATGCAAGTGGGAAATCAAACCGTATTGCTCGGAACGCGTGATGATTGGCAGCACCTCTTTCCGAAATTGAAAATGGTTTACGCAAGATTTGCAGCAGACAATTCATGGGGGAGGTATTCCAGTATCAACCTCCAATTCAAGGATCAAGTGGTATGCAAACGCATAGGCGGATTTGAAGTGGCAGCAGACTCCTCCATCACATCAGTAAAAACAGCAGTTCAGGATCACCATCAATAAAAAGACAATAACACCAGAAAACCGATAGTTATGAATAATGAGCAACCCATCATCGTAGGACTTGACATAGGAACGACCAAGATTGCAGCGATTGCCGGCAGAAAGAATGAATATGGCAAGTTAGAGATCCTGGGCTTTGGGCATGCCAGCAGCAATGGTGTGCAGCATGGCATGGTATTGAATATTGACCAGACCATCAGGGCAATTGAAACGGCCTTGAAAAACTGCTATGATTCAAACCCAGGGCTTGAAATAAACGAGGTTTATGTGGGTATTGCAGGCCATCACATCAAGAGTTTACAGACCCGTGGCGACATCGTTAGGCGGTCGACTGATGATGTGATCAAACAGTTTGAAATTGACCAATTGATTGCTGACCAATACAAAACCTACATACCTGCAGGAGATCAGATCATCGATGTGATTCCACAGGAATATACTGTAGACAATTACCAGAATGTAGCAGATCCAATTGGGTACACGGGCGTCAAAGTGGGAGCGAATTTCCATATCATCACTGGCGACAGGAATGCAATCCGAAATATCAACAGGAGTGTTGAAAAGGCAGGATTGAAAGTGAAAGACCTCATGCTGCAGCCATTGGCATCATCTGCTGCTGTTATGAGCGAGGAGGATATCGAAGCTGGCATAGCCATCCTGGATATCGGTGGTGGCACAACAGATCTTGCAGTGTTCTATGAAGGTATCCTCAAGCATACGGCAGTCATTCCCTTTGGCGGTGAAAACATCACCAATGATATCAAAACGGGACTGGGTGTTTTGAAAACACAAGCAGAACTGATGAAGGTGCAATACGGAAGCGCACTGGCTGAAGTGGCCCAGAACAATGCCTTCATAAAAATACCCGGCTTGCGGGGTTTGCCTTCACGTGAAATCAGTGTAAAGAATCTTTCATCCATCATTCAGGCAAGGATGAGTGAGATATTGGCCTTTGTAACATTCCATTTGAAACAAGTGGGACTTGACCATAAAATGCTCAATGGCGGTATTGTGCTCACTGGTGGCGGGTCACAACTGAAACACCTGATTCAACTCACGGAGTATGCAACAGGATTAAATGCACGCATTGGTTATCCCAATGAACACCTGGCAGCAAACCATATTCCTGAATTGGAAAAGCCCATGTATGCCACCTGCATCGGATTGATTTTGAAAGGCTACAGTGTTTACGAGAACAACCAGAACCGGTTGAATCCTGACCATAACAGGTTGCAGGTTAAGCCACTCAAACAAAAAGCCACTGAGGAGACGGCTCTTGAGCCAACCGAAACAGTAGCAGGCCCTGTAGATACCAGAAACAGGAAAACTCTTGGAGACTTTATGAACAGCATCAAAGACGGACTGATAGACCTCTTCAAAGAAGAGGGTGACAAACAGCTCTGATAACCATTGAACATACACAACCAACCCATCAATTTCAAAACATCTTCATCATGATCCAATTCGACCTTCCCAAAGAACAATCTTCCATCATCAAAGTAATTGGTGTTGGCGGTGGTGGCAGCAATGCAGTCAATTACATGCATAGCCTTGAAATTGGCGGTGTTGACTTTATTGTTTGCAACACGGATGCACAAGCGCTTGCTTCGAGCAAGGTGCCCAATAAAATTCAGCTAGGACCCTCGCTGACACAAGGGTTGGGGGCAGGTGCAAACCCCGAAATCGGCAGGCAGGCCACTGAGGAAAGCCTGAATGAAATCAGGAAGATCTTGGAAGTGAATACCAAGATGGCTTTTGTTACAGCCGGTATGGGCGGTGGCACGGGTACTGGTGGTGCGCCCATCATCGCTCAGATTTGCCGGGATATGGGCATTCTGACAGTGGGTATTGTTACCACTCCCTTTTCTTATGAGGGTAAGAAAAGGGCGAGCTATGCCGTGGAAGGTATACAGCAGCTCAAATCTTGTGTAGATACCCTGTTGGTGATCAGCAATGACAAGCTCAGGCATCAATTTGGCAACTTGACCATGAGTGCCGCTTTGTCAACTGCAGACAATGTGCTGGCAACAGCAGCGAAATGTATTACTGATGTCATCAATACAACCGGACAAATCAATGTGGACTTTGCGGATGTGTGTACCGTCATGAGAAATGGAGGTGTGGCCATATTGGGTAGCGCCCGTGCCAAAGGAGAAAACCGCGCTCATATTGCGATTGAACAGGCGCTCAATTCTCCATTGCTCAATGATAATGATATCAGGGGTGCACAATGGATACTTATCAACATCAATTCCAAAGCAGGGGCCACTGAGTTTACGATGGATGAAGTTGAGACCATCCAACAATTCCTCCTTACGCAAGCAGGCGAGGACACCGATATCATTTTGGGATTAGGCTACGATGAAAGCCTTGGTGAAGATATCAGTATTACCATCATTGCTACTGGTTTTGAGCAAAAGGCAGCCATGCCTACAAGCAACCAAGCTCCGCGCCCGGAAGTTAAAGATGAGCGGATCATGTTTACTTTGGAAATGAAACCTGCTGCTAAAGTGGTGGAGCCTGCAGTGCAGTCTGAACCTCAGCCGGCAATAGCTGAAACACCTACCACCCCCATTGTTGAAGTGGATCTTACAGCTGATGAAACACCCATTGTTTTTGAACTGGGCTTGAATATGAATGATGTTCCTGCTCCTGTTGTAGCATCCAAACCAGTTCAGCCTGAACCAGTAAAAGCTACTTCTTCACCGGTGCAGGCCACAGCCCCATCCTCCGGCTTCCTAGTCAAACCATCAATTATCTATGCAGCTTCAGGTGAAACTGAACCTGTACAGCGTCAACCTGTTGCAGAGCCCCCCATGCCTAAACCTGAACCAGTAGCCCCTGTAATGGATGCTACCATCCAGCCAGACGACAGGTTTGAGCTGGTGTTTCACCAGGATACGGCAGCTGAGAAGCCTACAACAGAAACCCCCGTTACAAACGCGCAACCCTATATCCCATCTGAACCATTGGATGAAGCGGATGCGCAAAAGGCCAAAGCTGCAGAGCGTTTGTATAAGCTCCGCAACCTTTCCTTCAACTTCAATGCCGCGGATCCCAACAACGAATACGAGCAGGTTCCCGCTTATGTCAGGCAAAACCTGCAGGTTCAGGGATCTTCAATGGCATCAGTAGAAAAATTTTATAGCAGCTATTCAGTAGGAACAGATGAAAATAACACCATACAAATCAGTACGATCAACACTTTCCTGGAAGGTAAAAAACCCGATTGAATAATGTGAATCCCCTTGGATTTGCATGTGAAGTGCCTACATGAAAAACCAACATGATGCCGTACCAATCAGCCCTGGGTTTCCACCTGGGGCTTTTTTATGATTTCGTTGCAATCGTTCTGCGCCGATCGTGTAATTTTGCAGCAAATTCAAGCATATGCCAACTGTTTTGATTACCGGCGGTACAGGAATGATCGGTACAGCACTCAGCAGACACCTCCTGCACCAGGGATACGATGTGATAATCTTGTCCAGAAATCCCATTGAAACCGCTACGGCATATAAGACTACATCCCAGCAAAATAGCTTCCGCCCCAGTGGCAGAATCTTTTATGCCAAATGGGATACCGATGCCATGGTCATTGACCCACAAGCCATTGCCCAGGCAGATCATATTGTTCACTTGGCGGGAGAAGGGGTTGCCAAAAAGAGGTGGACCAAAAAGCGGAAGGAAGCCATTCGACTCAGTCGCACCAAGTCCAGTGAATTGTTGTACAAAAGCCTATCCTCCAATCCCAATAAAGTCAAATCAATCATTTCAGCTTCTGCAATAGGCTGGTACGGGCCGGACCAGGGTGTTCCATTTACGGAGGATATGCCATCAGCTGATGATTTTCTCGGACAAACCTGTAAAGCCTGGGAAGAGAGCATTGATAAGGTACAGGAGCTGGGAAAGCGACTGGTCAAATTGCGGTTGGGAATAGCCCTGAGCAATGAGGGAGGTGCGCTGGCTGAATTCAAGAAGCCTGCAAGAATGGGCGTTGCTGCCATTTTGGGATCAGGGGAACAAGTCACCAGTTGGATTCATATTGACGACCTCTGTCGTGCCTTCATCCATGCGATAGAAACACCGGAAATGGCAGGTGTATATAATCTGGTAGCGCCCGAACCAAGCACCAACCGTAATCTTACCCTCGGCATTGCTAGGGCCATGAATGGGGCGTTTTCAATCCCGGTAAAGGTGCCTGCTTTCGTATTGAAATTGATGATGGGTGAGATGAGCATTGAAGTGTTGAAAAGCACTACCGTAAGTGCAGCAAAAATCCAACAATTCGGTTTCAACTTCATCTATCCCAATGTCCAATCTGCTTTAAAACACCTGATTGGTTAGCACAATCCCATCTGCATCCACCGTCAATTGGTAGTTACAGCCAATGGCAATGGCTACGTTTTCCCTTTCATGACTGACGGGGAATCCATAGCATTTTGGGTATTTGTATTCCTTGACATGCTCGTTGATGATGGCATAGGCAGTTTGTCCGAAGGGCCTTTCTGTGTCTTTATTGTCTGTAAATCCACCAACAATAAGGCCTTTCAGCCTTTTGAAAAGACCCGCCCTCTTCAATTGGAGCATCATCCGGTCTATATTATAAAACTGTTCCCCAACATCTTCGAGGAAAAGGATTTTACCATCCGTATGGTAAGCTGCATTGCTGCCCAAGGCGTGTGCCATGATGCATAGGTTTCCACCAATCAGCCTTCCTTTTGCTTTGCCTGGGGAATTGAAAGGGTGATGGGAAGCGGAATAGCAGGTTGATTTGCCTTCAAGTGTATCCTTCAAGGAGAGTATAAAGCGGTTTTCACCTCCATCCTGATTGAATGCACCCGCCATAGGGCCGTGTATGCTGGCTATCTGCAATCGCTCATGCATGAATCCATGCAGGATGGTCAGGTCGCTGAAACCTACTATCCATTTCGGATTTTTTTTGAAAGATTTCCAATTGATAAGATCGAGAATCCTGGTGGTACCGTATCCACCCCGTCCACAAAGGATTGCATGGATTTCGGGATTATCCAACATCTCTTGCAAATCCGTCAAACGCTCTTCGTCGGTTCCGGAAAAGTAATTGTTGGATTTGCCTCCCAAAGTTTTCCCTGCCACAACACGGTATCCCCATTTTTGCAATGCACTGATGCAATTGGCGGCTTTTTCTGCGGGCATGTAGCCTGCAGGGCAAACAATGCCGATGGTTTGGCCAGGCTGAAGTGGTGGTGGGGTTTTCATGTGTATTACAGTGTTTGCATTATGGTAAACTCAAGCGTTGAAAAGCTTTAAACTGATGCTAATTCAATCACCTTAGCCCACACGGCATCATCCACCGGAATGCCCAGGCGCATATTTTCTTCCCGTGTCTTCAAAGAACGTTCACCCGGGTAATTGATCTCTCCATTTTGGGAAGCAGGAACGGAATCTCGGAGCTGATTGATTGTTTCTGTCAGCGCATCATGAATGAAGTTTTGACTATTGATTTTCAGTGGGTCTATAGCAAGAAAAACTTGGCAACAACTTCCGCAGCTACCCAGGTTTTTTTTGTCGATGCCTGCTGTTGTCAATCCTCCCGAGAGTAATGCCGACAAGAGGTCCAGCATCACAGCAAAGCCAGATCCCTTCCAATAGCCCATGGGCAGGATTCTCCTGGTCTCTTCAATCGTGCCTGGATCGTCGGTCAGCAAACCTTTATCATCAAAACCTCCAGGATAGGGCAGTTTTTGTCCGGCCAGCTGGGTCACCTGCAGCTTGCCATAAGAATATTGCGACATGGCCATGTCGAGCACCACATGTCCGCCTTCGTGCGGGATGCCTATGATGAACGGGTTGTTGCCGATGGCACTGGACTTCCCACCCCATGCTGGCATGCAGGATTCCGTGTTGGTCCAGCAAATGCTGATGAATCCCTTCTCAGCAGCCTGCCA
>JBDLUN010000006.1:0-4321 GCA_039805245.1 Bacteroidota bacterium
TCAGATTGATGATCTTCAGGGAGAAAAACAAGCCCAATAGTCCGGAACACATGGCCTTGGTTAAAGGATCTTGGGAACAGGATGAACCCGTTTTGGTAAGGGTGCATTCCTCCTGCTTTACAGGGGATATCTTAGGCTCGTTGCGCTGCGACTGTGGTGAGCAGTTGCATGCCGCTATGCAGATGGTTGAAAATGAAGGCAAAGGTGTTGTCCTTTACATGAATCGGGAGGGCAGGGGCATTGGCCTGGTAAATAAGCTGAAAGCCTACAAATTGCAGGAGCAGGGGATGGATACGGTGGAAGCGAATATTCACCTTGGATTTCAGGCAGATCAGCGCGACTATGGTGTTGGTGCACAGATTCTGCGGCATATCGGCGTAACCAAAATAAGGTTGATCAGCAATAACCCCCGAAAGCGTGCCGGATTGAAAGGATACGGACTGGAAATTGTTGAGGCTGTGCCCATCAAAATAGCTTCAAACCCTTTCAACGAGAAGTATTTGCAAACCAAAAAAGAGAAACTGGGCCACGAAATTTAAGCCTATTGTTCAGCAGTTTTTTTGTTTCGCCTTCTGCCAAACATATTGTCAAACTCTGTTCGGAACGAAACATTTCCTCCTGTTCTATCGCGTTTGCCTGATGTAGACAAAACATCAAAGCTGCTCCTATAGAAAAAGGAAGTCCGGAATTTGCCATCAGGTGTTATCTTATATTCCACATTGACATCCGGCAGGAAGAGAAAACTTTGCGATCCTGAAGTGATGGTACTGTTTCCGGCAGTGGCAAAATTGAAGTCGCTGCCAAAAGTGATGATCAGTTTGTCGTTCAGCATGGATTTGATGAACTGCAAGCTGACATTTTCTCGGAAATTGTTCTGCCCTGAACCAGCAGCATTGCCGGCATCACCAGTAATGCTGGTTAAGGTCCGGGAATAATTGAAATTCACATCAACCGCTGAGCCCAACACCTTCGAAAAGAAATTCTGCACGCTGTTGGCAAGAATACCATTGATCACTCCGGAGATGGTGGTATTGATCAACTCACTATTCAAACCATTGGCCACAACCGCGGCCTGAGGGGCAAAACTCTTGAAAACAATCAGGTACGTGGCTTGCTTGCTCACTTCGAGTTGATCCCTGTTGATGGTTTTCAATTTGCTATCGATGGTTGAATTGTTTCTGACGGCACTGCCCTGGGGAATCACAATCTGGAAGCTTGGATTAGGCTTGCTGAGTGTACCCGTAAGGTTGCATCTGACTTCAACATCACTGATCTCTCTCAAAATATCAGCACTTACACCGGATATGGTTGAATTGCTGGGGTCAGTGAATAAAGTGCTCATACGCACTTGCTCTGCCAGGTAAACAGCATTGATATTGATCTCAGCATCATAGGGGTCACCATTCCAACTGATATAGCTACTGCCGCCACCAAGGAGTTTGAAAGGTTTTTTGAAAATATCCTGGAAATTGAAATTGTAATTGCCTGTTTCAATATTATACCGGCCGTTCATGGACAAATTATCTTTGGTTCCTGTATGGATTTTCAGACTGCCATTACCTTGCCCGGAAATCATGTCACCCATCAATTCATCCAGTACCACGTTCATTTTCAGCAGGGGAGATGCCGTTAAGTCAAGGTCAATGATCAGGTTGGTGGATAGTACACCAGACTTCTTTTCATTCATTGCACGACCAAAAGTCTTCCATTGGATAAAATCCACGTCAGCAGACTGTTTGGTGCTTCCTGAAGTAAGAATATTGATGACGGAGCTGTCGACCGGCATACCACTGATCAACATTTTCATCTCTTGTTCCGGACCGTTCAGGGAAAAATTGAATCGGCCTATGGCATTGCCATAAAAGAGGCTGTTGTCTACCCGCCTGGTATTCAGGACCAATAATTTTCTGGAGCTGGCACTGATATTGTATTTGAAATTGCGGAAAAAATTATGCTCGAGTGTTCCTTTCAAGGTAGCGAAATTGCCCAAGGAGTCACGCAAGGATATATTACCGAAATCAATCTTGTCTGGGGTGAAACGGATTTCAGGGTCAACCAACGAATAACTGCAACGGGTATAGTCTATCGTGATTTTTCCGTTTCGGACTTTGACAGCACCTGTCATCACAGGCTTTTTCAGATTCCCGGAGATTTTCAATTGGCCATTGCCAATGCCCTGCAAATCACTGAAAACAACTTTCAGGTAGGGTTTTAAGAGTGAAAGGGAAACATTCCGAATATTGATGTCGGTATCCAGTTCCTGGTTGGCACTGTCTTTCAGATTCAGCTTGCCGTTGACATCCAACTCATATAAGGGATTGTCTGAAGCAAAAAAGAAGCTGGCTCTTTTTTCGCGCTGATCCCAAAAGGCGTTAATGGAAGTGAGGCCAATGGAGTCATCTTCTATGCGGGTTTTATCTGTTTGGGCATTGAGGTAGAGCTTGAAATCGTTATATGGGTCTTCAATGGTAAGGTCACCTGTTGTTATCCCCTGGATTTTGGGTTCTTTGAGCACAAAAGGAATCAGTTCCCCGAGATTCACCTTGGTCAGGGTCAGAATGATGGTCTGCAACCTGTTAGCCTCTGCCGGAAGGGTGAGTAAGCTGATGGATTGTTCACCATTACTTATCTTGAAATTGTTGGCATCAAACCGCGCACGGCTCAACACCACTTCACCATCCTTTTCAATATTCCAGGTTTTCTCATTGAAAACCAATGATGAAGGATTGAAATGGACTTTGACGCCATCAGCCAGGTTGAATACGGATGCAGAAAGCCTTGCTCCGTATTGTGACTGTTCTGAAAACGTATTGATATTTACGGCAGACACATCTCTGGAGGAGCGGATAAAAATTTCATTGTTGGGGAAAAACAAGCTGTCGTTGAATACAATTGAACTGGTTTTCGAAACTACACGCAGGCTGTCTTGGTCGCCATCGGCATCAAGCCTGAAATCATACACGGCAAGCTTTTTGTACTGCAACTTGGGTATGGTAGCATTGATCCTGAAAATATTGTTCTCGGTGTTGATGCGGCCATCAATTTTGGAATAATTCATACCGGCAAGCCCGATGTCCAACAATTTCAAAATCGATGAGGCATTTTTCAATTCAAAGTTGAAACGGATATCCTGCGTTTTTTTCGGGGCAGGCATTCTTTTGATGTAGATAGGATAATAGTTGCTGAAATACTGACTGAACGTGGATTTCAGGTCGGCAAATTCAAACCGGCCCTCCAGTGTTGCCTCAATATCTTTTCCTTGGAGTGTCCAAGACCTGGTACTGTCTTTGATCAGGGCCTGCAATTTGATGCTGTCAAATACAAAGGCCTGATTGCCTCTGAATAGACTGAGGTTTTTGAAGCTGGCCGTGCCATTAAGGTTGTCTGCTTTGTTTCCTTCAATATCGATGGCTGTTTTCCCTGTGAATGTCAAGGGTGATTTGGCAAGCCGGAGTGCCTGAAGGTCTGCGGAGTGCACCACAGCATCAATCAGGGTATGCGGCAATGGATTGTCCAACAAGATTCTTGTATCCAACGCAGCATTGAGGTTAGGGTCATCAATGCGGATGCCTGCCTGTAAGATGTTTTTGGCGTATGATCCGTTGAGGTTGATTTGGCTGTACGTATATCCCTTGAATGCAACACGCACCTCATTGGCTTTGAAGAATAGCTGCTTGCCGGGTTGTTGTGTCAAATCAAAATTCATATTGGTCTTCCCCCAGCCGTCAACAGCAAACAATTTGCCCGCTTCAAAATCAATCAGATTACCTTTCAAAGTCAGCCCCATTGCGGATTCTCCTGCATTTGATATTTGTAGGGTTGCGGCTGCACTTCCCAGGGCAGTAGATAGGGTTCCTTTTGTATCAATATTGTTGCCCTTGGCCAAGATTTGTCCATTGTAATCAACGGTTTGCAAGGGATCCAGATTCAAGCCAACCGCTTGGGGCAATGCAGGAATCAACAAGTTTAGGTCCTCTATGGTACTGTGCAGAACTGCCTTGTTCAGTTCGTATACAGTAACATCGGTATCGGGAAGACCTGTTATATGCAGTTGTCCCCTGAGGGTTGTGTTTTTGGCAGATTTCAACAACACTTCATCCGCATGCAGATTGTCGACTGTACCGTCAACATCCCCACTGATTTCAACTTCCTGGTCAATACCTTTCAGTTGTGGTGCAAAGAAGGCCAAATCTTGGAAATGAATGCGACTGTTTCGCAATTGGCCTTCCATCCGCACTGCAGTGATGAATTCAGGCATATCATCCGTGAGATAATTGTAATGCATGGCAAATTGGTTGCCCAAGGTGCTGTAAGGTGTTTG
>JBDLUN010000007.1:0-7764 GCA_039805245.1 Bacteroidota bacterium
GTATTGTGTATCTAAATTCACTTATATGGCAAAAATCATTGGAATAGACCTCGGAACAACCAATAGTTGCGTATCCGTAATGGAAGGAAATGAACCAGTCGTGATCGCCAACGATGAAGGCAGAAGAACCACGCCCAGTGTGGTTGCATTTCTGAAAAATGGAGAAAGGAAAGTAGGCGATCCTGCAAAACGTCAGGCAATAACCAACCCAATCAACACGATTACCAGCGTAAAGCGTTTCATGGGTCGTCGTCATGATGAGGTCACTGAAGAGATCAAACATTGGAGCTACAACGTGGCCAAGGGTGATAATAATACGGTTAGAATTGATATTGATGGCAGGTTATATACACCGCAGGAGATCAGTGCCATGGTGTTGCAAAAGATGAAGAAAATTGCCGAGGATTACCTGGGGCAAGAGGTCAACGAGGCTGTGGTTACAGTTCCTGCTTATTTCAATGACGCCCAGCGTCAGGCAACCAAAGAGGCGGGAGAGATTGCTGGTTTGAATGTGAGAAGGATTATCAATGAGCCCACTGCAGCAGCATTGGCTTATGGCCTCGATAAAAAGAACGTAGAAAGCAAAATTGCGGTATTTGACCTTGGTGGTGGTACTTTTGATATTTCTGTTCTGGAATTGGGAGACGGTGTTTTTGAAGTGAAGTCTACCAATGGTGATACCCACTTGGGCGGTGATGATTTCGATAAGGTAATCATGGATTGGTTGGCTGAGGAATTCCAGCGTGAGGAAAATGTAGACCTGAGAAAAGATCCGATGGCTTTGCAACGTCTCAAGGAAGCAGCAGAGAAAGCAAAAATTGAGCTTTCTTCATCATCTGAAACAGAAATCAATCTCCCCTATATCACTGCCATTGATGGTGTTCCCAAACACCTCGTCAAAAAGTTTACACGTGCCAAATTTGAGCAGGTGGCAGATACCCTTTTTGAGCGTTGCCTCAAACCCTGTGAGCAGGCTTTGAAGGATGCCGGGATGAAAGCTTCCGAAATTGACGAAGTTATCTTGGTGGGCGGCTCCACTCGTATCCCCAAAGTACAGGAGATTGTTGAGAAATTCTTCGGTAAAAAACCAAACAAGAGTGTGAATCCTGATGAAGCCGTGGCTATAGGTGCAGGCGTTCAGGGAGCAGTGCTTACCGGTGAAGTAAAGGATGTGTTGTTGCTTGACGTAACACCACTGAGCTTGGGTATCGAAACTTTGGGCGGTGTTATGACTGTTTTGATTCCTTCGAATACCACTATCCCAACCAAAAAGTCAGAAACCTTCTCCACCGCCGCAGACAACCAGCCCGGTGTGCAAATCCAGGTTTTGCAGGGCGAACGCCCTATGGCCAACCAAAACAAGACCTTGGGTATTTTCAATCTCGATAATATCCCTCCTGCACCGCGTGGGGTTCCTCAAATCGAAGTTACATTTGATATTGATGCCAATGGTATCCTCAATGTGAGTGCCAAAGACAAAGGAACAGGCAAGGAGCAGAAAATCAGGATTGAAGCCGGTAGCGGACTTACCAAAGAGGAGATAGAAAAAATGAAGGCTGAAGCCAAGGCCAACGAAGCAACCGATAAGGAAGCCCGTGAAAGGATTGAGAAACTTAATGCTGCCGATGGCTTGGTATTCCAAACTGAAAAGCAATTGAAAGAGTTCGGTGATAAGATTCCTGCTGAAAAGAAAGCCGTCATTGAGCAGGCATTGGAAAAGCTTAAAGAAGTTCATAAGCTGCAGGATATCAATGCTATAGAAGATGCAACTAAAGCTTTGAATGAAGCTTGGACAGCTGCCAGTCAGGATATGTACAATGCAACCCAAGGAGCTGGACAACCTGGAGCACAGGGAGCTGACTCACCCGGTTCAAACGGACAGGCGGGTGCTGAAAATGTTACTGATGCAGAATTTGAAGAGGTGAAATAGCCGGATTCAGGTTAAGTGACAATATTAAAAAAGAGGCCAAATGGCCTCTTTTTTAGTTTATTTCCATCCAAGTGTGGTCTGCAAGTAATTTTACCGTTGCCACAGTCTTTTTGTATGGTCCGGAACGTCCCCATTCGGCAGGGCTGACCAATGAAAGAACATGAGCTCCATCTTTCTTTTCGTATAGGTAATAGGTTTGTCCAATTACTGGAGAAAAATTCAATTTGGCGTTGTATATCAGCACTGAAAGTTCTTTTCTGCGCTGAATCTCTTGTGCTTGGAGTGCCAACAATTCAATTTGCTGCCTGATTTGGTTGAGTTGCATATTGGTTTGCTCCTCCATGGCAGTAAGTGATTTATGCCTGATGACACCTTCCTCTGTTGGTTTGATGACAGCTCCTGAAACAGAAGTGGAATAGGGCAGAACACTCATTTGCTTGTGGTAATAGCTGATATTTGTGTAGCCTTCACCTGATGCAGCTTTTCTTTCTTCGGTCAGTTTGAGGTAGCCATTGGGTTGGATTTCATGATTCAATTGAAGCATATCGCCTGACTCAAAAAAGAGTATGATCTGCATACTGATGCTGTCAATGAATTCAACCTTTCCCTCTTCTGCAATAGCCCGATCAGCTAGCGGATTGATTTGTCCATCTGCAATGATTTCATAAACAGAAGCAAAAGCTTGGTTTTCCAATGTAACCCAATTCATCTCTACCGCCAACTGATTCCTGTCTGTAACGGATAATTTGTATATCCCCGACTTGGGTCTGTCACCTTTAGCGTAGGTTCCTTTTTCAGGGAAAAGTTGCCAGGAGAAAAGAAAATTGTAGGCTTGAATCATGAACGACTAACAAATTTTCAGCATCTTGGTTCTCAACTATTTTGAATGTATTTTCAGTCTTTTGCAGTAATTTTGCAGCATTATGACAATTGAGCAACTAAAAAGTATGAGAGACCGCCTATCCGTCTTGAGGAGGTTTCTTTGACGTCGAGAACAGACGATATAAAATAAACGAGGACAAGCAAAAGTCGCTGTCGCCCGGTTTCTGGGACGATAACAAGCGAGCTACGGATATTCTCAAAAACATCAAACTCAACGAGTATTGGTTGAATCTTTTTACCGATACAGAGGCCTCTGTAGAAGATTTCGCAGTGCTTTTTGAATTCTGGAAGGAAGGTGAATGCACTGAGGTTGAAGTCAAAGAGGCACATGACAAGTCCATGACAGCTTTGGATGAGGCTGAATTCAAAAGCACCCTCAACCAACCGGAAGATGAGTTGCCTGCTGTATTGCAGGTCAACAGCGGTGCAGGCGGAACAGAAAGCCAGGATTGGGCTGAAATGCTTGTCCGGATGTACCGGATGTATGGTGAAAAACAGGGTTGGACTGTCACTGAATTGGATTGGCAGGATGGAGATGGTGCCGGTATCAAATCAGCTGTATTGCAGTTTGATGGTCCATTTGCTTATGGTTTTCTCAAGGCCGAAAATGGTGTACACAGACTCGTAAGGATTTCTCCGTTTGACAGCAATGCGAGGAGGCATACCTCATTTGCATCTGTTTACGTTTATCCGCTAGTAGATGACTCCATAGAAATTGAAGTGAGCCCGGCGGACCTGGAATGGGAATTCTACAGATCAGGTGGTAAGGGTGGCCAAAATGTAAATAAGGTTGAAACTGCAGTCAGGCTGAAGCATATGCCTAGTGGCATCATAGTGGAATGTCAACAGGCCAGGACCCAGGGTGAGAACCGGGAAAAGGCACTGAAAATGCTCAAGAGCAAGTTGTATGAGGAAGAGATGCGCAAACGCGAAGAGCTGAAAAATGCCAATAATGCCTCCAAGAAAAAAATAGAATGGGGCAGCCAGATCCGGAGCTACGTATTCCATCCCTATAAGATGATCAAAGACCACCGTACTGATTTTGAAGTAGGAAATGTACAACCCGTCATGGATGGCGAACTTGATGGATTCATCAAGGCATATCTGATGATGGAAAAGGATAATACCCCACAATAAACTGAACTGAACATGAATATTGGTCACTACAGCTTGCCCATGCCTGTGAATGAGCCCATCTTGTCTTATGTTCCCAATTCTCCAGAAAGGAAGCGGTTGAAAGAAGTGTTGCAGGAGCTCAAATCAGAAACCATCGATGTACCCATGTATATTGGAGACAAGGAGGTACGGACAGGAAAAACGGTTGCTATCAAACCACCCCACGAACACAAACATGTGTTAGGACATTTCCATTCTGGTGATGCCAAACATGTCAAGTTGGCCATTGAGGCGGCACTCCAGGCAAAATCAGCTTGGGAAGCCATGCCTTGGCAGAGTAGGGCTGCCATTTTCCTCAAAGCTGCAGACCTGATCGCAGGCCGTTACAGGCCTTATATGAACGGTACCACCATGTTGGGTCAAAGTAAAACGGTATTTCAGGCTGAAATTGACAGTGCCTGTGAAATCATCGATTTCCTCCGGTTCAATGTTCACTTTTTAAGCGAGATATACAAACAGCAACCCATCAGTGCACCTGGAACACACAACCGCTTGGAATACCGCCCACTGGAAGGTTTTGTATTGGCTGTAACCCCCTTCAACTTCACCGCCATAGGTGGTAATCTCCCTGCCTCGGCTGCACTCTGTGGCAATACAGTGGTATGGAAATGTGCCAATACCCAAGTCTACTCTGCCCAAATGTTCATGCGAATCATGAAAGAAGCAGGTCTTCCTGATGGGGTAATCAACCTCATTTTTGTTGATGGGCCCACACTCGGCGAAGTTTGTTTCAAACATCCCCAATTTGCAGGGGTTCATTTTACGGGTTCTACAGGTGTCTTCAATCAAATGTGGAAGACTATCGGTGAAAACATGGGCAAATACAGGTCGTATCCGAGGATTGTTGGCGAAACAGGTGGCAAGGACTTTGTTATGGTTCACCCTTCTGCCAATCCCGATGTTGTGGCAACTGCTTTGTTGAGGGGTGCATTCGAGTTCCAGGGACAGAAGTGCTCTGCGGCCTCAAGGGCATACATTCCTTCCAATTTGGCTGTTGCTGTCAGGAAAAAGCTCATTGCAGGCATCAAGAGCTTCAAAATGGGTTCTGTCGAAGATTTCACCAATTTCATTACTGCAGTGATTGATGAAAAATCTTTCAACAAAATCAAAAGCTATATCGATAGTGCCAAGCGATCCACCAAAGCAAAAGTAATTGCGGGTGGCACATGCGACAAATCAACCGGGTATTTCATAGAGCCAACAGTGATTGAAACCACTGATCCCCAATACACCACCATGTGTGAAGAGATTTTTGGTCCTGTGCTTACGATATATGTATATCCTGAAAAGAAGTTCAGTGAAACACTTGTTGTTTTGGATGAGACCTCTCCTTATGCACTTACCGGTTCAATAATTTCACAAGACCGTCAAGCCATAGACGAGGCAACACGCGTATTGAAGAATGCGGCAGGCAACTTTTATATCAATGACAAACCTACAGGAGCTGTTGTTGGCCAGCAGCCATTCGGTGGTGCCAGAGCTTCCGGTACCAATGACAAGGCTGGTTTTTCAATCAACCTGTACCGATGGCTGAGTGTAAGAACCATCAAAGAGACCTTTGATCCCCCAACGGATTACAGGTATCCTTTCATGCAACCAGAATAAATAAAGAATCATCAAGCGCAAACCATAAGCATCTGACAATCATGAGGGGTATCAATACAATAATGGATGAACAGCAGCTTAGGCTGACACTTCAGCGGTTATCCCATGAGTTGTTGGAGAACCATTATCCATTCCATGACACTTGTTTCGTTGGCATTCAGCCAAGAGGTATTGCGGTGAGCGACTTCATTACGCATTACATCCGTGAACTGCATCCGGAAGTAAACCTCCATTACGGTAAGCTGGACATCACTTTTTATAGGGATGATTTCAGGGGACAAATACACATTCCCAGTGTTACGGATCTTCCTTTTTCCATTGAAAATAAAAGGGTGGTACTGATAGATGATGTGCTTTATACCGGTAGAACAATCAGGGCTGCCATGGATGCTTTGCTGGATAATGGTAGGGCACAGAAGGTAGAACTTTGCATTTTGGTGGATAGGAAATTCAGTAGGGAATTGCCCATCCAACCCGACTATGTAGGCAAATCAATTGATTCAATTGTTACCCAGAAGGTGAAAGTATATTGGGGCGAGGAGAAAAAGGTGGTGCTGTACGACAGTATCTAGATTTTTATTTTCGTTTATTTTGAAATATAAAACTTTAATTTAGCGTCTGAATGCAGCTCAGTACAAAACATCTGCTTGGTATTCGGGATTTGATTCCACAAGACATCCAACTTATCTTGGATACAGCCAAACAGTTCAAGGAAGTTTTGCAAAGACCAATCAAAAAAGTTCCTTCACTCCGAGACATCACCATTGTAAACTTGTTCTACGAGAACTCAACCAGAACAAGGATTTCATTTGAATTGGCGGAGAAAAGATTGAGTGCTGATACCATCAATTTTTCAGCCAGTGGATCATCTGTTTCAAAAGGGGAGACATTGCTGGATACAGTGAACAACATCCTTTCAATGAAAGTGGATATGGTGGTCATGCGCCATAGTGCCACCGGAGCTCCACACTTTTTATCCAAGCACATACCTGCTGCCATCGTTAATGCTGGAGATGGTATCAATGAACATCCTACCCAGGCTTTATTGGATGCACTTTCCATCACTGAAAAACTGGGTGATTTGAAGGGTAAAAAGGTTGCCATCATTGGAGATATCATGCATTCCCGTGTGGCATTAAGTAACATATACTTGCTGTCCAAAATGGGTGCTGAAATAACACTCGCCGGTCCACCCACCTTGATTCCCAAATACATCAAGGAAGCATTTGGCGTAAATGTCACCTATAATATCAGGGAGGCATTGGCATGGTGTGATGTGGCCAATGTGCTCCGTATCCAACTAGAGCGTCAAAATCAAGTGTTGTTTTCCTCTTTGCGTGAATACAACCAGGCCTATGGCATAACAAAGGCTTTGCTGAATGAAATTCAAAGGGACATCCTGATTATGCATCCCGGTCCCATAAACAGAGGAGTTGAACTCGATAGCGACGTAGCAGACAGCGGGCAATCCATTATCCTTGATCAGGTGGAAAATGGAGTTGCAGTGAGGATGGCGGTGCTTTATTTATTATCTGGAAGGCGTGAGGCCAACTCCTAAACCCGTACCATGCAAAAAATATGTGTTTTTCCAGGTACTTTTGATCCGATTACACTTGGTCATGTGGATATCATCAAAAGGGCACTTCCTTTATTTGACCAGATTGTAGTGGCCATAGGTATTAATGCAAACAAAAAGCCCATGTTCAGTGCAGAACAGCGTCAGTTATGGATTGAAGATATTTTCTGTAATGATGCGAAGGTCTCTGCAGCCGTATTTGAGGGATTAACCGTCAATTTTTGCAAACAGATTGGAGCCAACTATATCCTCAGGGGAATCCGATATGTTAGTGATTTTGAGTATGAAAAGACTATCGCTGATGCCAACAGAACACTCGATCCAGGCATTGAAACATTTTTCCTTACTTGTGAGCCTAAATATACTTCTGTTGCATCTACCATTGTAAGGGATATTATCAGAAATGGGGGAGATGCATCATTGTTTTTGCCTGGAATAGTTTCGGCTTCCATATCGGCTCAATACTGAGTGTTACAGGTAATGTTTTTCCAATAACTCCCTTATCGACGCATAGGTGTTGTCGAGGATATTGGCAACGGATGCTTTGTCCATCCAAGCTATTGCTGTAATGTCTTCTTCAATTTGGGGTATTGGT
>JBDLUN010000008.1:0-10234 GCA_039805245.1 Bacteroidota bacterium
TCATTGTGGTTGATGGAAACCGTTTCAAACCTTACAGGGATATTCCGCACGCCACCATCATCAAAGGCGATGGTATTTATGCTTCCATCGCGGCTGCCAGTATCCTGGCTAAAACCTACCGCGACGATTTCATGCTGGAAAAGCATGAGCAATTTCCCATTTACAATTGGGTTAAAAACAAAGGCTATGGGACGGCAGATCACCGCCAAGCCATTTCCCTACACGGGCAATGCATCCTGCACAGGAAGAGCTTTCAGCTAAAGTCATAAAAAACTCCCATAGGCATATAGAAAATAATGATAAATATATCTATATTGCCTATATTAAACCAACTGTCACTTTGCCCGTCAGAAGAAGCAGTAGGTCTAATAACTCACAACCTTCCAGTCCCATTAAAACGGGCCCCCTCTTTTGGGGGCCATTTTATTGGATGATGCCCATGCCCTGTCGGGTCACTTCTGGCTCCTCCCCCGTCATGTCTACAATGGTTGAATAATCCATTCCCCCGATACCTCCATCTATAACCAGGTCTACAAGTTTTTCAAACTTATTGTGAATCAGTTCCGGATCGGTATACTCCTCCACCATTTCCCCGGGAAGGGATGAACTGAGGAGGGGATTGCCGAGTTCTTCGGCAATGGCATGCGTAATGCGGTGATCGGGCACACGCAATCCAATCGTATCTTTTTTGCTTTTGAGTATTTTGGGAACTTCCCTGCTCGCCGGCAGGATGAATGTGAAAGGTCCGGGTACGTGTTGCCTGATGAACCGGTACTGAGGGGTATTGATGGATCTGGCATATTTGCTGAGATCGGAGAGATCGCTGCAGACAAATGACAGGTTTGCTTTGAGGGGGTCAATACCCTTGATGCGACAAATCCTTTCCACGGCCTTTTGCTGAAAAATATCACAACCCAACCCGTATACGGTATCGGTAGGATAAATGATGACGCCTCCCTTGCGCAAAATATCGGCGGCCTGCTTGATCAGCCTGGGCTGGGGATCTTTGGGATGTATTTGTATAAGTGGCGCCAATCAAGAAATTGTCCAGGTCTCACTGCCCCTCAGCAACTTGTTGAGGTCGCCCTTGCCCTTTTTGGACAACACATCATCAATCTGCAGTTGGAGCTGTTCTTCATAGCATGGCCTGTCGGTTTCATAGAAAACGCCAAAAGGCCTTGGCAGGTGCCCTTCGATCCTCGGATCGTCAAACATCCTCACCAGGATTTGGGCTTTGTAAAAATCCTTTTCATCATGCACCCAACAGTCGTCGGCACTGGCACCTTCTTGCAAGTCTACAATCACGGGCTTGAAGCCATCAAGTTTGATTCCCTTTTCCTTATTTACGCCAAAGAGCAAAGGTTTTCCTTGCTCGAGGAACAGGGTTTCAACTGGCTTGGAGCCTTTCTCGGTGAATATTTCGAAAGCACCATCGTTGAAGATGTTGCAATTCTGGTAAATTTCCAGGAAAGAGGCGCCTTTGTGGGCATGGCTGCGCAACAGTGATTCCTGCAGGTGTTTGGGATCACGGTCCATACTCCGCGCTATAAAAGTAGCGTCAGCACCCATGGCCAATGCCAGGGGATTAAAAGGATGATCGATGCTGCCGAAAGGGGTGGACTTGGTTACCTTCTGTTCCTCTGAAGTGGGGGAATATTGCCCTTTTGTCAATCCGTAAATCTGGTTGTTGAACATCATGATGTTCACATCAAAATTTCTCCTCAAGAGGTGGATTGTATGGTTACCACCGATACTGAGAGAGTCGCCGTCACCGGTAACAATCCAAACGCTGAGTTCCGGGCGGGTGGCCTTCAAACCACTTGCAATGGCTGTTGCCCTGCCATGGATGGAATGCATGCCAAAGGTTTCCATATAATAGGGGAAACGGCTGGAACAACCGATACCGGAAACAATGACAATATTCTCACGGGGAATCCCCAAGGTGGGCATGATCTTCTGAACCTGGGCAAGGATGGAATAATCACCACAGCCGGGGCACCAACGCACTTCCTGGTCGGTCTGAAAATCCTTTGCCGTCAATGGGGCTGTTTGCAGGGCTTCACTCATATTTGCTGATTGTATATCTCTAAAATAACGAATTATTTGGTCTTTTCCTCATCCATGAGGGCTTCCCAATATTCTGCAGCCCTCCTCGTATGTGGAATAACAATGGTTCCACCAACAATGTTGGCCACTGAAAACACTTCATAAACCTCCTCAGTAGACAGTCCAAGTTCATGGCATTTGCCCAGGTGATACTTGATGCAATCATCACAACGCAGTACCATACTCGCCACAAGACCCAGCATTTCCTTGGTCTTGACATCCAAAGCACCTTCTTGATAGGTATTGGTATCCAGGTTCCACAGGCGCTTCATCACCAGGTTGCCTTTGCTGAGGATGACATCATTCATCCGCTCACGGTAGTCATTGAATTCATTAACGATGCTCATGCCAGCCAATTTGGGCAAAGTTATGCTTTTATACTTTTCACAGCCATGATCTCCCACCCTCCGGGTAACAGCGCAGGAGGAAATAAAAAAAGGGAACCATTTGGTTCCCTTGTCAATATGGTAAAGATGCAATTACCAACGGTTACCACCGCCGCCGCCACCGCCGAAGTTACGGCGAGGACCACCACCGCCACCAGTGCTGGGGCGTTGCTCACGAGGCTTCGCCTCGCTTACTTTGATGGCGCGACCTTCTACAGTTGCACCATCCAATTCCTGGATAGCTTTCTGAGCGGCTGCATCGTCTGACATTTCAACGAAACCGAAACCACGGCTGCGTCCTGTGAATTTGTCAGTAATTACTTTTGCTGAAGATACTTCTCCGTATTCTTCAAAAAATCCTTTTAAGTCTTCATCCTGAACGTTGAAGCTTAAATTTGAAACGTAAATGTTCATTTCCAATAACAATTGATGATAAAAATGCTGAGCGAAACACAGGCGTAAAGAAGACTTACTATTAGCAGATGTTGCTTAGCAGGAAATACTTTCACTTACTGAATACTGTACTTAACTCAAATAACTATACAAAGATATCCCAATAATCGGTAAATGGTAATTAAATCCGTATTAATTCTGCATTTAAGCAGATTTTAACAGCCTATTCACCTAAATCTGCTGCATTTTTTTCTCTTTTTGGAGGCTTCGGTAGCTGATGATGGTGCTGAACAGGGTAATTACAGCACCAGCAAGGAATGGTGCACCGGGGAAATAAACAACCGCATTACTGGCACTGAAGGTAGCAAAAAGTGTACTCATGAATGGCGGACCAACAATACTGGTTGCACTCATCAGGCTGGTCATGGCTCCCTGCAACTCACCCTGTTCATTGGCGGGCACATGGGTGGAAATGATTCCCTGCAGCGCAGGACCGGCAATACCACCCAAACAATAGACAAAACAAAACACAAACATCATCCAGGTGCTGGCGGCAAAGGCAAACAAAAACATGCCAATGGTATACATGAGCAATCCCACAAACAAGGCCCTGGACTGCCCCAATTTGGGTATCGCTACGCGGATAAGTCCGCCCTGCACAAGCGCAATCATGAACCCGACAAACGCCAATGAATAGCCCACCATATCAGAATCCCACTTGAATTTTTCCATGGTATAATAACTCCAGGTTGAATTCACGGCATGAGATCCGATATAGATTAAAGTAAGTGATGCGATTAACCCTGCCACAGCGGGATATTTCTTGAGGTGCATCAGGGACCCAATCGGGTTGGCACGTTTCCATTCAAATTTCCTGCGCTTCTCTTTGCCCAGGGATTCCGGCAATACCAGCAACCCATACAACCAGTTGATGAGTGTCAAGCCGGCAGCAAAAAAGAAGGGCATGCGTGCATCAAATTTACCCAAGACACCTCCAATGAGTGGACCAACAATGAATCCGAGTCCGAATGCTGCACCAATCATGCCGAAATTCTGTGCGCGTTTCTCAGGTGTGCTGATATCTGCTATATAGGCTGAAGCAGTGGTGAAACTGGCTCCGGTAATGCCCGACAAAATACGTGCAACGAAAAGCCAGGTGATGCTTGGAGCCCAGGCAAGCAAGAGATAATCCAATCCAAATCCCAACAAGGAGAATAATATCACCGGCCTGCGACCGTATTGGTCACTGAGGTTGCCCAACACGGGGGCAAAAAGAAATTGCATGAAAGCATAGGTAAACATCAGCCATCCGCCATAACGCGAAGCCTCACTCATATCTCCTCCTGTCAGCTCCTGGATGAGTTTGGGCAAAACCGGAATGATGATCCCCAATCCAATCACATCAATCAGTACCGTTACAAATATGAAACCAAGCGCAGCCGACTTTCCTCTGTTGAACATGGGGGATCAATTAAGTATGAATGTATTCTGTTGTGGTCAAGACATCAGCAGGTGCTTATCCGTGCTGGATGGAATCGTATACCTTGACCTTGCTCCACAAGGGTGAGCAGTCTTCAATGAATTTGAGGTGAAGCGGATGGGTCTGGTAGACATCCTGATCAGCAGCCGTTTCAAATATGTTGAGCCAAGAAACAGCGTAGGTATTGTCAATGACTTCGCGGTCTGTAGGTGCGGGCACACCAATATGAAAGTATTTGATTTCATTTACGGTGCTGAGTGCTTCGAGACCAGCGATCAGTGCCTGCAAATCGGCTTTGCTTTCCGGATTTTTCAACCAAAAATATACATGGTGGATAAAGGTATTCTTGAGTTCCATACAGGTTGTTTTAGGTGGTGAATTTAGACAATCCGCGCGACTTATACATCATCAGTTGTCCGGCTGCCGTAGCTGCAGCTGCCGGAATGCAGTCCACATGGGGCTTTCCACCTTGCCATGCCAATTGATCCAGCGCCATGGCATAGGCTTCATTCATCAGTTCCGATCCACAGATTACGAGCTGATTGATCTGGCGGCTACTCAAATCCCTGAGCTCAGCACCAATCATTTGTCCGCTCATATACGCAAAATTCACCCGGGTATCGGCCTGGTGAAACATTCCCCTGATGCGCACATCAAAGAGTGCATGGAGGATGTTTTCGCGCAGACCCAACTGCACGCCTTCGCAAAAGGCTTCAAAGCAGCCGTGGGTTGAAAAATCATTGGGGGTAACCGACTGGGCGAGGATACTGTTGGTAAAAAGCAAACAAAATAACTCTCCGGTCATGTAGGTTTTGAATGCCACTGCCTTTCTATCGCTGATTTCAACATGCTTGGAATGGGTGCCCGGAAGGATGACTAGAGTTTGTTCATTGGGCATCCATTTGCCTGCCCTGATGCTTTGAATACCCACCAGCTGTGTCTCTTCACCGCGCATGATGTCTGCTTCCGCGCGGCATCCTGAAATGAGGTGAACAGCCCTTTTGCCATCCTGAAAGGATTGGATGACTGCATCAGCTCCCTGCAGGTCGAAAGGCAAATGGGCATAAGGCAAGGGCTCCATGCCAATGTTGGCGGATGCCATACCGGAAATGACCACCGGCGTTTGGTCTTCAACATGATCATGCAGCCTGGCAATCTCCTGGTTTAACACCTCCAAAAAGAAGGGCTTCCTCATGAGATCACCGGCCGATTGCGTGAACTGCCGGTTGACTGCCAACACACCTTCTTCACTGGATATGGCGGCAAGTGTTTCGCCACTGGCTGTATCACATACTGCCAGCCTCAATGAGGTGGTTCCCCAATCGCAACAAATAATTTTTTCCATCATTTTGGTATTGAACGCAGCCAGTCTGTCAACCCCTCCCTGATTTTACGGGCTACTTTTTCGGGAGATTTTTTATGCATGATGAAACGCTCATCATCGGGATTGCTTAAGAAAGCCACTTCCACCAGGCAGTTGGGATATTCTGTAGGACCGCTCAAAGCAAAATTAAAACTGCCTACGTTGCCAAATTCTTGGAGACCCAATTGCTTCATCCTGTTCAAAATCACCTGCGTGAGGGGCCTGAAGCCGATATGCCGGTAAAATGTGCTGGTACCTTTAACGGTATCCACAGACGATGAATTGAAGTGGATGCTGAGCAGCAGGTCGGGCATGGTATCCCGCAACATTATGATACGCTCAGGCATGGAAAGCGAGGTGTCTTTCCGCCTGGTCATGAAAACCCTTCTGATGCCGGCTTTTTTCAATTCTTTTTCCAGAGCCAGGGCATAATCCAATGTAAGGGCTTTTTCCAGCTTCCTGTACATATCTCCTGCAGCTCCGGAATTGTTACCTCCGTGGCCTGCATCCACCGCAACAAAGAGATTTTTCAGGTTCCGGTCGGGTGCATGTTTGATCCGGATATCCAGCTTTGATCCGGTACTGTCGTAATGCACGGAATAACCCCAATGCATGCTGCTTTTCAGGTCAATGTAAACCCGGAGCATGCCATTTTCCATTTGTTCATACCAGGTATTGGCCACTTCCCTGAGCTGGCCAACCTGCGTAATCCAGTTGGTATTGCTGGTGATGCCAAACAGGTCGATGATCAGTCGGTTGGGATTGACCTGCATGGTACCCCGATACGGAAGCCTTTCGGGCATGGTTATCACAATATGGTCGAAACGCTCATCCCGATAGGTTTTCCAGTTGCCACTCAGGTAATGTGCAGGGTGGTTTCTTGCGGTGTCTGGAAACGTACTGGACTTTTGGATGAACGCATGGAGAGAGTTGGTGAGTTCAATAATATAATCCGACCCAAGGCTGTCTATGACTTTCAAGAGGATGCCAGAATCGAGGTAGGTCATCTTGGCACCGCCCAGCCTGTCGTCTCCCGGACCATATTCCACATAAGGCAACAACCCCTTTGTTCTGGCAAAGAAAAACTCCGGTGTGGATTTTGTCTGGGCAAGTGCGGACATATATAATAGACCAAGACTGAAGATGAGCACAATTCTTTGCTTCATGGACCCAATTTAGTTTTTTTACGAAAAACAATGCGTATTCCTACGTACTTCTACGAGCACTTTCACTGAATTTAAGCGGTTTTAACGATAAAATATAATACTCTTAACAAGTTGCCGTTTCTATACTGTACCCGTTTTTAATCCTATCCCTACTGAAAACTGAATCCAATTATCCAAACCCTACCTTACATGAGTCCTAACAATGCACAATTCAAGATCAGCAACCTTAAGCTGATAGCGCTCAATGCAGTTTACCTGGTTCCCTTTATCACGGCAAGTCTTGTACAGAAGTTCAGTAATTTATCCGGTGACGCACTGTTGCTGATGAATACGGTTACTACGCTGGTGCAAGCACCACTGATGTTGATTATCTTGGTCAACTTCTCAGAAAAGCGTGGGTTCAACAAACTTATCGGTTTCACGCTCACCTTGCTGATGGCATACAGCTCTGCAGCCTTGGCCATGAATGGTGTGAATGAAACCAACCTCTTGAAGGTGATGCTTGTGGGATCCATACCCGTCTTTCTTTTTGCCTCCAAATTGTTCTTCCATTTCGTGAAAATCAGTGTGTATGAGAACAGGGAATCGACCAAAGCCTTTATGCTCAGTGGCATTGTGTTTGCCTTCGGCTCCTACATTGTATTGTTGTCGATGCACATGATTGCACCATTGAAACATGCCCACGACATCCGTTTGCTGCTGGGTATGGTGACGCTGGTTTCAACACTCGTGATTTCAATTGGTCTGGCATTGTCCAAGATTGATATTGCAGTGGTGGCTCCTCAAAGTTACACACAACACAAGGCAGGGTTGGAGCAGTGGGACAACTTTTCGCTCACCAACACACCCGATGTGCTGAAGAAAGGTGTGACGGACATCAGCAAATACTACAAGCTGCAAAAGAGCAGCTGAAAATAGCCCAGTACGGCACATGTTGGTAATTCAAAAGGTCGGTGTACACTCAGTATGCCGGCTTTTATTTTTTGGGGCATACCCATTTACCTGCAGAAAAAAATGCCATTAGCGCAGAATTGGTGAAATTTACCAAAATCACCAAACGCTAAACAAATTGACAGGCCAACCCATTGCAGAGATGCCGATTCCTTTGCTCCTTGCCACCATGCTTCTTGTTGCCTTATATGCTTGGGTCATCAGGCGTAGCAACAGGATCTTGATGCGGTTGCCTTTTTTCAAGCCAACCGGCATGAGCGTGGAGGCCGTGAGTGTGGTGATTGCCGCGCGCAATGAAGTGCTGCACATCGGTAAATGTCTGGATAGCCTGCTGCAGCAGACCCTTCCTGCCAATCAGGTTGAAATCATCGTAGTGGATGATGACTCTGAAGATGATACCGCTGCAGTGGTGAAAGGATATGCGCACCGTGGCGTCCGGCTGATTCAACTGGATGGCAGAACTGACGGGGCGGGGAAGAAGGCAGCATTGCAGCAAGGGATTGCAGCGGCAAGCCATGGCATCATTGTAGCTACCGATGCTGATTGCAGTTTTCATCCGGAATGGTTGAATGCCATGCTCCTTTTCAGGGAAACCCATCAGGCCGTGTTTGTGGCGGGACCAGTACGCTTTACCCGCGAGCAAGGATTTCTGGACCGTTTTCAGTCGCTCGATTTCATCGCACTCCAAGGCATTACCGTTGCGGCTGTCAGTGCCAGGCTTTTCAACATGTGCAATGGTGCCAATCTCTTATACACCAAAGAAGCTTTTCAGAAGGTCAATGGCTTTGCCGGTATTGATCATATCGCCACTGGCGACGACATGTTGCTGATGGAAAAGATTGATGCTGCCTACCCTGGAAAGGTCAGGTATTGCTTTTCCAGGGAAGCGATCGTTGAGACCCTACCTGCTGCCGGATGGAAAGCATTCATACAGCAGCGCATCCGATGGGCAAGTAAATCCACAGCATACAAAAGCGTCAAGATCAAATGGGTATTGTTACTCGTTTACTTGGTTAACCTATGCCTGTTTGGGATGATGTTGCTTGCCCCATTGGGTTTCAACCATTTAAAAACAGCATTGCTTTTGATCCTGATCAAGACCATTGTGGAGTACCCGCTGATGATCCGGATGGCCCGTTTTCTGGGGAAGGCATATATCCTGCCTTGGTTCATGATTGCCCAACCCTTTCACATCATTTATACCGTGTTATCCGCAAGCCTCAGCTTTTTCAAGCGGTATGAATGGAAGGGAAGAAATTTCAAATGATTAGCGATTATCCCACTACCGGAACATTCCTGTTGAAACTTTCATCCAAGGAAATCAAGGTCTCTGTGCGCTCAATGCCTTTGATTTTTTGGAGTTGATCGTGCAAAACAAATTTCAATTGGTTAATGTCTTTGGCCACCACTTCAATGAACATGGAGTAGTTTCCGGTAGTATAGTTCAATCGCACAATTTCGGGAATCTGTTTGAGGTCTTCTGCAACCTGATCATAGAGCGAACTCTTCTCCAGGTAGATTCCTACGAAGGCGGTAATATCGTAGCCCAAAAGTTTGAGGTCAACGTTCAGTTTCGTACCTTTGACGACTCCAATTTCCTGCAGTTTTTTGATGCGTACATGTATCGTACCGCCGGAAACAAAAAGCTGCTTGCCCAGGTCAGCATAGGAAATGCCGGCATCTTCCATCATGATCTGGATAATCTGCAGGTCAAGTTTGTCAAGATTCAATTTTGATGCCATACGGGTATTGATTTTTCAACTTTTTCAAATAAAGATGCAATTTATTGAATATTTTCAATAAATAAAAAATATTTATTGAAATATTATCAAGAAATAACCTTATTTGTTAAATTTGCATCAGTTCTTTACCACTGTGGGGTGATGAAACTTTCGGCAGACATGCCCTCTTGTCTCGAGGGTGAGGATAACAGGAGAAACGTAGTGTAGAGCCGTCTCGCAAGAGGCGACCAGGGTCGACCACTGAAACTTTGCGCTATAGCTAACTGCCTCGTGGAGGTTCGATCCCTCCCCCTACAGCTTATTAAAGCTCATAATTAACTGGTTAACAGTTTTTTATGGGCTTTTTTGTTTTAAACTAGTTTCACTAAAAGTTACACTACGAATAGAAAGTTTGTTACACTTTCTTAACTCTAGAAACTAAAACACTTAGTTCAACAAAATGTTTATCTCTTTGATGGAATCTTAAAACTGCGAAGCATTAGATCAAAATACACTGATGTTTCTGAAGTCATCGAACTTATAGATGCACAATCTATTGATATCGATAATCCTCCCCAATTATAAGCAAACATTTTATGGATGAGTCGAAGATTGCCTTCAAAGGGACAGCTCATGTGTACTAAGTAAAACTCTTTTCCCCCAATTAT
>JBDLUN010000009.1:0-26860 GCA_039805245.1 Bacteroidota bacterium
CTGTTGTAAATGTTGTCGAGGTATTCCAGGTTGTCTTCAATCATGTGGCCCCCTTCCACGCCAATCATGGAGCCCAGTTTGCCCAATCGGACAGCTGTTTCCAGCTCTGCCGGTGTGCGCACCAGCATCATACGATCTGGGTTTCGGGCGATGGTGGCATAGAGGGTATCCATTTCCCTGTTGGCAAAAGCGTATGCTGTGCCGGTACCATAATTTTCGTCGCAGAAGATGGAGAATACCTGCACATCGATGCCCCCTTGTTTCATCCGGTTCAGGTCGGAATGGGTGATACCTTTCAGGTCCTGGTCAAAGCTTTTGCCTTTCTCGATACCCGTGCTGATGAAATCATTGTGGGTATCGATTAGCACTGCTTTGTTGTGCAGTTTCCGGAAAGGTTGGCCGTTGACGGCGGCAGCAAGGGAGATGGCAGTGGCCAACAGCAGGATATTTTTGTTCATGGGGTATCAGTTGATGGCTTGGTAAGTAAGCACTTTAAACCGTTCAGAAATGTCACCGTGTGCGGTGGGATAGGCGTTTTGAAAGAATAGTCCGACTACCTTTTCTTTGGGATCCACCCAGTAGGTGGTGGCGAACATTCCTCCCCAATCGAAGGTGCCTTCATTGGCCGGAGACCTGGCGCTCCCCCTTTCAGTGGTTATGCCAAAGCCCAATCCGAATTTGTTTGATCCGTTGCTGATCTCGCCTATTTGGTTTTGTGTCATCAGCCTGACAGCGCTGCGGCTGAGGATGCGGGTACCGTTGTATTCGCCGCCATTAAGCATCATTTGCAGGAAGATGGCATAGTCCATGATGGTAGACGACAAACCGCCACCCCCACTGAACATTTGCAGGTTCATGAGGGGGAAGTCGCGGTAGAAGGTGCCGTTGATTTGCACTACCGGTTCGGATTCAGCCAGCACACCGTTGACATGGGTATAGAGTCCTACCAGCCTGTCGTGTTTTTCTTTGGGGAGGTAGAAGTAGCTGTCTTTCATGCCCAGGGGTTGGAAGATCCTTTTGCGGAAGAATTCGTCGAGGGTCATGCCCGAAACCACTTCCACCAGGTAGCCCAGCACGTCTGTGTTGAGTCCGTAGGTGAATTTTTCACCCGGGTTGTGGAAGATCGGCAGGGGTGCTAGCTTGTTGATATTTTCTGCCAGCGTGATACCTTTCACGCCGATGCCACCCACCACACCGTTTTTGGCGTAGATGGCGTTGGCTTCTTTGGAACCGATTTGGGCATAGCCGATCCCGGAGGTATGTGTCAGCAGGTCGCGGATGGTTATTTCCCTTTTGGCTGGGGTGGTGGTGAAGGAAGAGTCTTTTTCGTTGAAGCTCACCAGCACTTTCGGCTTGGCGAAGGCGGGGATGAATTTGGAAACCGGTTCATCCAGCAGGAATTTGCCTTCATCGTAGAGCATCATAACGGCGGCGCTGGTAATGGCTTTGGTTTGGGAGGCGATGCGGAAGATATGGTCGGTGCGCATCGGAATTTTTTTATCCTTGTTGGCATATCCAAAAGCCTTGTGGTAAAGCACTTTTCCGTCTTGCAGGATCAGCCCTACACCTCCTGCCATCCGGTTTTCATCTGCCCATTGCTGCATGTTCTTGTCGATGATCTGCAGTCTCGCTGCAGCCGATTTTGCTTGGGAAGGAGCTGTTTGTGCTTTCGATGTGAAGAGAATGCCGGCTCCGATAAAGAGGAACAGTAACTTTTTCATGCGTTTCGGTATGTAGCCTGAAGATAGTGAAATAAGGCCTGATTTCCACGCCATGGTCAAGCACCTCTGCAAGGCTTATTGCGTGTTGGCAGGGCGTGCCGGCAGGACGCCGGACTTGAAGTAGCGCGATGCATCTAGGATGTATTGGTGGAATTGGTACTCTTCTGCAAAGGCAACCAGTTCATAGGGGGGGCGCCAGAGCATCATGAACCGTTCAAGGTCGCGTTCAGGCAGCCCTGTAATTTGTCTTACAAGCGGTTTGGTAAACCTGCTGCTGATGAATTTTTGCTGCTCCTCTTCAATCAGCCGGTTGCGGAAGCTCCGCATCGTTTTGTTTCTCCTGAATTTGAACAGGCTGATGATGCTGTTGGGGTCGAGGTTGCCTGATTCCGTGATTTGGAGCCCCCCTGATTCAAACCCGAATATTTTGCTGTAGCGTTCCCTGTTTTCCGCTGAATCCTGCCGGTAGGATTTCGCGATGACCACCACTTCCTTGAGTGTTTGGTAGCGGTCTTGAACGGTAACCTGCAAGGAAATGTCAAAACCCGCGGGGTAGCGGATGGTGCTGACTGGGAAGAAACTGGTGGATTTGCCCTTGTAGGTGAAGGAGATGGAGTCTTGTTTGTCGATGGAAAGTCCGTAGCGACCGATGGAATCCGTGTAGGTGACCAATCCCTTCTTGCTGGTGACTTTTACAAAGGGTATTGACACCATTCTGGTGGAATCATAAACCTTGCCTGTCAGCCAAACCTGCGAGGATGCGGTTTGTACCGTGAGGAGAGCAAGAATGATATAATATACGCTTTTTTTCAATGCCAGACAAGGGTTTTGGGATGAATGGGGGGTATTCGGATCAATCCACCCATTTCGCTATGACTGGAGGGTAATGTTCATGTTCCAGGATATGGATGCGGTTGGCCAGGGAATCAGGTGTTTCACCCGGGTTGACATCAATGGTGGCCTGGAAAATGGTTTTGCCATGGTCATATTGCTCATCCACCAGGTGAATGGTGATGCCACTTTGTTTGTCGCCTGCATCCAATACCGCTTGGTGAACATGTTCACCATACATCCCTTTGCCGCCGTGTTTTGGAAGCAGTGCCGGGTGGATGTTGATGATCCGGTTCGGGAAGGCGGCTATTAGGTTTGCCGGTATTTTCCAAAGGAATCCAGCAAGAATGATATGTGTAACACCTTCATTTATAAGTAGTTGTACATACTCATCGGTGTCGGTAAAGGGTTTTTTACCGATCAGCTGGGATTTGATGCCGTGGTTTTGGGCAATGTCCAGCACTCCCGCTCCCGGTTTGTTGCATACAATCAGTTTTACCTGGATAAACTTGTGATTATCAAAGTATTGAATGATTTTGAGCGCATTGCTTCCTTTTCCGGAGGCGAAAATGGCCAGGCGGACCGGCTTTGGTTTGAGGATACCCAGCCTGCGCAGGATTTTCTTTTCATAATTCCAGAAGAAGGGGAATTGTCCGAATACAAATGCCACAATGAGGATAATCACCTGATAGCCAAAGATCAGGATGCTCATCCGGAGCAGCAATTTCCAGGCCCAGAAGGTCTGGGCATCGAAACCAACCCAGGAGGTGATGCTTCTGGAAATGTAGGCAGTAGTGGTTCCGGTGACGGCAAAAGTGCAGAGGATGAGGAAAAGTTGGGAAGATGAGACCTTCCACTTTTGCTGCAATTTGTTGAACATGGTGCAAAGAGAAGGAAAAATATGGTTTGTTCCACCACTGCCATTTCATAATATTAATATAATGTGCAACACTTACGCTTTCATGACATGACATCCTTATACAATTTATAAGTGATTGAAATGCAACAAAAGAAGGCTTCAAAAAAATTAAGTCGATGTTGATATATTGTTGAAATCCTGACTTAAATTTGCGGGCGATCAAATGGACCCAGTCCACATCAACCACAATCCACTGAGGGTATGAATCAGAAAAGAACTGTTTTTCAAAAGTACATTTCAGCACTTGTTTTACTGGTAACGCTTTCGTTGTCCTTCACGCTTCAGGCGCAGGACGGTAAGGCATTGTTCAATAACAAATGTGCTTCCTGTCACGCGATAGACAAGAAATTGGTGGGTCCGGCTCTGAAGGGAGTGGAAGACCGTTGGGATGACAAGGCCATGTTGTATGAGTGGGTGCGCAATAGTGCTGCGGTAATCAAGAAGGGTTATCCTAGGGCAGTTGAGGTGTACAATGAGTACAACAAAGTGCAGATGAGTGCATTCCCTGAGTTGAAAGATGCAGACATTGACGCTATCTTGGGATATATCAATACAGGTGGAGCCAAGAAAGATGCGGCTGCCGCAGCACCTGCTGCCGGTTCACCGGACGCTGGAGCAGCCAGTGATGATTCCAATTTGTTGTATGGCATCCTCACCCTTATCCTGGCGGTTATTGCCCTTATACTCCTGCAGGTCAATAGCAACCTCCGTAAGATGTCTGATGAAACGGAAGGTACTGCTTCAGCAGAGCCGATTCCTTTCTACCGCAATAAGGCCTACATTGCCATATTTGCCATACTCCTGTTTTTGGGTGGTGGTTACCTGACCTTCCAAGGTGCACAAGGTTTGGGCCGTTCAAAGAATTATCAGCCTGAGCAACCCATTTATTATTCACACACCGTACATGCCGGCATCAACCAGATCAGCTGTTTGTATTGCCATGGCGGTGCCCAGGAAAGCAAGCATGCCAACATCCCTTCAGTGAATGTGTGTATGAATTGCCATATGGGTATCAACGAGTATGCAAAAGGCCCCAAAATTTACCGCGAAGACGGAACTGAAGTGGATGGAACAGCCGAAATCCAAAAGCTGTACAAGTTCGCCGGTTGGAATCCCGACTCCAAGCAATATTCTGGTGAAGGCAAGCCCATCGAGTGGATCAGGATTCATAATCTGCCTGACCATGTTTACTTCAACCATGCCCAGCACGTCAATGCCGGTAAGCAGCAATGTCAAACCTGCCATGGTGAGATTCAGAAGATGGACGAGGTGTATCAGTTTTCAGACCTCAGCATGGGCTGGTGTGTCAATTGCCACAGGGAGACCAAAGTGCAATTCACAGATAACAAGTTCTACAGCATTTACGAAAAGTTCCATGAGGACATGAAGAACAAGAAGCTTGACAGTGTAACTGTTGAGAAGATCGGTGGAACAGAGTGTCAAAAATGCCATTATTAATACCAAACAGAAACATCTCTCATTAAGCACAACAACTGTTATGAAGCAAAAAAAATACTGGCAGAGTTTTGGTGAACTGAAGAGCAGTGATAATTACCAGGAAAGGGTACAGGACGAATTCGGCGAGGACCTCGCAGTTGATACGAATCAGGACCTGTTGGGCGCAACAGCACCACGCAGGGACTTCCTCAAGTACCTTGGATTCAGCACTGCTGCAGCCGCTGCAGCTGCCAGCTGTGAGATGCCTGTAAAGAAAAGCATTCCTTATCTCAATAAGCCTGATTCCATCACTCCGGGTATACCCAATTACTACGCCACCACTTATGTGTTGGATGGCGATGCGGTTCCGGTTGTAGCCAAAGTGCGTGATGGCAGGCCCATCAAGTTGGAAGGCAACGATCTTTCATCCATCACCAAAGGTGGTACATCAGCCAGGGTTCAGGCTGCTGTTCTCGGCCTTTACGATACTGCCCGCCTGCGTTATCCGCTGGCAGCAAGCAAAGAGGTAAGCACTTTTGATGCCTTCGACAAGCTTGTTACTGATGCCATGTCTAAAGCTACTGGATCTGTGGTGTTGCTGACAGAGAGCATCAGTTCAGTAACAACCCAAGCAGTTATTGCCGGATTCCTGGCCAAATATCCTGGTTCCAGGCATGTGCAGTATGATGCCATTTCCGCCAGTGGTTTGCTCAATGCCAATGCTGCAACTTTCGGAAAGCGCGCAGTTCCTTCATACGATTTCAGCAAAGCCAAAACAATTGTCAGCCTTGGTGCTGATTTCCTTGGTACCTGGATCAGTCCGGTTGAATTTGCCAGGCAGTACGCTGTTGGTCGCAAAATCGACCAGAAGAATCCGGAGATGAGCAAGCATATCCAGTTTGAGAGCATGCTCAGCCTTACCGGTGCCAATGCAGACGACAGGTACGTTCACCTGCCTTCAGAATCAGGTGCTGTGGCGCTTGCCTTGTATGCCGCTTTGGGTGGTGCTGTAGCAGCACCTGCTTTGGGTGACGAGCGTTTGAAAAAAGGTATTGCCCAGGCTGCAGCTGCACTGAAAGCATCTGGTACTGCTTCACTGGTGGTGAGCGGCAGCAACGACAGCCAGGTTCAAATCATAGTGAATGCCATCAACAACCTCTTGGGTGCTTATGGCAATACAATCGATTGGAGCGCAACACTGAATACCCGTCAGGGAGATGATGCAGGGTTGGTGCAACTGGTTCAAGAGATGAACGAAGGTAAGATTGGCACCCTGTTGATTCATGGTGTGAATCCGGCCTATGATTATTACGACAACAAAAAATTTGCATCCGGTTTGGCGAAAGTGGCTGTTTCAGTTTCTTTCAACGACAGGGAGGATGAAACATCCGTATTGTGCAAGTTCCAAATACCAGATCACCATTTCCTAGAAAGCTGGGGTGATGCAGAAATCAAGACAGGTTATCTGAGCTTCATCCAGCCAACCATTGCCCCTCTATTCAAGACCAGGGCTTTCCAAACTTCCCTGTTGAAATGGAGTGGTGACCAGAATGCTTACGGAAACTATTTCAAATCATACTGGCTGAACCGTTTCGGTTCACAAGCTGCATGGGACAAAGCCCTGCAAGATGGTGTTGTTGAGACCGCAGCCCCTGTTAGTGCAGGAAGCTATAACGGATCGGCATTGGCCGGTGCAGCCTCTGCCATCGCAGCAGCCAAAGCAGTTGCAGGTAAGCAATTGGTTGTTTATCCTAAGGTGGCCATTGGTTCCGGTAAGGAAGCCAACAACCCTTGGTTGCAGGAAATGCCTGACCCAATCTCTAAAGCCACTTGGGACAACTACGCTATGATATCTTTTGCTACAGCCAAAGAGTTGGGCATTGTAGTGGATGATAACTATGAAGTTGAAGTTACCAAGCCGGTAATCAAAATCAAGGTCGGACAAACAGAGATGAGTTTGCCCGTGTTGGTGATTCCTGGCATGCACAAGGATGTTATTGCAGTAGCCCTCGGTTATGGTCGTTCTGAGAAGGCCGGTAGAGCGGCTGCGAATGTCGGACAAAACGCGTTCCCATTGGTTTCATACAACGGTGCTTCATTCAGCTATGCAGCTGCAGGGGTAACTGTTGAGAAGACTGCAACAACTTTCAAACTCGCTTACACACAAACCCACAACCAATATGAAGGTCGTGATGAAGTGGTTCGTGAGTATTCATTGGATACGTTCAAAAAGAACCCTACTATCCTTGCTGATGAGCGTCATAAGCTTGTAGAAGATTATGCTCCTGTTACAGGAGACTATGCAGCAGAAGGAACTTTGTACCCTAGCCATCCGTATCCGGGTGCCAAGTGGGGTATGAGCATCGACCTCAACTCCTGTATCGGTTGCGGTGCATGTACCGTAGCTTGTACTTCTGAAAATAATGTTGCCGTTGTGGGCAAGTCTGAAGTGCTCCGTGCACACGAGATGCATTGGTTGCGCATCGACCGTTATTTCGCCACTTACCGTGACGATTCCGGCAATGATAACCTGGACGATCTCAATGTGGTATTCATGCCAATGCTGTGTCAGCATTGCGATAATGCCCCTTGTGAGAATGTTTGTCCGGTTAACGCCACCAACCACAGCAGTGAGGGCCTCAACCAGATGACTTACAACAGGTGTATCGGTACCCGCTATTGTGCCAACAACTGTCCGTATAAAGTCAGGAGATTCAACTGGTCTGACTACATGGGTGCAGACAGTTTCGCTGACAACCAGAAAGCCATTTTGGATGATTCTGTAATGATGATGAACGACGACCTCACCAGGATGGTATTGAATCCTGATGTAACGGTAAGGTCTCGTGGTGTGATTGAAAAATGTTCTTTCTGCGTGCAGCGTCTGCAGGAAGGCAAGTTGAAAGCCAAGAAAGAGAACAGGCCGCTTGAAACCGGAGCTGATGGTAAATGGGATATCAAGACCGCTTGTCAGCAGGCTTGTCCTACCAGCGCCATTGTCTTTGGTAATGTGAATGACAAGAACAGTCCGATCACCAAAATCCGCAAGGAAGAGCAAACCAACAGGGTATTCTACTCACTGGAGCAGATACATGTATTGCCTGGTGTAAACTATCTTGCCAAGATCAGGAATACAGACAGGCATGTTGGTGTTGCTGAAGAGGCTCACCATGCTGCTGCCCCTGCCGGAGAGCATGCAACAGAGAAAAAGGCTGAAGCAACACATTGATTGTAAAGATTGTAGGGAAATCGCATAAACGACCAACACATGAGTGTAACTAAGTACGAATCACAGTTAAGAGAACCATTGGTGAATGGTGACAAGACCTATGGTCAGGTCACGCAAGACATCGTGCACACCATCGAAGCCAAGCCTACCCGTTTGTGGTATATTGGCTTTTATGTATCGGTTGCCTTGCTCCTTTTCGGAGTTTATTCCGTTTACCGTGAAGTGGTTTATGGTATCGGACAATGGAATGTAAACCGCACCATTGGTTGGGGTTGGGATATCACCAACTTCGTATGGTGGGTTGGTATCGGTCATGCCGGTACTCTGATTTCTGCGATCCTGCTGTTGTTCCGTCAGGGTTGGAGGACCGGTGTAAACCGTGCTGCTGAGGCGATGACCATTTTTGCGGTAATGTGTGCGGGCCAGTTCCCCATCTTCCACATGGGAAGGGTTTGGATGGCTTTCTTTACACTGCCTTATCCCAATACACGCGGACCATTGTGGCCCAACTTCAATTCACCTTTGTTGTGGGACGTATTCGCGATTTCAACCTATTTCACTGTATCCCTTCTTTTCTGGTATTCAGGTTTGTTGCCTGATCTCGCAACCGTCCGTGACCGTGCCAAAACCAAATTGCGCAAGCATTTGTATGGCGTTGCATCATTCGGATGGTCTGGCAGTACCAAGCATTGGCAGCGCCATGAAAGCCTTTCGTTGGTACTGGCTGGTTTGTCCACTCCCCTTGTATTGTCGGTTCACACCATTGTATCCTTCGACTTTGCCACTTCCGTTGTACCGGGATGGCATACCACCATCTTTCCCCCTTACTTTGTTGCCGGTGCGATCTTCTCAGGATTTGCGATGGTACAAACGCTCATGCTGATTTTGAGGAAGGTGATGAATCTCCAGGATTATATTACACTTGGCCACATTGAGGCGATGAACAAGGTTATTGTGTTGACGGGTTCTATCGTAGGTTGTGCTTACCTCACTGAGTTGTTCATGGCATGGTATTCACAGGTGCCATTCGAGCAGGATATCTTCTTCAAATACAGGATTGCTGGACCTTATGGCTGGAGCTACTGGCTGATGATGACCTGTAACGTAATATCTCCCCAACTTTTCTGGTCCAGGAAACTCAGGAGGAACGTATTGTTCACCTTCATCATGAGTATCGTAGTGAATATCGGTATGTGGTTTGAGCGTTTTGTGATTATCGTTTCATCATTGTACCGCGACTACCTGCCTTCTTCTTGGTCTATCTACTACAGACCCACGATTTGGGAGGTTGGTTTCTACCTTGGAACCTTCGGTCTTTTCTTCACCTGTTTCTTCCTTTTCTCCAAATACTTCCCGGTCATTGCTATTGCTGAGATCAAGTATGTGTTGAAAACAACAGGAGAGAGTTACAAGAACGATATGGCTTCCCTTGAAAGCAAGGAAGTCGATGAATTCGCCCATGACATGCATGAGCATCATGAGGAAGGTTCTGTAAAAGTGGTTCACCATTGATCAATCAACCAGTAAAAAACATAAAATGGCTTTGAAAAAATTTGTTGTTGGCTGTTTTGAGGATGAGAAAGTTCTTTTTCCTGCAGTTGCCAAAGTGCGCAAGGCGGGATACAAGTTCCATGACATCTATACCCCTTTTCCCGTCCATGGATTGGATAAGGCGATGGGTCTTAGGGATACAAGCATCCATACTGCGGGCTTTCTTTTCGGTATGATCGGTACAACCACAGCTGTAACCTTCATGACCTGGGTTTTTACCAAAGATTGGCCTGTGAATATTGGTGGCAAGCCCAATTTTGCCTTGCCAGCCTGGATACCTATTACCTTTGAGCTGACTGTACTTTGTGCTGCGGTTGGTATGGTGCTGACATTCTGTTACATCTGTCAGCTGGCCCCATTTGTGAAGAAGCATACCTTCCACCCCAGGGCTACTGATGATTTGTTTGTCATGGTGATTGAGTGCGGTGAGAAAACCGATGAGCAGGAGCTTACGGCATTGCTCAACAGTGTTGGTGCTCAGGAAGTCAATACCCAAGTGGCTGAAGAGGGCTGGTGGATTGGCCGCTACGACCAGGAGCAGGAACTGTACAAGGAACCCAATATTGCATAACAAACGAGGAAGGGAAGAGCGGAGATCATAAAACAACACAAGAGATGAAAAGAGCAACAATTGTTTTCTGTGGACTAGCTGCACTGGTGATGGCAGTTGTAAGTTGCAGCGATGTGAAAAGGACACCCGGTAAGGTTTATATGCCGGATATGGCCAATAGCCGTGCTTACGAAACCTACTCTGTCAATCCGGTTTTTGCTGATGGCAGAACCAGTCAGGCTCCTGTAGCAGGAACTATCAAACGCGGTGAGGAATATCCGGTTCACATGGAAATGGACAAGTTGGGTGATACAGCCAATTATTTCGCATCCCGTTCGGTACCGAATCCGATAGATTCACTCACAGCAGAAGAACTGAAAGAGAGCGAGCGCATCTACTTGATTAATTGTGGCATTTGCCATGGAACCAAACTCGATGGTAATGGTCCGCTTTGGAAAGATGGTGATGGTCCTTATCCCTCCAAGCCTGCAGCGCTTGTGGGTGATGCCAAATATGAGTCTATGCCTGAAGGTCAAATGTTTTATTCCATCACTTTCGGCAAGAATCTGATGGGTAGTTATGCCTCACAGCTTTCGCCTAAGCAGCGCTGGCAGGTGATCAGGTACATCAAGACCAAACAGGGAAAATAATAACAACCAACGTATTAAATATTCAGGGATGATCAAGCAACAATTCGAGATTTCAGCAGGGTATAAAAAGTGGACGAATATCCTCCTTGGTGTGGGTGGATTGGCCCTTGTGCTGGGTATCATTTTCCTCGGAATGAGCAAAGATGAGGTGGCGCAGACCCGTTTTTGGGCTGTTTTGCTGCAGAATAGCGTATTCTTCCTGCTGGTAGTCAATGCCAGTATGTTTTTCATCTGTGCTACCACATTGGCACATGGCGGATGGCAGATGACTTTCAGGCGTGTACCTGAAGCGATTTCCGCTGTTGTTCCCATTTTTGGATTGCTAGCCCTTATCGTTTTCATAGCCATCATTTTTGGTCATAGGCATGACATTTACCATTGGCTTGACAAAGAGCATGTGGAGCATGATCCCATTTTGAAGGGAAAGAGCGGATTCCTTAATCCCGTATTTTTCATGGTTTGGTCTGTAATTGCCATTGGATTGTGGGCTTTTATTGGTGCCAAGATGCGCAAATTGTCGGCTGAAGCGGATGAACCCATGGATCAGGAGACTGGTCGCAAGTACATAGTACGCAATACCGCATGGGGTGCTGCCTTCCTGGTTGCATTCGGTCTAACTGTTGGTTCAACCATCCCTTGGCTTTGGTTGATGAGTATCGATGCACACTGGTATTCCACTATGTACAGCTGGTATACTTTTGCCAGCTCATTTGTAGCAGGTATGTCATTGGTTGCACTTTTTGTAGTTTACCTCAAAAACAGGGATTATCTTGAATACGTAACAGAAGAGCACCTGCATGACATCGGCAAGTTTATGTTTGCTTTCTCCGTTTTCTGGACTTACTTGTGGTATTCCCAGTTTATGCTGATTTGGTATGCCAATATTCCAGAAGAAACGGTTTATTTCAAACCCCGGATGCAGGGTCCATATAGGGCTATATTCTTCTTGAACCTCATTCTCAATTTCGCGGTACCATTCCTCTTGCTCATGCGCAGGGGTTCCAAGCGGAATTTCACTACAGTTGCAGTATTGGCGGTGTTGATCATTTTGGGTCACTGGACAGATTTCTATCAGATGGTTATGCCAGGAACGCTGCATGAACATTACAGCCTCGGATGGTTTGAATTTGGTATATTGGCACTCTATGCGGGATTGATCATGCACTTTGTAGGTAAGGGATTGGCGAAAAAGCCATTGGTAGCCTTGCATCATCCATTCCTGAAAGAGAGTACAATTCACCACACATAAGGGTTTCGTGCAGAGGATAACAATGAATTCACTAACAAAATATAAGTAAAGATCATGTCGGGTTATTTCATTTTAGCAATCTTGGCGCTGGCATTTGTGGTCACTTTTCAGATCGCAAAAGCAAGTGAATATGTATCCGTGTTGAAGGGTGAGGAAAAATCATTCAGACAGAACAACCGCATCAACGCGTTCCTGTTTATCGCCTTCCTGGTGCTCGGTTTGGCTGGTGCCTGGTGGTGCAATGAGTTGTTCTATCACAAGACACTCTTGGCCCAACCCGCTGCATCAGATCATGGTGAGAAGATTGACTTCATGTTGATCATCACCATCGCAGTAACCGGCGTTGTATTCCTGTTGACACAGATTCTTCTTTTTTGGTTTGCCTACAAATATCAATTCAATCCTAAGCGCGAGGTGTATTATTTCCCCCATAACAATAAGCTGGAATTGCTTTGGACTGTAGTACCAGCTATATTCCTGACAATCCTTGTGGGTTTTGGACTGTTCTATTGGTTTAAAATCACCGGCGATGCTCCGAAGGACTCACAAATCGTTGAAATCACTGGTAAGCAGTTCAACTGGATGATGCGTTATCCCGGTAAGGATAATGTGTTGGGCCGCAAAAACTACCGATTGACAGATGCTGCTAATGGCAATTCCTTAGGTGTAGATTGGGAGGATGGTTCAAGTCATGATGATATTGAAGCTACTGAAATGCATTTGGTTGTCAATAAGCCTGTACAATTGGTTATCAACGCCCAGGATGTTATTCACGACGTAGGATTACCACATTTCAGATTGAAAATGGATGCAGTCCCTGGAATTCCCACTACATTATGGTTCACTCCGAAGTACACAACTGCACAGATGAAGGAAATCACCGGAAACAAGAATTTTGTTTATGAAATAGCTTGTGACCAAATTTGTGGTGCAGGTCATTACTCCATGAGAGGTGTCATTGTTGTGGAAACACAGGCAGAATATGACGCTTGGCTTGCATCCTTAAAACCTCAATATCAAACTGTTCAACAGGCAAATGCACCAGCCCCTGCAATGGTTGATAGTGTTGGTGATGCAACAACTAAACCCTTGGCCCAACTGAAATAAAGAAAACGTTAAAACGAATTAAAATGAGCAGCGAAACAATTTTACAAGCACATGTAGCGGAAGCTTCAGTCCATTCGCATGGTTCTCATGAGGAGCATGGCCACGATCATCATGAAGAATCGTTTCTGAGTAAGTATGTTTTCAGTACAGATCACAAAATGATTGGTAAACAGTTTCTGATTACTGGTATCATTTGGGCAATTATAGGTGGCTTGTTTTCCGTTTTATTCCGCCTTCAACTGGGTTATCCTGAAATGACTTTTCCTTTTTTGGAAGACCTCTTCGGTAAATGGGCTGCAGGTGGAAGGATTTCCAATGAATTTTATTATGCGCTGGTAACCATGCACGGAACCATCTTGGTATTCTTTGTATTGACAGCTGGTTTGAGTGGTACGTTCGCCAACATCCTCATCCCTCTCCAAATTGGGGCAAGGGACATGGCTTCTGGTTTCATGAACATGCTCAGCTATTGGTTCTTTTTCCTTGCTAGTGTGGTAATGTTTGCTTCCCTATTTATTCAGACTGGGCCTGCATCTGGCGGATGGACTGTTTATCCTCCACTCAGTGCCTTGGGTCAGGCCAGTGAAGGTTCAAAATTGGGTATGGACTTTTGGCTTATTTCGATGGCGTTGTTCATTGTTTCATCTTTGCTCGGTGGTCTGAATTATATTTCCACCATACTCAACCTCCGTACTAAGGGTATGAGTATGACAAGGATGCCATTGACCATGTGGGCGATCTTCTTCACTGCTGTCTTAGGAGTTTTGTCATTCCCCGTTTTACTTTCTGGCGCCGTTTTGTTGCTTTTTGATCGCAATCTTGGTACGAGCTTTTTTCTTTCCGAAATTGTTGTCAAAGGCGAGATTTTGCCAAATGAAGGTGGTTCTGCCATTTTGTTCCAACACCTTTTCTGGTTCTTGGGTCACCCTGAAGTATACATCATTCTGATGCCTGCCATGGGTATGGTATCTGAGATTCTTTCTGTAAATTCAAGAAAACCCATATTCGGATACCTCGCGATGGTTGGTTCATTGTTTGCAATCTGTATATTGGCATTCCTTGTATGGGCACATCACATGTTTGTTACCGGTTTGAATCCTTTTTTGGGTGCGTTCTTTGTACTTTTGACCCTACTAATTGCTGTTCCTTCAGCAATCAAGGTATTTAACTGGCTTACTACTTTGTGGAAAGGCAATATCAGGTTCACCCCAGGTATGCTTTTCTCAATAGGATTTGTAAGTTTGTTCATATCCGGTGGTTTAACTGGTATATTCCTTGGAAATTCTACTTTGGATATCCACTTGCATGATACTTATTTTGTGATAGCGCATTTCCATATAGTAATGGGTGTGGCTTCCTTCTTTGGTATGTTCGCGGGTGTTTACCATTGGTTTCCCAAAATGTATGGCCGATATTTGAACAATACAATGGCCAATATCCATTTTTGGGTCACTCTAGTTGGATCTTACCTGATTTTCTGGCCTATGCACTATTCCGGTTTGGCTGGAATGCCAAGAAGATATACTGACTTCAGCAACTGGCAGTCTTTCAATCAGTTTGCCGATATGAACCGTTTCATTAGTACGGTGGCGATGATTGTATTTGCAGTTCAGTTGTTATTTGTTTTCAACTTCTTCTATTCCATCTTCAAAGGCAGGAAAGTACAATCGCAGAATCCTTGGGGTGCGAACACTTTGGAGTGGACAACACCAATCAATCCTGGTCATGGCAACTGGCCTGGTGATATTCCAGAAGTGCACAGGTGGGCTTATGATTATGGTAAGGACGGCAGGGAATTCATTCCCCAAACCGAGCCCGTTGGAGCGAACGAGTCAAAGCATTGATAAGTGGCAGTGCCTGCAAAAAGCAGGCACTGCATAACATATAAAGTGATGCAAATGGAGGATAGGAAAGCGGGGATGGCATCCAAGGTTGCAGCAAAGCTGAAAGATTATCATCAGTTGATGAAATTCACCCTGAGTTTCACAGTTGTATTTTCCTCAGTTATTTGTTACCTGCTTGTTCCGGGTATTTCATTTGACTTCACATCAGTTCTTTTACTTTTTGTGGGTGGTTTATTGGTTACAGGTGCAGCCAATGCCATCAATCAAGTGGCTGAAAAGGATACCGACGCCATGATGAAACGAACTGCTTCCAGGCCAGTGGCTTCAGGGAGAATGACTGCAGATGAAGCTTCCACTTTTGCTGTGGTCACTGCAGTATTCGGTATTTTCATCATAGGGCTTTGGTTCAATTGGATAGCAGCGGGATTGTCTGCGTTCAGTCTTTTTTTGTATGGGTTTATTTATACACCATTAAAAAAAGTGCATTCAATTTCTGTTTTGGTTGGTGCTGTTCCAGGTGCTTTACCCTGCCTTATTGGATGGGCTGCTGGTGATGCAACCTTGGGTATTGGTGGATGGATATTGTTTCTACTACAGTTTTTCTGGCAATTTCCTCATTTCTGGGCCATCGCTTGGATCTCACATGATGATTATTCCAAGGCGGGATTCAGGATGCTTCCAGCTGTGGGTGGACAAACAAAATATGCAGCGGTTCAATCCATTCTCTATGCAATTCTGCTGATACCAATTGGTGCTTTGCCTTTTGCATTTGGTATGGCTGGCATAGTGAGTTTGATAATTGTATTAATTTCCAATCTCGTTATGCTATGGTTTTGTATTCGCTTGTTCAGAGAGATGGATTTAAAATCAGCAAGACGGGTGATGTTCGGTTCTTATATTTATTTGCCAGTAGTCCTTCTATCATTGCTGGCAGACAAGTTGTAAGGTTTGATTAGGATTGGTGAAAAGGTAAACATTGAATTGAAACATGACTGAAAATAAACGTAAAATACATCCTCACAAATTCACTTTGTGGGTTGCTATGGGAAGCATACTGATGATGTTTGCAGGACTAACTTCTGCCTACATTGTCAAAAGAAGCCAAGCCAGTTGGTTGATGCTTGAGATACCAGTTACATTTTGGTATTCAACAGTAGCCATCTTAGTTAGCAGCGCTACAGCACATTTGTCGCTTCGCGCATTGAGGAATAGGGAAATGGTTGATTACCGTAAATGGTTGTTGATCACAGCAGTGTTGGGAGTTCTTTTTTTGATTTTGCAGATTGTAGGTTTCAATCAGTTTGAAGCAAAAGATATCCGACTCATTGGAGCGGGGTCAAATGCTTCCTACAGTTTTCTTCTTGCTATTTCAGGCTTGCATGGTTTGCATGTTCTGGGAGGTGTGATTGCTTTGGTTGTTCTCGCCATCAGGGCATTAAGCACCCGGGTAAGAACCTACAACACGATACCCTTAGAGGTAACGGCAACATATTGGCATTTTGTAGATCTGTTATGGATCTATTTATTTATATTTTTTAACTGGATGAAATAACCAATCCGGTTGATTTGAACCTTTAAACAAGTAACAGCATGGCAACAGTCCAAGCACACACGGAAACCAAATGGTGGGGTGGGGGAAAAAGTCCCTTCAACATTGAGTACGGCAAACTCATGATGTGGTACTTCCTGATGAGTGATGCTTTCACATTCGGAGCATTCTTGATTTCTTATGGAACAATACGTTTCAGCCAGAATTACTGGCCTGATCCCAACGAAGTGTTCAATGCATTTCCGCTCGCTGGTCATGCAAACCTGCCATTGGCATTCGTCAGTTTGATGACTTTCATCCTCATTGTAAGCTCTGTTACCATGGTATTGGCTGTACATGCAGGACACCATAACGATAAGAAAGGTGTTATCAAATGGATGATTTGGACCATCATAGGTGGTTTTGCATTTTTGGGTTGCCAAGCATGGGAATGGACACACTTGATCACCGGAGACCATGCTGTTTTGATCAATGGAGAAATCAGCAATATCGGTACTACTGTTACCATGAACCCTTGGGGACCAGCTTCCAGTGTTTCCGGTGCTGATGGTCATCATGTAAATACCACTGGACCTGTTGCTTTCGGAGGTTATTTCTTTGGAATTACCGGCTTCCATGGTTTCCACGTATTCTCTGGTGTAATTATCAACATTGTGATGCTGATCATGACCATCAACGGAACTTTTGAAAGAAGGGGCCATTACCTGATGATTGAAAAAGCAGGTTTGTACTGGCACTTTGTGGACCTGGTATGGGTATTCGTTTTTCTTTGCTTTTATCTGATCTAATCATTACAAAATATTTGTATCATGGAACACAGCGTACAAGAAGTATCCTTTCATCATGAACCCGGTGGTAAGGAAGTAGTCCAAAAAATTATCAAGACAACCGTTATCCTTTCGGTTATCACTATCATTGAGTTGGGCATGGGTTTGGCCATGTATGCATGGCCAATGGGAGAAGGATTGAAACTTTTCCTGAAAGGCGTGATCGTAATCCTTTCCTTGGCCAAAGCCTTTTACATTGTTGGTATTTTCATGCACTTGGGTGATGAGCTGAAGAACATGATCATGACCATTGTAATACCTTTGATGCTCTTCATTTGGTTTATTGCTGCATTCCTTTGGGATGGCAATTCTTGGAAGACCCTCCGGAATACTTACAACAAGACTGCTGTACAAACAACAGCACCTGCTGCCCATGGCACTGGCGCGCAACATTGAGTCACAATACTGAATTTATCAAAAGCATCATCCGGCTTGAACCCCGGAGGTGCTTTTTTTGTTTATCCATAGTACATGAAAAGAACGAAAGTCATAACCCTCATCATGGTAGCCATCCTGCCACTGGCCAGTTACCTTTTTGTGAGCAGTTTGAGCAACGATGCCATCAAAATGCCCCCCCGGTATTTTTATGATACCGTTGTTGTCAAAAAAGAAAGAGGAAAGGATGTCAGCGATACTGTTTGGCATCAGATCAGGCCATTCAAATTAAAAAACCAATTTGGCCGTGAAGTGGGTTTGCAGGATCTTGAAGGTAGGATTGTCATAGCTGACTTTTTCTTCACTTCCTGCCCTTCCATCTGTCCAACCCTTACCCGTAACATGAAAAGGCTGCAAACAGCCTTTAAAAAGACCGACAGCCTTGTTCGTTTCGTTTCTTTTACAGTAGATCCGTTGCGGGATAGTGTGCCCAGAATCAAAGCTTATGGCGACAAATTCGGTATTGATCATGACACATGGTGGATGTTGACAGGAGAAAAAGATGAAATTTATGATTTGGCGATTTCTGAGTTTAAGGCCAATATTGCCTCCAATGGGAATATCGACACGGGTTTCATCCATACGGAAAAATTCTTTTTATTGGATAGAAACAAGGTTGTTAGGGGATGGTATAATGGCTTGGACAGTACCAATCTCGATAAGCTCATCAAAGATGTTGTTTTGCTGAATATGGAAAGAGACAAGAAAAAGAAGCGAAACCTCTTCAGAAAATAAATCAAACATACCATCATGCTACCAGCCAGTATTGCCAAAAATGACAAACGTGCGAACATCCTTATCATCCTTTTTTCCATCATCGTTTTTGTTGCAGTCGTTTTTCTGTCGAGGATAAAACTCGAGCTTGATCTGCCATTTGATGTGCACATTTTTGCCCGATTGAATGCTGCCATCAATTCTACTGTTGCTTTTTTATTGTTGGTGGGTCTCCTTGCTGTAAAGCGTGGCCGATATGCTTTGCATAAAAAGGTGATGATGACAGCGATGTTGCTTTCCCTCTTGTTTCTGGTGTCTTATATTTGCCATCACCTTTTGTCTGATTCCACCTCATTTGGCGGCTCTGGAACAATCAAATACCTGTATTATTTCATACTCATAACACATATTTTGCTTGCTGCAATCATCCTGCCTTTCATCCTCTACACCAGTTACAGGGCATTGGTTGCAGAGTGGCCCCAACACAGGAAGTTGGCACGCATCACGTGGCCCATTTGGTTTTATGTTTCCGTTACCGGTGTAATCGTGTATTGGATGATTAGTCCTTTTTATGTCTAGTAAGGACCAGGCAAATGGTAAAAGTGATAAGGGGCAGATAAAAAATTATCGAAACTTTTTTGAGGATGTTTTTGAAGTTGTCCGTTTGATACCTCCGGGCCGTGTAACCAATTACGGAAGTATCGCCAAGTATTTGGGATCAGGACTTTCCTCGAGAATGGTAGGCTGGGCCATGAATGCATCGCATCAGTCTTTGGAGCCTGTGCCAGCACACCGTGTGGTCAACAGGGTGGGGATGCTTACAGGAAAACATCATTTTGAGACGCCTGAACGTATGCAGGAGTTGTTGGAAGCGGAGGGACACATGATCAAAGACAATTGCATCCTTGATTTCAAAAAAGTTTATTGGAATCCAGAAAAAGAACTGGAATAGGGTGTGATAAGATTATCCCTATGACTGCTGCACGCCCCAGTTGAATTGAAATGGATCAATCTATTTGAGGTTTCCTGAAACCTGGTTCAATTCTTTGCTTTGCATTGCTCTCAATTCAGTTCTTTTGGGTTCGCGAACATTGATGTGGTCATAGGGGCAATTCAAACATCCGTTACCGCAACAATTGCCATTGTCTAGATGGTATTTGGCAGTGAGTACCATATACCCCTGCTCATTGTAATAAAAATGCTCCCCTTCAATCAGTTTCTTCTTCATATTGTATCTGCCCTTCTTGTGAATCCTGCTCAGTCTCTCTGACAATTTTGGCCAATTCGGCATCCAGTGCAGGATCCAATTTACCTGTTATTGCGAATTTAAGGTAATGTATCCTGTTGCTCCTAGCAATGTTTAACCCCTCGTAGTGAGTTTTTATCAACAATTCTGGGTTTTGTTGAGCCTCTTTGCTGATGTCATCAATATCTTCAAACAAAGTCAATCCGTACAGGTTGATTACCAATTTGGTGAAGGCATACAATACCGGAGAATCTGTCTTTAGGTGTATATAACCGCCTTCTCGGATGATTTGTTGGTATTTGCGCAAAAATACAGGATGCGTCAACCTTTTTTTTGCTTTGGAAATCCGCAATTGCGGATCCGCAAATGGCAACCAAATTTCATCAACCTCATCTTTTGCAAAATAGGTATCGATTAAACCAATTTGAGATCGGAGAAATGCAACATGGGGCAAACCCAGTGCCAGCGCCTGTTTAGCGCCAACCCATATCCTGTTGCCTTTCACATCAACACCAATGAAATTCGTGTTGGCATACAGCTTGGCGAGACCAATGGCATACTCCCCCTTGCCGCAGGCCAGCTCAAGGGTGATGGGATGTTTATTCCCAAAATGTTCCTGCCATTTGCCTTGCATGTTTTCCGGATACTGCAGCACATGATCGAAGGTTTCTATTTCTGCAAAACGGATCAGTTTTTTTTGCCCCATAGGTTGCAAAGTTAACTGAAGCTGTTTAACTGTTTCAGCATTTCCTTTATTAAAACATGTCCGTATACCACAGTTGTAATCAGCGTAATATGTCGGGATTAATCTCCTTCCAACATGGTGTTTATCACTTTTACAGATTTTCCGGTCATGCTACTTTTACCCTGCAGTTGTCATTACAGCTGCATGACGCAATATCCGGAAGAATGAATCACCAATTAAAAACAATGATTATGAAGAGACTGATTTTATCCATGACGATGATGCTCGCTGCTTTCCTTACGCAGGCATCAGAACAGGTGGAGAGGGAGAAAGGAAAGCAAAAAGGGCAACAGTATGAAAATGTGAGCAGGCAAATGGAAGTCAGCCAGATCATTCCGGTGGTTTTGGATTGTTCCGTTACGTTGAAAGGTAAGGTGGATCTGGGTCCGATTGAAGCGGAAATCAGTTGTACCGTAACAGATCCGAGTTGTGAAAAGGCACAGGTTGCTGCTGCAGCCTGTTTGAAAAGTGCATTGCGGCTGACCGCAAGCATTATCATCTAAACAATGTCCGGGTATTGCGTCATTCATCTTTCAATAAATTATCATGCATAAAATATTTTTACAATCGCTTATGATGCTTTTTTTGGCATCCGAAGCTTTCGCCCAGCAGGCGCAAATGCATATCTATCAAGGAAAATTCAACAGCAGTTTTGGCCGGGGCGACAATACCCGGCAATTTGAAGGCAGGCTGATCATCCAGGGGGAACATTCGCTTTTTACCATGAAAGAGGAAGGGTTGCAACAGGTGGGCTTACAAGACAACACCATCAATCTGAGACCAGACAGCCTGTTTAGCGTTTATAAAGATCATTCGTCACAGTCACTTTTGTTTGAGTTTTCGGATTTTAATCAACGTTCACACTGGTATGCAGATACCTTGTTTCCCATGGTTTGGCAGCAAACTGGTGAAGAAAAAACGATCGGGGGCATACCCTGCAGGAAAGCGGTGGGTGTGTTCAAGGGAAGGGGATATACTGCTTGGTATGCACCCTCGATCACCAATGCGGAAGGTCCCTGGAAACTCGGCGGACTGCCAGGGTTGATTTTGGAAGCCTTCGACGATCATGATGATTGGCACCTGACATGGGTATCTACAACCGAGTTGGAGGAGGGTTTTGATCAGGGTTTTTTCCAGCGCAAAATCAATCATGATTTGCAGGGTTACAGTGGTTTCGCAGCACATGTCAGGAAGATGTTCAGCCGTTTGCAGGCATCCATGGCTGCACAGGCTAATACAAATTGTGTGGGATGCCAGCAGGCTCCAAAGTTAAAAATCAACTCGTGGGAAAACATAGACTAGCAAAATGGATCCGTCCGTTTGTGCGGATGGTTCTGGTTGGTATGATGCCGACCCTGAAAGTTGCTGCCCAGCAAGAAAGGCAAAATGGGGTTCCAGACTCGTTTCATATAAGGAATCTCGCGCCTATTGTGATCAAGTCCAGTGCGCCTGTTGCAAGGAGAAAGGGTGATACTGTGGTGTATGATGCAGCCAGGTACAGGACCGCAGCAACTTTCAGGTTATCGGCATTGCTGAACCAGATGCCTGGTTTTCGTGTGGATGAAAACGGACGGATCCATTACAATGGTAAAGAAGTCAGTCGCGTCATGATTGATGGTGATGACCTCACCGGTGAGCGGTACAATTTGCTTTCGGCGCAACTGCGTGCAGCACTCATAGCCAAGATTCAGGTTATTGAAAAACACCAGCAAAACAGGCTTCTTCGCGGTGTGCAGCCATCAGAACAGCTCGCCATCAATCTCATAACTGAACAGAAATATTGGAATAAGCCGAGCGGTTCGGTCGGAGTCACCGTTGGCAACAGTCGTCAGTACCGGGCTGAGTCGGATGCAGTTTGGCTCAGCCAATCCTGGAAGTTCATGGTGTTTGGTTTGGTGGGCAATTCAGCATCACCGAATCAAGTAGCAACTGTTGTTCAGGATGCAACTAGCATGCCAATAGGCTATATAAGCTTTCAGCAAGCAGACAGGAAAGCAGTAAGACCCGATGCCATCCCCGCCCATTACCGGAATATTTCCATGGATAAAGGAATGCAATGGATTATCTCCAGAAAGCTTGGACCTGCCCTGAAAATCAGGATGGTAGCGGAAGCAGACCGGCGGAAGGAAGAGGCGGTGTCTATTGAAGAACGGTCATTCCTATTTGATGACAGCCGGTACAGTCAGCTTTGGCAGTCTGGTAATTTCCAAAGTGCCAAGCGAAGCGCCACCATTGAAATGTTGTATGATGCACAAGGCAAGAGAACAGCCCGGTACCGTTTGGATTTGGCACAGCATGAAAACCCTTCAGAACAATTGATGCAGCGGAGCGGATATTTTCCGGGCGAGCTGGATGAACGCCTTCAACCGTTGCGGTTAATGTGGCAGATCAGGCAGGAGGAATATTTCCAATTGAAAAAAGGGGTCATGCAGTGGGAGGCAAGTTTTGCAGGCGATAGTCATCGTCAAATCTTAGTTGCCCTAGGAGCACCGGTATGGCAGGATTTCAGGCACAGGGGTTTGTTGTATCAGTTTCACCTGGGATGGATACAGCAAAAGAGAAAAAGACAGCTGACAGCCGGTATGCGTGCGGCATCGGAAAAAATGCATTCCAAAATGAATGCAAACGCTATGGCTACAGCAGTTATCAAAGTTTATCCATACCTGAGTTGGAATTATCAATTCAATAAAAAATGGAAACAACTCATGCAATTATCGGCCGGCACTGCAGGCACACAGTTGTCCAAGCGTTTTGGGTGGTATGGAATCTATCATGCCGAAGCCCGAACCGATTGGCAACCCAAACCAACAGCACAATATTTTCTTTCCGTTTTGTCTACGCAAAAAGTAAGTGAAGAAAACAAGTTGTTTGCCGGACCTTTATTTGCCTATCCAGGCATATGGTGGCGATCATCTGAAACCTATGCTATAACGCGTTTGTGGCAAGGTCAGTTGGGTATGGTTCGCATGAATTTGTACAGAGGTTTGATGATGAATGTGCTGTTGCAGGCAACAGTGACCAGGTTTGGACAAGGGATGGCGTTGACGTTGGGGGACAGTTATCAAGAGTTTGCTGTATTCAGGGTTGACAGACAAACACGGTGGATGGCACAAATGCATCTTGAACAGTATATCCATGCTATTCATATCCGCTACACCTGCCAATCCAATTATACTTTATCAGAGCATCCGCAAACTGTCAACGGATCGGTCTTTGTGACAAGGATTAGCAGTATCCAAATGGAACAACGCATCAGCACCCATTGGAAAATCCCTTTTAATATGGTTTTGCATTATGGGATACGCAGCGGCCGGTACAGCATGATTCGCAACAATCCTGCAAGGGCGGTCGGGGTTCAACAGCATACGAGGATGGAGTTGGCGTACCGCTTTGGCAAGCGTGCTGTATTTCAGCTCCATTATGCCTATGCATATTTGCCCAAGGCGGCTGTGTTTCATGCCTTTGATATTTCGGCGAATATACAGGCGTCATCCAGATGGAAATTCAGTGTACAGGCATTGAATCTGTTCAACACCCGTTATTACAGGATTGTTGGCATAGACCAGGCAAGCAGTTTCAACCATCAGCAATTGTTGCGTGGCAGGAGTTATTTGGTGGGTGTACAATATGGATTTTAATGATTGACTACTACGGGATGCTGTTCACTCTCCATCCCTACCCTGTCTATCGCAGTGACCATGATATATTGCAATGGTAACGGTTCACCGTTTTTATCCTTCCGCGATGCAGGAAGCAAGGCCTTGTTGTCTGTTCTGTTTAGGATGCGGTGTTCCCATTTTTCACTGTATTGGAAATAGAGCACCCACCTTGCAGCCTGGTTGTCTTTGGGCGTCCAGCTTACCTCAATAGAATCTGCAATGGTGTTTACTGCAACAGCAGGGTTGAGTGGTGTGGCAGATTTGAGCCAGGGGCTTGCAGGAACTAGTGCTGGAGATTTGTAAATGCCCTCCTGCAATGATTTGGAGAGGGTTGGATTGTTGATTACCGATCCGCCATGCCAGTGTACCACACCGTTACTTTTAGGCAGCATAGCACGAGCAATCATGATTTCACTGATGATTTCTTGGTTGTTGGCAACTCCGTTTTTATCTGTTCCGATATTAATGCCTGGCCAAAGGTGACGCTGATGCGTGTTTTCTTCTTGCCACCAGCCCAGGAGGATGGGGAAACTTTGGGCTATTTTACCGGTGGGCCAATAAAGTTGTGGAGAGAAATAGTCGATCCAGCCCTTGTTGAGCCAGCGTTTCGCATCTGCATAGAGTTTTTCGTGTTGGTCGAATCCCTCGATGGATGCGGGGAATCCGGGCTTCCAGATACCGAAAGGGCTCAATCCGAATTTGACATGTTTTTTTTCGGATTTGATTTCGTGATAGAGACGTTCAATGAGGTTGTTGACAGCTTCCCGTCGCCAGTCGCCACGAGACAATTTGCCCCCCTGGTTTACATAGATGTTCCAGCTGCTATCATCAGGAAAATCGTCATTGCCATTATAAGAGGGATAAGGGTAGAAATAGTCGTCGAAGTGGATGCCATCCACATCATATCGCCTGATGATGTCAAGGACAACTGATGAGGTGAGGTCTTGGGTTTGTTTGAGCGAGGGGTCCATCCAGCCATAACCTTCTTTCAGCCTGACCACCAGTTCCGGGTGTTTTTGAATTACAGAGCGTGGGCTCGTGCTTTTGCCCTTGAAATGGTGTGCCCGGTAGGGGTTCAGCCAGGCGTGCAATTCCATCCCCCTTTTGTGGGCTTCTTCGATCCAGAAGATCAGCGGATCGTAGAAGGGGTCAGGCAGTTTGTCTTGTTCTCCTGAGAGGAAATAAGACCATGGTTCAATTTCACTTTGGTAAAGGGCATCCGCTTGCGGTCTGACTTGGAAGATGACGGCATTGAAGTTGAGTGCTTGCAGCTTGTCCAATATGGTTATGGCTTCCCTTTGTTGTTCGGCTGTGGATAGCCCGGGTTTGCTGGGCCAGTTGATGTTGTCTACAGTTGCAATCCAGGCAGCTCGGAATTCCTCCAATGGTTTGGCGAAACGGTGTTGTATGGCGGCATTGCGCTTCAGCAGTCCATGTTTCCCCTGGATGGATTTGATTTGGGCATTTGCGCCAAATGACATCAAAATACAGCAAATACAAATCAGGATGGTACGCATGGCAGACTGTTTGGGGCAATATAAAGACTTAAAACAAAAAATCCCGTCAAAGATTGACGGGATTGAATTGCTGTAGGGGGAGGGATCGAACCTCCACGGGGCAGTTAGCTATAGCGCAAAGTTTCAGTGGTCGACCCTGGTCGTCTCTTGCGAAACGGCTCTACACTACGTTTATCCTGTTACCCCCACCCCCGAGACAAGAGGGCATGTCTGCCAAAATTTCATCACCCCACAGTGGTAAAGAACTGATGCAAATTTAATATAAATCAGTTTTTCTTGATAATATTTCAAGAAATATTTTTTATTTATTGATAATATTCAATAAATTGCAGCTTTATTTGAAAGTATTAAAAAATCACTACCAGTATGGCATCAAAATTGAATCTTGACAAACTCGACCTGCAGATCATCCAGATCATGATGGAAGATGCTGGCATTTCCTATGCTGACCTGGGCAAGCAGCTTTTTGTTTCGGGTGGAACGATACATGTGCGCATCAAAAAACTGCAGGAGATTGGAATTGTTAAAGGTACGAAACTGAACGTTGACCTCAAACTTTTGGGTTATGATATTACCGCATTTGTTGGCATCTACCTGGAAAAGAGCTCACTTTACGATCAAGTGGCTGAAGACCTGAAGCAGATTCCGGAAATTGTTAGGCTGAACTATACCACCGGTAACTACAGCATGTTCCTCGAAGTGGTGGCCAAAGATATCAACCAGCTGAAATATGTGCTGCACGACCAACTGCAGCGGATCAAGGGCATCGAACGGACAGAAACACTGATCTCCCTGGAAGAGAGCTTTAACCGCAATGTTCCGGTTGCGAGTTGAGCGAGATAAGTTGAGAGAGGTAAGTTGAGAGAGTTTATTTCTAAACCCTCAACTCTCAACTCTTCTCCTTCCTCCCCTTCCATTCATAATTACCAATCAGTCCGAACCCGCCTGCAAGCACGGTGTAAAGAGCATGCAGTGGTTGGATTGGAATAAACCATGGTAACAGGTGAGTCTTGTTAAAAAAGCGGGCTATCCTGATCATCAGGGGGAATTCTATCAATCCCTTCATCAATACCATGAACA
>JBDLUN010000010.1:0-14342 GCA_039805245.1 Bacteroidota bacterium
CAGGATGAGCTCGAGATTGCCATCTCCAGGCATACCGCCAATCAGTTGGAAACAGACACCGGCAAATCGGTACTGATGTATTTCATCCAGGAAAACGCCGAACAACCCAAAACGAGGAAAGTCAGGATTTGTGGCATATTCAATACCGGAATCGATGTATATGATAAAGTGTACTCCATCGGACAGCTATCACTGATACAAAAGATGAACAATTGGAGTGAAAAACAGATTGGGGGATATGAAATCGACCTTAAGACACCTGCTACCATGCAAGAAACAGGCGAATCCTTGTTCCAATTGTTACCACCAGGCTTGAATGCCTTTACCCTGAAAGAATTATCCCCTGAAATTTTCGACTGGCTCAACCTGCAAAATACCAACAAGTATATCCTGATTGCAGTAATGAGCATTGTAGCCGTTATCAACCTTATTACATGCCTGATTATACTCCTATTGGAAAGGACCCCGATGATTGCATTGCTCAAATCCATGGGAGCAAGAGATAATGTTATTCAGGAAACATTCATCCTCTATGGGTCTTGGATTGCAGGCATTGGGATTTTTTGTGGAGCCTTTTTGGGTTTATCTATATGCATTATTCAACAAAAATGGCAATTCATACAATTGAATGAGGAAGCCTACTATGTGAAATCAGCACCTGTTTCAATTGCCCCCTCGCAAGTTCTGCTGATCATTTTGGGTACGTTTATCATCTCCATGTTGACCCTTATCATCCCATCACTGATCATCAGGAGAATCAGTCCGATTCGGACACTTCAATTCAAGTGATCATTTGCACCATCCAGACAATATGACGGCTGTAGCTACAGCAGCATTCAGGGATTCAGCCCTACCCTTTTTCGGAATCGTGATTTTAGCTGCTGCCCGCAATTTCATTTCTTGAGAAACACCCTTTGATTCATTTCCGATCACCAGCATGGTGTTGCGGTCAGGGACAACCGCATCAAAAGGCTGTCCGTCCAATACCGCCACACAAGGCTTATATACGGGATAAGCATCCAAAAAGCCTGGTAGATCCTGATAAATAATGCGGATATGAAAAATACTGCCCATGGCGGACTGTACAACTTTAGGATTGAATGCATCCACCGTATCCATGGAACAAACAATACTGTTGATACCAAACCAATCACAGGTGCGGATGATTGTTCCCAAATTGCCTGGATCTTGAATCTGATCCAACCCGAGAATCAGTGAATTCATTTCAGGATTGAAAGGAAGTTCAGCTGGTTTATCCATTAGAAGCAATACATCATTAGCCTTTGATAAAAATGAAATTTTTTGCAACTCATACTCCTCCACTACCCTCACGGAAATGTTTTTTCCCAACTTGTGGCCATTTTTAACAACCCATTGATCAGTGGCGTAAACCGCTTTAATCTGGCTGCTATGCGATGCAAGGACTTCATCAGCCATTTTCAATCCTTCCACTACAAATGTCCTTTCCTCGTCCCTGAATTTTTTATGGGATAAACTTTGAATATATTTGATTTCTGATTTGCTGAGCATATTTCAACATTTACAACAAAGAGGCTTGCATAAATCCATTATTCATAGTGCCCTTTCTTTCATAACCCTGACGCTGATTGTATCATCATGCACCATCGTCAAAAAAGCCCCTTTGAATACCCCTTTTCTGTTCGAAAATAACATAAAAATTGCAGGTACAGTCCCCAAAAAAGAGCTTAAAGAGTTGACGGCCCGGTTATACGGACAAATAGAAGACAGTGCACAGATTCGGGTAGCTTCCAAAGTACCTTGGCCTTCGTTTCCTTGGATTATCCCGGTACCCGTAATTACATCACCCTATCCGTATACCCCTGGGCCGGTGAAACAATCTGCGCTCAACATGCAATATCTCTTGGCCAGCCTGGGATTCAGAAGAGCAGTAATCGAGTTTGACACCACAACCAAAAAAGTTAAAAACCAGCTGCGAACCACAACCCACTTTCGGATTGAGACAGGTTTACTAACCAAATTTGATACCATCGTTTATGATTTTGACGATAGCATTTTGCAAGTTCTGGCTGACCAATCCAGGAATGCTTCAATGGTAAAAAAGGGAAAAGCTTTTGCCTATTCAACTATTGACAATGAAATCAACAGGATTACAGATCTTTTTCAGAACAATGGTTTTGTGCGTTTTTCCAAAGAAGACCTGGTAGCGGAAGTAGACACCAGTTACACTGAACTGATCAATCCCACTTTTGACCCCTTCAATCTTGCATTGTTGTTGTCTGCTGTTGCCGGAAAACAAGCCCAACCGGAAGCGGATGTCTACTTCAAACTAAGGCCCAATCCAGATTCAAACCATTTCAAACCGTACCGGATTGGTGATGTGCATGTTTTCCCGGAAAGCCAACCTGAAGATAGTATTGCAATCGTAAAAAACGAAAGCACAGATACCATACCCAAAATCCGGGTTCATCAAACAGGTAGCCAATTCAATGCACAGTTTATCAGCAACCAGGTCTTGATGCGACCAGGAAGCCCCTACACAAGAGAAGCCTATAACAAGACGATCAACCAATTCAACAAACTGGGTGCTTGGCAGAATATCAATATGACCGCAGACATCAAAGATTCCTTGGGCAGAATCGACTATCTGCTTAAACTTCATCCAGCCAAAAGGCAATATTTCAGTATTGATCTCGAAGGCAGCAGCATCATAAACACTTCACAATTGATACAGGTCGGCAGTGGGAGGGTTGGTTTGGCCAATAATTTTACACTGCGCAACAGGAATATTGGCAAGCGGGCCATACAGTTGGAAAACAGTTTGAGGGCAGGTATTGAATTCAACAATTTCAAAAAAGTACTTTCAGGTGAAATTACCCTGACCAATAGGATGACCTTTCCATGGATGGTGGCTCCTTTGGCCATTCGGAGCAAATCTTATTTCCAACAGGCTAGAACTGTTGCATCAGTTGACTTTTCCTATATAGACAGGTTCCAGTTTTTTCAATTGAACACCGTCAATACCTTTCTCGGCTATGAGTGGAAGCCCAATGCCAACACTTCCTGGCAAATCAGACCGTTCAACATTGAGTATACCCAATTCAGACCTGATAGTCTTTTTCTCGAATCAATTCAGGATTTTCCCCTTTTGTTGTATACCTACAACAATGGCCTAATCATCGGGATGAATGCACTTATCAATAGAAACCTTACGCCTGGAAACAACAAAAGGATCAACCTGTTGAAAATCTATGCTGAAGAAAGCGGGCTGTTGACCGGTTCCATCTTCAAATCCCAGACAGCATCAGGACGGATATTTGAAAATCTATACCGATTCATTAAAGCGGATGTGGAATTCAAACATATCGTCACGCACCAGAACAGTAGCTTGCACCTCAGGGCTTTTGCAGGAGCGGGATTGTCGTTCAAGACCGCATCCAGAACAGGAGATGTAACCCTACCTTTTTTCAAAAGCTTTATTGCAGGGGGGCCTAACAGCATGCGTGGTTGGCCCATACGCAAATTGGGTATCGGATCTAACATCTTTTATGACACAATAGCCAATGGAAGATTCAGCGATAAATATGCCGATATCCAGTTGGAAGGAAATATGGAATATCGGTTCAACCTTTTTCCATTTTACGGATTTTGGATGAGAGGTGCTTTGTTTACCGATATAGGCAATATCTGGTTCAGGAATGCCCTCAATAGTACTTTGCCGGGAGCAGGGTTTTCCTTAAAAGATTTCAGCAAACAGCTTGCTGTAGCGAGCGGTATGGGTGCGCGGATTGACTTCAACTACTTCCTGCTTCGTTTTGACCTTGGCTTTCCCATCAAAGACCCGCGCTACGGACCAGAAAACAAAGGAAACCCAACAACTGAGCGCTTTTACTCCTCCAATGCAGGAGGTTGGTTTGTGAATAAGGTTTGGAATCGGCCAGCCTTTCAATTTGCTATAGGATATCCCTTCTGATCAGGCTATTTGTCAATTTCCATTTCCTGCATCTTTTTCACCATGGTGAAAGTTGCGGGACAGTAGGATATGTTTTGCTTGTGTACATGGATATAATCTTTCATCTTCTTTTTGGTCAGGTGGGGAAAGCCTGCACAATCATCCGGACGAATACTGTATATGGAGCACATATTGGTTTTCAAATCCAAAAACTGGCAAGGTGTTTTCTTGTTCATCCAATCACCGTTTTTATCCAGATAAAGCCATTTCGATTTGAACTCTTCCGGTGTTTGTCCGAAATGAGGCGCTATCCTATCAAGATCTTTCTTTGTAAAAGTGGGGGTCATCACCCTGCAACAATTGGAACAGGTCAGGCAATCCGTTTCCTTCCAAACTTCCTTGTCTACCTGCTCAGCTATGAAATCAAGCCTTCTGGGAGGCTTTTTTTCGATGCGAGTCAGGAAAAGCTTCATTTTACGTTTTTGTTTTTCAACTTCTTTTTTGAATACTTTAAGGTTAACAGGCAGCATAAAGAATGAATGGATGATATTTAAATGGTAATTTAGGACTAATATAAAAGTTTTAGCCTAATACCAACCAATAAACAGCCGGCAAGGATGTGGGATGCATACAAAAAGGGGTTCCTGGTCCATTTGAAATTGGAAAAATCACTTTCGGCTAATACTGTTGAGGCCTATGGCAATGATTTGGATAAACTCGTTCAATATATAGCTATTCATGACAAAAGGGAAACGCCCGAAACCTTGAATCTACAAACATTGCAGGACTATATCCGGTGGATAGCTGAGCTGGGAATGAGCGACAGGACCCAAGCCAGGATTATTTCAGGAATTCGAGCCTTCTACCGTTATTGCATACAGGAAGAAATTACCCGAACAGACCCCACTGAACTTTTAACAGCTCCCAAACTCAAAAAAAAGTTGCCGGACACCCTGTCATTTGATGAAATTGAAAGCATCATTGCCCAGATTGATATGAGCAAACCTGAAGGCACCCGAAATAAGGCCTTGCTCGAAACCCTGTACAGTTGTGGTTTACGCGTGAGTGAATTGATTGCCCTAAAACGATCGAACGTCTATCCAGAAATCGGATTCATCCGGGTCATCGGTAAAGGGGACAAAGAGAGACTCGTTCCTATTGGCAAGGATGCTTTGAAATTCATAGGAATCTATTTGGCTCATGAGAGAAGGCAGATCAAAGAATGTAAAGGCTTTGAAGATTTCCTTTTCCTCAACAGAAGAGGTAAAGGACTTACCAGGGTGATGATTTTTTACATCATCAAAGATTTGGCCAATAAGGCAGGCATCAGCAAAATCATTTCTCCCCATACTTTCAGACATTCCTTCGCATCACATTTGGTGGAAGGTGGAGCGGATTTGAGGGCCGTTCAGGAAATGCTGGGCCATGAAAGTATTACAACCACAGAAATCTATACCCATTTGGATAGAAATTTCCTGAGAGACACACTAAACCGGTTCCATCCGAGTTTCAAATAAAAAGAATAGTTTCGGTTAAAATTCAAAAAAGCTAATCAATATGAATGTGAAAGTTATCAGGTTACTGCGGAAAACAGGCATTGCAGAAGGCGTTTCATTCCTCATCCTCTTGCTGATTGCCATGCCTTTGAAGTATTGGTATGGCCAGCCCCTTGCTGTCAAATACACCGGATGGGCACACGGTTTCCTATTTGTTTCCTATGTTGCGCTGGCATACTATGCCAAAGAAATTTACCAGTGGCCATTCAAAAAATTCATTCTTGCCTTCATGGCAGCATGGTTGCCACTTGGCACTTTCTTTTTCGATGCCAGGTTGAAGCATGATGAGGCCAAGATGAATGGAAATAACAAATGAAAATGACTAGTTTTACAAAAATTTAGAGCATTATGAAAAGAATTTTTTCAGTTCTGTTGATGATTGCATGCATCAACCAAATCCACGGCCAAGCCTTGAAGACCCCTTCAGCATCCACTGCACAAACCATCAAACAAGAATTCGGTTTGGGCTCTGTGGAATTGTCTTATTCCAGACCCAATACCAAAGGTCGTACCATTTTTGGTGATTTGGTACCCTATGGTGCAGTATGGCGCACAGGAGCCAACAGTGCAACAACCCTTACCTTTTCTGATGAGGTTATCATTGGTGACAAAAAAATCCCAGCCGGCAAATACGGACTGCTCAGCATCCCTGGAGCAAGCGAATGGACCATCATCATCACCAAACAAACCGATGTAACATCACCTTCAGCCTATAAGCAGGAAATGGATGTTGTTAGGCTCAAAGCACAGCCACAACAACTGCCGTTTGCCATAGAGACTTTCATGATTGCATTTGATCAGGTTAGAAGCAATGAACTGGAACTCAGTATCCTTTGGGATAAAACAACAGTTTCTTTTGCCATCAAAACTGATATTGAAAGCAAAATCATGGGGCAAATTGACAACCTGATGAACAAGGACAACAAGCCCTATTTCAATGCTGCCATGTACTACATGGATAACAACAAAGATCTCAATCAGGCAGCTGCTTGGTTGAACAAAGCCACAGAACAAACGCCAACAGCCTATTGGGTATGGTATCAACAAGCCAGGTGTTTGTCGATGTTGGGTAAAAAAGCTGAAGCGATGGCGGCTTCAGTGAAATCATTGGAATTGGCCAAGGCAGGAAAAAATCCTGACTATGTTACCCTGAATGAAAAACTGCAAGCAAGCCTTAAATAGGCTGCATACTATAAAGAAAGTCCCTCTTGGCTATTGCAGGAGGGATTTTTCATTTCCCCCCACATATAGGTTAGCCACAGATCGTCAAACCGCTTTATTTGCACAGTTCCCTGATGCACCTGACCATTCAGGGAACAACTGAATTGAACAGAGGATTGCCAGTCAGAATTCATCACCAGAATATTGCGGGCGAAATCAACACCCTTTCTCCCCCACCATTTGTAAATGGTCTCTTTTACACTCCACAGCATGGTAATTAGAGCATCTCTTTGCCCATCATCAAGCCCATTAATCAAATCGATTTCCTGCTGACATAAAAACCTGCTGGCGATACGGGAAGCCCTGTTGCTGACCCATTCAATATCTATGCCCACTGGATGAGAAGTGCCTGCTATCGCTGCCGCGAAGCCCTTGCAATGCGACAAGGAAAATTCAATCGAGCCATCTGCCAAAATCGGTTTGCCGTTTTCTGCAACAATTACCTGCTGAAATGGGAATCCGGGATCAAGTGCTTGAAGCATTTTCCGGGCAGCCAATTGCTGATTTCTCCTCTCTGGATGTTTGGCTGATGACCTGTATGTAAGCTGATGCTCCAAGTCTGCTTGGCTTTCAGTTATTTCCCAGACGCCAAGTTTGCATTCATCCCCTATTGCAGTGAAAAAGATTGGCATAATTTGAAAGGCTCATCAAAAATCACGAACTTGAGCCACCGTAAATGTAATGCAATGATTCTTTCCGACAAGCGTATCCTGGAAGAAATGGAAAAAGGAACGATCAAAATCAGTCCTTATGACCGCAACTGCTTGGGCAGCAACTCTTATGACGTGCACTTGGGCAAATGTCTGGCGACCTATACCAACCATATTCTCGATGCCAAAGAGCATAATAAGATTGAATATTTCGAGATTCCTGATGATGGCTTTGTGCTTTACCCACATGTGTTTTACCTGGGAGTTACGCAGGAATACACAGAAACCCATGAGCACGTGCCTTTTTTAGAGGGAAAGTCGTCAACCGGAAGGCTCGGCATTGATATCCATGCCACTGCGGGCAAGGGCGATGTTGGCTTCTGCGGGAATTGGACGCTGGAGATATCGGTGAAACAGCCGGTAAAAGTCTACCATGGTATGCCGATTGGCCAACTGATTTATTTCCCTGTTGAAGGCGAAATCGAAATCAAATACAACCAGAAAAAGAATGCCAAATACAGCGGACAACCAGACAAACCGATTGAAAGCATGATGTGGAAGAATAGGTTTTAATCCTTGAGCCCATCAATCTCCATCTGTAGATACGAACTTCATCAGGTTATCAATCTCTTCCTGCAACAGAAAGTATTCGAATAGCCGGGCATCCACATCACTCTTGACCCTTTCGATTAACGGTTGATTAAGATGAGGACATATCAATTTATACTTCCCATTGATTGCCCGGATTACGTCGCTTCGCTTACGTTTCTGCATGTCAAGTGACTTTTGTCCTACACCCAACACACGGTTTACTTCTTCTGTTCCTGTGCGTTGCCCCCTTTGGCGGGCATTTTCAATCAACAAACGAAGCAATGACTTTTCAACGGCTTCAAATATTCCATTATCGGGATAGGGGGAAATAAGCGTATTATCTGGTTTCATTTCTTGTTGTCCACCTTCGCTTGGGGCAAGCTTGATTTTACGTTTTCCGTATCTAATCCAGATGACGCCTCCCACCAACAAGAGCGTGGCTATGGCCCAGCCTATCAATGTTTCTATGGGGGAATCTGCAAAAATGCTTTGATCCGCGTCCCTGAAATAGGCTAGATTAAGCACCAGAGAATCAATTGCTTTTTTATCAGGGTGTGCAAAGTAAATGGTGTTTCCTTTGCTCCAGTTTACAGATCCACGTATTTTTTTGAACATCAGGTTTTGAAAATCTCTGTTAATCAGCTCCCTGATAACAAATCTGTGGAGGTCAAGCAAATAAACAGGTCCGTAATTGCTGAAAAGCAACCCATCATCCAGATGCAGTAACAATTGCTCCGGTTTAAACATTTTACTGTAATAGGGGTTCAATTTGCCCATTTCAGTCCAATCGAACTTCTTCAAATCCAACTGGATTAATTCAGGAACGAGGTTGACAGACTGGTTTCCTGTTCCTTTGATGGCTTCATTACCTGTCAAGTACCCCAAACTAACTAATCTGCCTTTATCAGGAGAAACCCAAACTGGTACACCGGGATTTTCGGGAGAAATAACCCTTTCCGTATTCAGGGGTTCCAGCTCCCATTGCTGTGTTTTTTCCTGAAACAACCGCAATTGCCCATTCCAACGCCACAACCCATAACCACCGATATTGTAGAGTTTCTGATTGGCCGAGAAGGTGAAACTGTTGATATTGTATCCAAAATGTTCGGTATGATCCAGCCTTTTCATGAAAATCTGGCCATTCTCATCCATCGTGGAACCATAAACGAGCCCTGATCCCAACAAATGGATATAAAGCCTGTTGTTTAAATTGACCATTTGCTGGACGTAATTCTTCCAGTTGGTGTTTTTGAAGTCTATGAACCTGACAGATGTTTGGTTATAGGTGGAAAATCTGCACCCCTCAAATCGGTATGAACTGATAAATTGGTAAAAAGACTGGTTAGCAAGCGGATAAGTGGAGTCTTGGGCAAGGGAAGAAAACGCAAAAAACAAAAAAAAGCAATAGGTTAGCAACGGCCCCTTCAAATCGGTATTTTTACAAAAATATGCCATCAGCGCTTTTTAAAGGTTCATACAGATAGGTGACTCACCTATTAATTCCCCAAAAAATGGTCAACCTACATTATATTCAACCCAATCTATGAAAAAAAACCAATTGCCAGATACCCTTCATGCCATTTTGTTTGTTTCCAGGTATCCCCTTTTATCTGTGCCCTTGGCATTCATATCCATGGCCATTTTCAGGATACCACTATCATTCAACCGGCGCATATTGTTTTCCAAACTCATGGGGTGTGGAAAAAATGGCAGTTTTGATATCCAACCTGATTTAAGACAATGGGCATTGATGATTTTTTTTGAAGCGGATGATTCCAAAGCCAATTCCCTCAACGAATATGCTAATCAGTATCCTGGTCGTTTCATTTCCGGATGGTGGAGATTCTTAGGAGTAAACACCAGATCATTTTTATTGGAACCCTTTGCAGGACATGGCAGTTGGGATGGACAGACTTTCGTCAGAAGCGGTCAGCATTTGATAGTTCCTGAAGGTAAAGTTGCCATTCTCACCAGAGCAACCATCAGATTAACCAAGTTGCGTGACTTTTGGCGTGCAGTACCGGCTACATCTTTTGACCTTGGCAACCAAGAAGGACTTGAATATTCAGTAGGTATAGGAGAAGTGCCATTCATCAGGCAGGCAACATTCAGTATTTGGTCGTCATTAGATGCCATGAAAACCTATGCATACAAGCAATCAGCACACAAGGAAGTTATCAGAAAAACAAGGGTTGAAAAATGGTATGCTGAAGAGATGTTCCTTCGGTTTAGGGTTTTGGACATGAAGTCTCCACAAGTAAATTCATAATATGGATTGGCTTCTAATTATGTAAAAATTGTCAAGAATTCGTTAGATTTGCGACCACAAAACACATGAAAACCCCATTTGTTTTGGCCCATTCCAGACAAGACCAACAGTTCACATGCATAAAAAAGTAACAAAAATTGGCGTAATGACATCCGGTGGGGATGCGCCAGGTATGAATGCCTGTATCAGGGCAGCCGTCAGAACCGGTATATACCACGATCTTGAGGTTTATGGCATCACCCGAGGCTATGCAGGAATGATCGACAATGATATTCAACGCATGGATTCCAGAAGTGTTGCCAATATCATCCAAAGAGGCGGAACCATTCTCAAAACAGCCCGCTGTAAGGAGTTCATGACGCCTGAAGGCCGATTGAAAGCCTACAATAACCTCAAAAGTCATGGTATTGACGGTTTGGTTATCATTGGTGGTGACGGATCATTCAAAGGGGCTCAGATTTTCTCCAATGAATTTGATATCCCATGCATAGGGATACCCGGAACTATCGATAAAGATATTGCCGGAACTGATTTTACCATTGGTTTTGATACAGCCGTCAATACGGCCATTGAAGCCATCGACAAAATCAGGGATACTGCTGATGCACACGACAGGCTTTTCATTGTGGAAGTCATGGGACGTGATGCCGGATACATCGCCTTGCACAGTGGTATTGGCACTGGAGCGGAACATATTCTCATTCCTGAACGCAAAACCGATGTTGAAGCCATCATTGCTTCACTTCAAGAAAAGGAAAGGAGAAAGAAACTTGTCAATATTGTTGTGGTTGCTGAAGGTGACGACTTTGGTGGCGGAACAGACTTGGCCACCATCATTAAAGAACGCATACCTGCTTTTGATATCCGTGTTGCTATTTTAGGACATATCCAACGTGGAGGATCACCCACAAGTATGGACAGGCTGATTGCCAGCAGAATGGGATATTCAGCTGTAGAATGCCTGTTGGAAGGCAGACATAACGTTATGGTTGGGATTGTCAACAACAAAATGCAGTATACCCCCCTAGACAATGCAGTAAAAGCGAAACAGAAAATAAGTGACGAGTGGTTGAAAATTGTAAAGATCCTCGCCAGCTGAATCTATGGCAGCATTCCATTTGCTGCCATTTTTTATTTACTAATCAATAAAGCATTATGAGCAAGAATATAGGCAAATACTTTCATCAGGAAATGAATAATCAGGCAGGCCAGGAACATGCAACTCACAGAACCAAGATTGTGGCAACCGTAGGTCCAGCTTGCGATACTTACGAGAAATTGTTGGGATTGGTCAAAGCAGGTGTTAATGTTTTCCGACTGAACTTCTCTCATGGTGCGCATGAAGATAAAAAGAGAATCATTGACCATATCAGGGCAATCAATGCCTCAGAGCCCTACAACATTGCCATACTTGGTGATTTGCAAGGTCCCAAACTCAGGGTAGGTGAAATCGCAAACAATGCCTTGCCCGTAAAAGAAGGAGACATCCTAACTTTTACCAATGAAAAGGTTGTTGGAACCATGGAAAGGATTTATGTTTCTTACCCTAATCTGGCAGGTGATGTGGTTGTCGGCAATACGATCATGATTGATGATGGAAAAATTGAAGTAGTTGTACAGGCTGTATTGCCCAACAATGATGTACAGGTGAAGGTGAAGTTGGGTGGTATCATTTCATCCAAAAAGGGTCTAAATCTGCCCGACACCAAAATTTCCCTTCCTGCGTTGACCGAAAAGGATTTAAAGGATCTGGATTTCATTATCCAGGAAAATCTGGATTGGGTTGCGCTTTCCTTTGTGCGCAGGGTTGAAGATATCACCGGCATCAAAAAAATATTGTCCGCCCATAGCAGCAAATCAAAAGTGATTGCCAAAATTGAAATGCCTGAAGCTTTGGATAACCTCAGGGAAATAATTTTGGAATCTGATGGTATCATGGTTGCCAGGGGTGATTTGGGTGTGGAAGTTCCCATTGAAAAAGTTCCGCTCATCCAAAGGCAAATCATCAGGAAATGCTTGCACAGGGGTAAGCCTGTGATTGTGGCTACCCAGATGATGGAAAGCATGATTGACCGCGTAAAACCCAACAGGAGTGAAAGTACAGATGTTGCGAACGCTGTATTGGAAGGTGCTGATGCAGTAATGCTCAGTGGAGAAACTGCAACGGGTATGCATCCTGCCTTGGTGGTGGAGACCATGCGCAAAATAATCATTGAAGCAGAAAAATCTGAATATCGCTACAACAGGGAAGAAGATATCAAACCACTTCCCCACTCTCCCACCTTCATCAGCGATGCGGTGTGCCTTACGGCTTGCAAGCTGGCTGAAAACACTAATGCTGATGCATTGATTGGCATGACACAATCAGGATACACGGCATTCATGCTGAGCTGTTACAGGCCGAAATCACATCTATTCATCTTCACCAAAGAAAGGACACTTGTCAATCAGCTCAGTTTGAGCTGGGGTGTGCGTGCATTTTTCTATAATGAAGAGGAAAGTCTGGATGGGATCATTGCCGATCAGATCAAAATCCTTAAAGAACGTGGATTCATCAGAAAAGGAGAGGTTGTTGTTAACACAGGAAGCACTCCCGTGGAACTTCATCTCCCAACCAATACAATCAAGGTTACAGTTGTTGAATGATCAACCATGATGGACTCACCATCTACACGGATGGTGCTGCAAGGGGGAATCCAGGTAGAGGTGGATATGGTGCACTGTTGATGTGGAAAGGCAAGGTAAAGGAAATCTCACAGGGTTTCAAACATACCACCAATAACCGCATGGAACTGATGTCTGTCATTGCAGCATTGGAATCGTTGAACAGGCAAGGCTTGTACATTGAAGTGTATTCAGACAGCAAATATGTTGTGCAAGCTGTTTCAGAAAGGTGGCTTGACAAGTGGATAGCTACAGACTTCAAAGGAGGCAAAAAAAACAAGGATTTGTGGACTCGTTACTACAAGCTATCCAAAGAACACCAAATCAAATTCATTTGGGTCAAAGGACACGCATCCAACCCTTATAATCAGCGTTGTGATGAGTTGGCAACCCGTGCTGCTGACAATGGGCTACTGTTTGATGATACAGGATATGAGGGGTAATCAATTGATCCTCTCAACTGCAAACTTTCTCACCATGAGGTGATTGCTGCCAAAAAGGATTAATCCAAACACTACAGTAGCTACAAGACTATTGCCATAAAAAGGGAGTCCATCCGCATATGTTTGCAACAAACCCAAACCTGTTTTAGGACGTTGAAGGCCACCGCCACCCAACCAAGTTACAAAATTGGATAAGATAAAAAAGGCGGTTGGTGTTGCAAATGCACCCTTTAAAAGGGAAGCAATGCGATATTGATTTACAAAAAAACCGATGAAAGTCAAACTGCCAAAAAGCAGGTAATTCCATACCATACCTGCGTAAAACCCTTCAATTCCTGATATACCATAAACATATAACACTTGGTACAATATATCTGAAATGAACATCGAAATCAGTGGCAAAGCCAATGCAATCCTTTTATCCTTTATTGTTGCTCCACAGAATAAAGTCATGGCAAACTGAGGCGCAAAACCCCAAGGACGATCCGGTATGACGCGATATACTGCCGCAACCAATACCAACATCAACAAGGAGAACAAAGTATATTTAGAGCTTTTCATAATGCCAATTTGAACAAAAATACTGAAATAATCATGCCTATAAAGAAAACGTACAAACAGTTATCACCATGGCATGTGGATATAAAAAGTGTTTAACCGGCAGAGGCTACAAATAGCCTCGAAGCTGAACAAGCAAGAACTTTTATCTCTTCGCCAGGGTAAACAAAAACAGCTTCACACCCTGCAGAGTCAAAACGCCTGTTTGTAGAAGTCCACACCAATGTACCATCCAGTGCAAGGATGATGGCAGGTTTATCAATAACCAAGTTCCATTCCTCATCAGCTCCCATCGACTTGTAAGACAATCCAAAGTCTTCAACCGGAACTGGATATTGCCTAAAGCTATCTTGCAAGGTTCCCCGTAAAATTTGGGGGATTGTTTCAACAAAATCGATGTTTCGCATCAATTCGGATACATCAACATGCTTGGGAGTAAGACCTCCGCGGAGAACATTA
>JBDLUN010000011.1:0-16718 GCA_039805245.1 Bacteroidota bacterium
TCACACCGTTTGTTGATCTCTCTGTACCAGGATACTGGAAACGAAGTGGAATTTTACCGCTGTTGCCAGTACCAGGACCTCCCTGTGCAAATGCAGGGAAACCTGTTCTCCTGTAGTTATAATATGCTTCAGCACCAGAATTCTGGAAGAATGCCACATATTTCTGCTTGATGATTTGCTCCAAACCTGCTGCATTGTTTCCAGCATAGCGCACTGAAGGCTGTGCATAGAAATCATTGAAATTGAATGACACATTGTAAGCCACATAATCACCACTTTCAGTGACTTTACCACCAGCTTTCAAATAGTAACAAGTATTAACACCATCCTTCATACCGTAAAAAGCAATGGAGGCGTTCATACCATTCTTGTACCACTGCTCAGCATCGCCAGTCAACCAACCCCTATTGATAGCTTCTGCGATGTTGAAACACATCTCTGGATAACCAACAATAAAGGTATTTTCTGCTGTATAGGTGCTGTAGTAACGCTTGCGTCCATTGAATGAATATTCACCCGGAACGAAACCTGCACCGTTGTCTACACCTGCCTTGGATGACATGTCAGCCAAATCTGCTGCAGAGCTTGCACCTACAAAAGCGTTGTGGTCTGAAGGGAGCAAGCCAGATTTCAACTTAGATCCTGCTGGCTCAGCTACCACAAAAGTTCTTGGATCCTTGTTCAATTTCAGAATATCCAAGTAGGTTGAGGAAGTGTTATACCTCGTTGCATCAAATCCGTAATTGTCTGGATTAGATGGATACTTATTGAAAGGATTCACATAAACAAACTGGAAATTATCTGCCATCGAAGTGAATATAGGATAGGTTGTAGCACCATTGATGATTTTGGCAAATGTGCCTTTCACATTCAGATCTGTATCAGACTCTTTTTTGCTGAGCGCAATCAATACCCTCAAACGGAAAGTGTTGACCAATTTCTGCCACTTCCTCAAGTCATTATTGTAATAGAAATCACCCAACAGTGAATTGTCGCCCTTGGAAGTCAATCCGGCGAAATCAGCATTGGCTTCTTCCAACCATTTGTTCACCTGAATGAAAATCTCCTTTTGAGTATTATACTTGGGCTTCAAGTTTTCGGAACCTTTCAGGGCTTCTGCCATAGGTAAGTCGCCAACATTCATGGTCATTTGATAGAAAAGATATGCCCTAACAAACTTACCAATGGCTGCATAAGGATTAACAGCCGCTGCTCCTGATTTGGCAGCCTCTTCTTCCATCTTCACAACGTTCTTGAGTGTGCCGAAAGACAAAGAAGCACCACTCCAGTTGTATTCCTGGTTGCCATAATAATTATAGTTGCAATTGGAGAACTGGTTCCAACGCTGTTGGATTCCCCAAGCACCGGGAGCCAAACTCACTTCTATGCCGTTCAAAACCAATGAAGCAGGAACAGATTCAGGACTGTTCGGATTAGCCTCGAGACTTTCATAAGACTTGCTGCAAGAGGAAGCAATGACCCCAATCAGCATGATATAAACGAATATCTTTTTCATGATATGATCTTTACAATTTTTAGAATACGAGATTTAAATTCACACCAAACCTCCTGACAGTAGGCGTCTGCAATGCAGTGGATGTCTGTGTTCCAGCATACTGGTCAAGGTCAACATCCTTGTTCTGCTTTTCCTGGAAGTAGAACAGATTCCTTCCTACAAAGGAGATATTGGCAGAACGGAATACAGTCTTTTTCATCATTGATGCAGGAAATGCATATCCAATAGTCACTTCCCTGAGCTTAGAGAAGGTCTTGTCGATTAGGTTTCCACCATCCTGACCATAATAACGGCTGATGTAATCCTGTGCAAAGGTTTTGGTGTCGTTTGGAGCAAATGTCAAACTCTTTTCGTTATTCAATTTGCCTGTTACAGGATCATATGTAGGAGTTCCAGAAACGATTTTCACACCTTCACCAACATAGGATTTCACACCGAGGTAATCCTGGTACCTGGCATCACCCAAAGCACCCTGTACAGTTTCAATGTGCCTTCCACCCCTGAATGTCTGCTTACGGATATAGTTCTGCATGGTTCCACCAACCCTGCCATCAAATTGAACGGTCAGGAAGAGCGACTTGTACTTGAACTTGTTAACAAATCCCCATGACCAATCCGGACCACCATAACCGAGCCTTTGTGCCTTGGGCAATACAATGGGTCTGCCACCGGCGTCATTGATCAGCTTACCATCAGATGTGCGGGCGAAATCACCCGCCTGATAAATATCCAATCTATCGCCTTTTTTCAGATAAAGTGCACCAACCTGAATGGAATCAGCACCATTGGGCAACTCCGCATATGTCTGACGGAATGCACTCCAGTTGAAGGTAACGTCCCATGAAAAATTCTTTTTCATGATTGGTGTACCAGAAACAACCAACTCAGCACCCCTTGTCGCATACTTGGCTGCATTGATGAAGATACCGGTATAGCCAGTAGTTTGGGAAATGGGATTCCTGAAGATTTGGGGACCATCGATATATTGGAAAACGGTAGGTTCGAAAGAAAGCCTGTTATTCAAAAACCTGATTTCAAGTCCAGCCTCTAAGTTAGTTCTGGATGCAGGTTTGATATCATCATACAAGTTATCAGTAAAGTATGCAGCAGTGGTGTTGTTGTAATTCAAAGGAGTTGAATACACATTGCTGATGAGATTGTAAGTTGGTCCATCATATGAAGTGGTATAAGCAGCACCATAACCTATTGGGTAGGATGATGGGCCGATATAGGATTGTGTTCCACCGTCCCTTACATTGGCATAAGCAGCCTTGACCTTCAAGAAGCTGATTGCAGCAGGGAGATTAATATAGTCGCTCAATACCGAACTTACCGCAACAGATGGGTATGTACCTGGCTTTGAACCTGGAATGGCTGAAGACTTGTCTGAACGGATGGTAGCATTAATATTGGCATATTTCCAAAGACCAAGATCGAGTGAACCATATACAGAACCTACAAGCAGGTCAGATGAAAAATTGGAAGCCACAACCGGATTTCTTGAGTTGGCAAAAGTGTAGATGCCAGGAACATTCAAATAGTTTGTAGACAAGAAACTTGAACTGTATTTCATTGTCCTGAGGTTGGCCCCTGCCAATGCAGCAACATTGAGCCCGTCGAAGAAGCTTTTGTTGTATTTGGCAATCACCTCGGTGTTATTTTCAAACAATTTTCTGTCGTCTTCACGATAATCGCCTCTTGCTTCTTCCCTGCCATAAGATGTAGCTGAATACGGGAATTTCTCAGTCCTGAACAAATCATAGGATGTTGCAGAAGTCCTGGCAATAAATTCAAGATTTTTATTGGCCTTATAACTCAAGGTCATGTAACCATAGAAGTCATTCTTGTAATGTCCACGCAGCCACTCTTTGGCCATAAACCAGGGATTGTTGTAACGCTGATATTCAGCATAAATCTGTTGAACGCCTTCTTTACCCTTCTGCCAATAATTTTTCATATCATCAACACTCCAATCAGCTCCACCCCAAATGATCATGTTGTAAATCATGGAGTTGGGTCCGTATTGAACGTCAGGTACATTGGGAGTGAATTGCCTGTTGTAATTCAGATTGGCATCAAAACGCAACTTCGAGCTGAAGTTGTAACCAATGGAAGAATTGAAATTGATGGCATTCAATGATGAGTTCGGAACAATGCCTTTCTGACCAGTATGGGTCAATGAAAAACGAATATCAGACTTTTCATTGCTTGAGGAAACGGCTACGTTGGTCGTAGAAAGCAAACCAGGCTGGATGAAGCGCTTCAGATTATCCTTACCACGAGCGGTCCATGGAGTAGGAACACGCTTGCCTGTAACAGGATCAATAGGAGAATCATATTGAGCAATCAACTGACCTTCAAATTTGGGGCCCCAAATGTCATAGTCACCGTCATTCAAACCACCACCGCGGCCATCAACGAATGCATAACGGCCATGGTCACCAGGACCATATTCGTCCTGAACTTTGGGAATAGCATTGAATCCGCTCTCAACCATTACGCTGGAATTCAATTCAACTGAAAAACCACGCTTGTCTTTGGATCCTTTTTTAGTATTGACGATGATGGCACCATTGATTGCACGGTTGCCATACAACGCACTGGCCGTTGGGCCTTTCAATACAGAAAAAGACTCGATGTCGTCAGGACTGATATTCCAGGTATCAGAGTTGATGGGTACACCATCAACCACATAGAAATTGATACCGATACCACGCAGCAATACCTGGGGTCTGCCCAGTATTTCCGTTGATGCACCAACATTCAAACCAGCAACTTTACCGGCAAGACTGTTGATGGGATTGGGCTCACGGGCTTTAACCAAATCTGCACCCTTGACTTCCTGGATGGAGTAGCCAATGCGCTTGGATTCTTTTTTAATACCCAATGCAGTTACAACCACTTCATTCAATTCACTCACTTCTGCATCAATGGCAATCAACTGGCTGCCGCCAGTATTGATTTTATACTCTTGAGACTTGATACCCACGCCGGAGATGACCAATACATCACCCACTTTGGCATTCAGGTAAAAGCTTCCATCAGCAGCAGTGGCTGTTCCACTTTTTGTTCCTTTGATTAAAATGGTTGCACCTGGGATGGTCTGATTGTTTGCAGCAGAAACCAATTTTCCACTGATGACTTGCGACCACGTTAATGCTGGTGCGAGCATGACCAGCAATACGCATAGGCACTTCATGAAGTTGCCTTTTAGTTTTCTCATAAAATTTGCTTTGATTATGCGGCAAAACTATCCTGCCCATGTTATTGGAAAGTAGTTTACGCATGAACATAACATTAGGGTTATGTTAAGACAATGTGAACGCAGCTTATGGAAATTAACATCTGCATTACACAACAAAAACGCCTACTTTCTTAACTAGAAAAGCAACTGGCAATGGAAAACCAAGGCGAAGGGCCAGCAAAAAATGGGGATAAATTATAGTCGGACTGGATTGCCTGTCCTTACACTATCATCGCAAGCGAATGCAATGCGCAAGGAATTTACGGCATCCTCAACATGATCAGTAAGGTCAATATTTTCAGTGATGGCCTTCAGAAAATAGGCCTGCTCCCTGTTGCAGAGTTCCTGGTGATCCGGTTCATCAGTGAGATCAATCCACTCGTCAGCCTTTTTGAATTCATTGGAGCTGTCGATAGCAGCATGGTGCCAACGCAATGATTCTGTTTTGGTATGTGCATCTACTGAATCAGATTTGCCACTGCCACCGGCCTCTTTGGCTACGATGGAAACACAGCCATCAGGACCAATCACGTCCTTGACAAAAAAGGCAGTCTCACTCATCATCGGTCCCCATCCTGCCTCATACCAACCTACTGAACCGTCTTCAAAACGAATTTGCAATTGCCCGTAATTGTAATTGCCTTCTGGGATGTCATTGGTCAACCGTGCACCAATGGCATTGACCTGTATGGGCTTTGAGCGGACCATCTGGCACATCACGTCTATGTAATGCACACCACAATCCACGATGGGGCTTAGGCTTTTCATCAGGTTACGGTGTACATCCCACATATACCCATGGCTTTGCTGGTTCAGGTTCATCCGCATTACCAATGGCTTTCCCAGCTGCTGCGCGATATCTATGAATTTGATCCAAGACGGGTGGTGGCGAAGGATATACCCAATGACCAGTTTTTTCCCTGATTTCGCTGCAGCAGCAGCAACCCGCTCCGCACCAGCCACTGAATCTGCAATGGGCTTTTCCATAAACACATGACAGCCCCTTTCAAAAGCCATGATTGCAAACGCTTCGTGGGTATCAGGATAAGTTGAAATGCAAACTGCATCGGGCTTCGTTGCCTCGAGGGCTTCCGCATAATCACTAAAAAGCGTATATCCACCACCCAATTTTTCATTCAGGATTTCCTTGCTTTTACCAGTGGAAACAATGCCGCATATTTCAACACCTTCCAACAAAGTGTATGCGGTGGCGTGTGAAGCACCCATATTTCCGCATCCAACCACAAGCACGCGCAGACAAGCATTTGACATGATTCAGTTTTTTCGTTCATTCAAAGTTATTCAAAACAGGAATGCATTGGGCAAAAAAAAGTGGGGATGAATCATCCCCACTTGAGTTCATATAAATCTGATGATTAAAAATCATATTGCTTTCTGCGCGGACGGGAAAGCATGGCTGTTGCTTCCTTGTCGTCATTTTTGAATTGCTCTTTCTTGGGATCCCAGTATATTTTTCTGTTCACCTTCATGGCAATCTGGTGCAGCAGACAGGCAGAGCAGGAACGATGACCCGTTTCAATGGGCGCAACAGGCTCTTTGCGCGACTTGACGCAATCCAACCAGTTCGCATGCTGCTCTGAACTTTCGTACAGATGGATTTCGTTTTTGCCGATAACCGACTGCAGTATTTTAGGATTGCTTGCATCCAGTGGCTTTACACCATTGTTGTCTGCAATGGGATCAGTATCTGTAACCCGGTAGTTACCCCTTGTTACCCAAATCCATCCTTCAGAACCGATGAACTTCACACCATTCGTCAGCTCATTGGAAACAATCATCTTTACACCATTCTCATACAATGCTTCCGTACGGAAGATGCCATGAACGTTCCACAGACCAGTGTACCCTTTTTCATCCTGTGGGAATTTGGCTTTACCCCAAATCTCAATCGGACCGCTATGGTCCAGACCCATGCCCCAATGACCGATATCAATGTGGTGGGCACCCCAACCGGTGATCATGCCCGCACCAAATTGTTCCAACCTGAGCCAACCCGGACGGCTATTGATTCCCTTCCAGCTGGCATCCTGGGAATGCACCCGGTCTTCCGTATAATAGATTTCAGGTGTTGCACCCAACCAGGCATCGTAGTTGAGTGTTGAAGGCACAGGCATTTGTACAGTGCTGCCACCTCCAGGATCACCAGGCAATCCCACTTCAATGGTGTGCAACTGACCGATGCGACCATTCCGAACCAGTTCACAGGCACGCTTGAATTGGGGCCATGGGTCGATGGAACGTTGCTGACTGCCCATCTGCAATATCCGCCCTGTTTTTTTCACTGCATTGGCCAGGATCCTACCTTCCTCAACAGTCAGTGAAGCAGGTTTTTGCAGGTATACATCCTTGCCGGCATTGACTGCATGAACACCAACAATAGCATGGTGGTGATCGGGCAAGCTGATGTGAACCGCATCAATATCTTTATTCTGCAGCATCTCCTTGTAATCATAGTAGACTTTGATATCCCAGTCGCCTTTCAGTCCACCATTTTTTTCGGCAGCCCGAACATAATTCCTCCGTACGTTTTCAGGACCCATATCAGCCCTTTTCCTGTCGAGGTCACATACCGCCATGATTCGCGCACCCGCATACTTAGCAATATCCGACATATCGTGGGTAACTGATATACGGCCGCAACCAATGGAGGCTACGTTAATCATGTTGCTGGGAGCGTTCTTACCGAAAACCGATGCCGGTACAATGGTGGGCATACCAGAAAAAATCATTGATCCTGTTGCCAGTTTGGCGGCATCACCCAAAAACTTCCTTCTTCCCGAATGGGAGTACTTATTTTTCATTGCAATCTGTTTAGGTAGGGAAGTTAACCAATAAAGGAGCAGCAATGAAAAAAAATCAGCCGAAATAACGAAAACGATTAAGCACGGTTAAGGCACTACTCTCCTCTTTCCCTTTTGAGTTTTTCATATTCCTTCTCCACCATGTCTTGCGAGCCTGCCCCATAGGCATTGTAAAATTGGAACGACAGTCCGAGACCCCAACCCAGTGTTACATACACCGGCCAGGTGGTGATGTTGAATCCGGCATAGCGACCGAAGGTAATCCACCATATTCCCCACAGGAATGGGACCACAACCATGTAAGCAAAAACACTTTTTTTGAAATCAGCACGCTTTTTGGCAATGCGCCATAATTTTTCGTCTTTGTTTTCCATGGTAGCAGTTTTTATCCGAAGTTGTTTCACAAAATTACACATGCGAGAAAAATGATTGAACAAAAAATGATGAACGGCAATCATATTTGTCTATCTTTTTTGTAGACTTATTATTTTTATATAATATTGCCTTATCAATAAACCAAAAAACTGCAAATATCATGAGCCAACATCATTTTGAGACCCTGCAACTGCATGCAGGCCAGCAAATTGACCCCACAACAAAATCGAGGGCAGTACCCATCTACCAAACCACCTCTTACGGATTCAATAACGCTGAACATGCAGCCAACCTGTTCGGACTCCGGGAGTTTGGTAACATTTACACCCGAATCATGAACCCTACCACCGATGTATTCGAACAGCGCATCGCAGCATTGGAGGGTGGTGTTGCAGCCCTGGCCACAGGAAGTGGACAGGCAGCACAGTTCCTGGCACTTTCCAATATCCTGCAAGCAGGAGATAATTTTGTATCCACTTCTTACCTGTATGGCGGAACCTACAACCAATTTAAAGTCACTTTCAAACGCCTGGGCATCGAAGCGCGTTTTGCTGATGGCGATCAGGTGGAGTCATTTGAGCCGCTGATTGACCAAAACACCAAAGCGATCTACCTGGAAACCATCGGCAATCCCAAACTGAATATCCCAGACTTCAAAAAGATTGCGGAACTCGCACAAAAACACGAAATACCCCTGATCGTAGACAATACCTTCGGTGCAGGCGGATACTTTTTCAAACCCCTGCAGCACGGTGCCAACATCGTAGTGGAATCAGCCACCAAGTGGATCGGCGGTCATGGTACAACCATTGGAGGTGTCATCGTTGATGGCGGAAACTTCAACTGGGGTAATGGCAAATTTCCACAATTCACTGAACCTTCAGAGGGTTACCATGGTCTGAAGTTTTGGGATGTTTTTGGCGCCGGTAATCCGCTTGGGCTCCCCAATATTGCCTTCATCATCCGGGCCCGGGTTGAGGGATTGCGTGATTTCGGTACATCACAATCCCCCTTCAACTCTTTCATGCTGTTGCAGGGCATTGAAACACTTTCCCTCCGGGCACAGAGGCATGGCGAAAATGCGCTGGCGCTCGCCACTTGGCTGGAACAGCATCCTGAAGTGGACTATGTGCTTTATCCGGGCCTGGCATCCAGCCCATACCACAACTTGGCCAAAACTTACCTTACCAATGGTTTTGGTGGTGTCTTGCAATTCGGCATCAAAGGTGGTAAAGAGCGGGCTGCCCAGTTCATCGAAAAACTGAAACTGGCTTCTCACCTGGCCAATGTTGGCGATGCCAAAACATTGGTTATCCATCCGGCCTCTACAACCCATGAACAGTTGGGCGAAGCAGAACAGGTGGCCAGTGGGGTTCTGCCTAACCAGATCCGTGTAAGTGTGGGCATTGAACACATTGAAGACATCAAAGCCGATTTCCAACAGGCCTTTTAGTAGCATAAAGAAGGGTATTGCAATCCTGCAGTATCCTTCATCCTTTATCGGGGGTTTGTATTGATTTCAATCCACACCACTTCACCGGCCCTTACGGCAAGAGGAATACCCTCCCGCATTTGTTGCCCGGAATAGGCAGTCTTTCCAATTGGAAACTGTGAATTGTTTTTCCTGTTAGCAGGCTTTGCATACCTAGGCAATGTCCTTTCCACCATACAGTCATACCTTTGTGAGGAATCCACTGTAAACCATTCAGGAAATTGGTTGATGCGGGGATAGTCGGCCGGCATACCCATCTGCAGCTTGTGCCGTTGGATGTCGAAACGGATTCCCCCTTGCCAATCCCTTGACGAGGTGACGGCAACTTTCAGTCCTGTTGCGGTGCTGACGGCCCCCAACTGCAACCCTTCCTGCCAACCAACAGCTGTAACACCTTGTGTTTTCCAAAGACTGTACATCATGCTGGTGCGGGCAAAATTGCCATCACCATGCCACCCTTCAACCATGCCATCGGGTTGTTGCATGGCCCACATGACCTTGATTTCACTATCCAACCACTCTTTAACGGAAGGCATTTTTTCACGGTTGTACAGATTCAAGGCCCCCTCAATGGCATCGGAATAACCGTCTGCACTGCCGTTTTCCCAATTGTGGTTGCGGTATTTTTTCTGCAACACGGATAGTCCTTTCAACACCGCCTCCCTGAAATGCGGAACAGAATCGATTTTGGATATAAACCAGTAGGCGTTGAACGTATATCCAAAATTGTCTGCCACGCGGGATGCTATCACCGTTCCGGTTCGGGGATCCACTTCATCGTAAAACAAACCGTCCTCATTCCTACCCACTTCAAGAATCCTATTAAGCATCTGATGGACAAATGGTTTCCATTGGGCACGTTTATGGGGCATGGCATAAGCCGCGGCAAGATATACTTCACACAATCCTGAAATGATTTCACAACCATGGTCCCTTATTCTCAAATGATCCAATGCCACTGTTGGCAACTGCTCCGCATTCAGGTAGGCATCAGCAATCTCTACGGCCCAATCGAGATAAGCTTGTTTTCCGGTAAACCAATACATGCGAGACAATACCTGCATGAGGTCGCCATTGACCTCCACCGTTGCACTATTGCCGTACCACTTGCCTGAAATCCCTTTGGCCATGCGTGTCACCTTCGGCAAATCGTCTAACATGGCCAGCATACGGTCGCTCCACGGACTTTTACCCAACCATTCCGTTAAGGGTATCAAACCATCTTTCATGTATTCTGCCGTTCCGAAAATAATCTGATTGGTATCAATCTTTTCATTCAGAAATGAATGCTTGGAAAAGGAATAAGAATCCGGGAGCTTACCTATGCGGGGCGTGAGGTCAGATTCCTGCTTCAGCATCTGCATGGCCCGCCCTTTGAAATAGTCGGGCATCAAGATGGATGAAACCAAAACCATATATGGATAATTATCGGCCGCAGCATCCCAGGCATTCCAAAAATCCTTGGACTCCCTTATATTTCTGGGGATGAGACCTGTTGCCGAATCGGCATAGGCATCCCATGCCTTAACATAGCGAACACTTCGACTGAAACCCTCAGCCGCCTGGATCCCATTGGCTAATGCTGCCCTGAAGTCTGGATCTTTTTCTTTTGCTGACAGGGGAACAAATTCATCCCATCCGATCTCTCTGAAAACGATGGCTTCGTAAGGCGACTGCCTTCCGGCCTCATACAAGCAGGCAAGGTTTCCATTGGGCAGGGTGGTGAGGTTGGAATAGGCAGCGGGACCGTCATGCAAAACCAATTTATTTGTCCAGGAACGGCCTTCGTCCATGGATAGTTTCACGGTCATGTTGACCCGTGCATTTTGTGCAGCAGGATTTGAAAAGGCCAGAACTGCTCCTTTTTGTGGATAATTGGAGCGGATCATACTGGCCTGGCAGACCGGCTCAATCAGTATGCTGTCGCCCTGCAAGGCAGACCAGCTCGCGCCTCCGTCGGTACTCACTGCCGTCTTCCGGATCCGGTTGCCACTATAATTGCGCATGTTGAGCAACAGCTTTCCTCCGGAGATCTCTGCAACCGTGCACTCATTGACCTGATCGGTAGGCGTGGTGCCTCCAAGTTGCCAGGATCGGCCTCCATCATCAGAGTGGATGGTATGAGAAAAATAGTGTTTGGTTCCCGCCTCGATATGATCTGCAGGAATGACGAGCCTGTTCTTGTATGGGCCTGATTGGATTTGAATGCCATTACAGGGACCCGTTGCATACCAAGTCCAATCCGGTAGTTTTACGTCACGGGTGATGTCTTTAGGATCGGACCAATGCCGACCGTTGTCTTCAGACCGCAAAACAAATATTCTCCTGGTATCCTTGCTCTTGCCATCGATGATTTGCGGTTCATGATCCTCTCCCAAATTCCAAGTAGACAACAGCACAATGTGTCCTGTCTGCATATCTACAACTGGAGCAGGATTGCCGCAGGTGTTGGCGCCATCACTCCAAACAATTTCCAAAGCACTCCAGGACTTTCCTCCGTCTGCAGACCTTTTCAGCACCAAATCAATGTCGCCTGCATCCCCACAATTGTTTTTCCGGCCCTCTGCAAATGCCAACAAACTGCCATCAGGTGCTACAAGCAAAGCAGGAATGCGAAAGCATTTGTAGCCGGCGTCGCCTGGCTTAAATAGCTGTTGTGACTCAAATGCCTGAGACCGGCAGTTGAAGATGAAGCCCAATACCAAGAGCGTCAAGAGGATTTTTTTCATGATTGCGAATTGTTTTGAAACAATGGATCCTGTTTTTGTTCCACGATAAGCTGATCGTTCACACGAATCCATCCCCTGCTTTCGGCAAGCAGATTCTGACCGAAATATATTTTATTGTTCGCCTTTCTGAATCCCGCCAAAGTCTTGAGCGGTTCAGCAGAACGTTGTGCTGTTTCCTGATCGGTGGTGGTCAATACACAACGCGCACAGGGTTTGACTGCCTGCAAACGCACATCCCCAATCCTGAAAACCCTGAAACTGTCTTCTTCGAATGCATCACCACCTGAAAAGACAATATTGGGCCTGAAGCGGTCCATCGGCACCGGTTTTTCCAACCGGCAGTTCAGGTCATCCAAAGATGATTGTCCGATGATCAGGATTGGAAACCCATCGGAGAACCCGGTTATTTCACCCTGATTGGCATAGTCCTTGTCCACCAACCGATGTGACGCATCTGGCATATAAACCAGCCTTAATGGTCTGCCCATCCGCTTGGAAAACCATTGGGTTGATTCACCTTCCACCAGTAGGGCGCTGCATTGGTCATCCCAAATGTTCACTTGCAAGGCTGATCCGGATGGAGATGAAAGCGGAATCTGGATGGATGCACCATCCCTGCTATCTCTAACAGACAATATGTCGTTGGCTATCGAAGCTTTGAGCAAGGCCATTTCCGGAAATTCACGTTGGGTAACAAACCTGTTGCTTTCATCAATTAACATCCACCTCCGGTCATACTCAAAACCCCTATCGCCCACCAAGGCAGCAGAAACTGACATGCCTCCCAACGACTTGATGGGATAAACCAACAAATCCGTTACAACCAATGGCTCAAAGGAGCGTTTAACTGGTGAATATTCCATTTATTATTTTAATTTTACAAATCAAAGACATTAATATATTTTATGAACTATACACTACACCAGTTATTAATCTTCTTAAAAATAAGCGAAACCGGGAGTATTACCAAAGCAGCCGAAGAACTGCACCTGACCCAGCCGGCCGTATCCATCCAACTGAAAAACCTGCAACAGCACTTTGACATTCCCTTGATAGAGGTAATCAACAAAAAGGTCTATGTAACTGATTTCGGAAAGGAGTTGATTAAAACATCCAGGAAAATACTCGCTGAAATTGAATTGATAGAGCAGCACACCATGGCCATCAAAGGGAAGCTGACAGGCAAACTGAATATTGCAACAGTTTCCACCGGCAAATACATTGCCCCCTATTTCCTTGGCGGTTTTCTCCAACAACATGACGGAGTTGAACTGAATCTCGATGTCACCAACAAGGGAAAGGTCTTGGATGCTTTGGAAAAAAATGAAATCGATTTTGCATTTGTATCGATGATCCCCACTACCATGCAATTGAAAAAGATAGAGTTGATGCAAGACAGGATGTTTTTGGTAGGCAGCGCTGATTTCAAAGCTGTAAAAGGACAAACCACTAAAGAAATACTGGGCAACAACCCACTCATTTTCAGGGAAAACGGATCTGCAACGCGATTGATTATGGAAAAATTTATTCAACGCAGTAATGCCGACTCCAAAAAAACATTGGAACTCTCCTCCAATGAAGCTGTCAAACAGGCGGTGATTGCAGGGATGGGCATCTCCATCATGCCCTTGATTGGCATCAAGAATGAATTGAATTTGGGACATTTGAAAATCGTACCCATCAAAGGAACACCCATCACCACAGCATGGAATCTCGTGTGGCTAGCTGGTAAAAAACTGAGTCCTGTTGCCATGGCATTTATGGAATACATCAAACAAGAGAAGAAAGAAATTTTTGAGAACCAATTCAGCTGGTCAGAACACTTTGTTGAAAAGGCGAAAAAGAAAATCAAAGAAAGCTGAACTTACACCCATTAAGAAAGGCAATCTCTTCTGCAATCCCAAACAAATCCTTATGCAACAATCCAGCTGTTTGAATCAGTTTATGTCGTTTAAAAAGCAATTGGCCAAGTTGGCTTTATTATTGATTTGTTGCTCTGCCATCTCTGCACAAGATAAAAATGATTTGGAAATTCAATTCCTCAAAAAACCCATATTCCCGCTCCAAAAACAACACGTGCATGGCAGTTCAATTATATCCTTACCCAATGGAGACCTGCTCAGTTGCTGGTTTCAGGGTTGTGGAGAACGCCAGGCCAATGACGTACGGATTATGGGCGCGCGGTTGAAGAAAGGCAATAGCCATTGGAGTGAGCCTTTTGAGATGGCAGACACACCGGGATTGCCCGACTGCAATCCTGTTTTATTCCTTAATAAGGAAGGAAGACTCTTTCTTGTTTGGATAGCCGTTTTGGCCAACAGATGGGAACAGTCGTTGTTGAGGGTCAGGACAACAGACCATTATACCGAGGCGGGTCCACTACGTTGGGAATGGCAGGACAATATCCTATTGAATCCGGATGAAACATTTGCCTCAGCAGTGGAAAAAGGATTGAAGCAACTCGAACCCTCCGCCGCCGGATGGTCAGAATTTGCCCCTTCCTATGATAAAATGATCATGGAAGCAGCCAAAGACCCCCAAAAGAGGAGCATAGGCTGGATGACACGCATCAAACCACTTCACTCCCAAACCGGATCAATTATATTACCACTTTATTCTGATGGCTATAATTTTTCTATGATGGCAATCAGCAGAGATTATGGGAAAAGCTGGACACCAAGCGCTCCGGTTGTCAGTCGTGGAGGCATTCAACCAGCACTTTTACAGCAGCAAAATGGGAATATTATGGCCATGATGCGCGATAATGGCGATGAGCCAGGAAGCATCAAAATGAGCATATCCAAAGATGATGGGATGGCATGGAGCCCGGCGGTAAAAACAAATATTCCCAATCCAGGCAGTAGCGTTGAAACACTGCAACTTAATGATGGAACAATATTGTTGATTTGCAATGACCTTGAAACAGGCCGACATAAACTTTCCCTGTATCAGTCTAAAGACGAGGGTACGGCCTGGAAATTTGTCGGCATTATCGATCAGGATCTCAATGGAAAAGATGGATTCTCTTACCCTGCGGCTATAGAAGCATCAGATGGAACCATCCACATAACCTATTCCAAGCATACAACCAGCGGAAAAACCATCCAGCACGTATCTGTCAATCCGGCTACAATCAGCACCAGCAAATGATTGCATAGTAGAGTGGCATACCGATGGTGATGTTGAAAGGAAAAGTAACACCAAGTGCCATCGGTATGTATAGACCAGGGTCAGCTTTGGGAGCTGCCAGCCTCATGGCTGCTGGCACGGCAATGTAGGATGCACTTGCAGCCAATACTGCGAAAACAAACCGGTTTGCCACACTGTCGGTAACCCATGCACTGACAAAAGCTACCAGGGAGCCGTTAACTGCAGGCACCAGCACTGCAAAAGCAATTACGTAAAACCCATGATGCCAAAAAGCTTTAAATCGCCTGGCAGTAACCATACCCATCTCCAACAAAAAAATGGCGAGAAAACCCTTGAATATGTCTGTGGTAAATGGCTTGATTCCTTCTGCTTGCTTGGAATCTGCTACAATTCCAATCAAAAGACTACCCATGATCATGAGCACACTGCCATTGGTAAGTGCGTGAGCAACAAGATGGCGGATACCTGAGGCGGGTTCATCGCTGCCTCCAAAACGCCTGATGAGACTGACGCCAACAATGATTGCGGGAAACTCCATCAATGCCATAATCGCCACCATATACCCATCAAAGTGAAGGTTCTGCATTTCCAAAAAACTGGCGGCCGACACAAAAGTAACAGCGCTGACGGAACCATAGGCAGCCGCTACAGCACCGGCGTTGGACACCCCTATTTTGGGCTTAAGGATAAAAAAACTGTACATTGGGATGAGGGCAGAAATAGCCACACCGAGGAATAATGCGTAGACAATCTCTGCAGAAAATACTCCATGTTGCAGTTCCTGCCCTCCTTTAAATCCAATTGAAAACAAAAGATAGAGAGAAATAAACTTCACCGAAGGGGCTGGAATCTCCAAATCACTTTTTATTACTGTTGCCAGAACACCCAGCAAAAAAAACAATAATGTAGGATTCGTGATATTACTGACCAGATTGTGTAAATCCATAATCTGGCACAATTTCGGCTGATTACATCATATATATTATTAATATTCTTTAATTAATTTATTAATGTTTTTTATACTTATCCCTTTAATCCTTATTAAGGAGCGCAACAGATTTTTTAAAACCGATGTACATACCTAGTCCGGAAATCAGAAAAATAGACCCCGAATAGGCAACTGAGCTATATACTCCAAAGTTACGTTCAAGTAATGCGCCAATAAAAATTGCAAGTCCGATGGAAGCAAGCAATACTGCAAAATTTAAAATAATCACCGGCAGGAAGCGAGATTTACTTGTTTTGGCTGCATAAAAAATAGAGGCATCAGTGCCTTTTTCAATTAAGGCCATCCGCTCTTTGTGCCTGGAAGAAATAAAGATGTAAGCGATACCAAAAACGGTACCAAATAATACAGGAATGATTACCAGTTCTGAACCCATGATATTCA
>JBDLUN010000012.1:0-11705 GCA_039805245.1 Bacteroidota bacterium
CGAGGATTGACAGAATTGCCAACTCGTCTTTTGTTTGGGCAAAAGAAATGGCAGGCAAAAGGCATATCAATAAAAGAAATCTCTTCAACATGCAACTATTTATTCCTGACTTCAGCAGATTTTCCAACCTCGGTTGGATGGCTTTACTATTTACTATTTACTATTTACTATTACCTAGTGCCTATCCCCTATTCTCTATTCCCTCCTAACTAGCCCATGCTTTATCGCCTTTGGTATAAGGTATACATCCCTCATATTTTCCCGGCACAGCCACATAACGAAGAGCCTGCGTGGCGCCAACTTCAGAAGTGAAGAATCCAAGCAATGTGAGTTGTTTCATCAGGCCGAAGTAATGGTTGGGATCACCATCTTTTTTAGTATCGTTATATGCCTTCAACTCCTTGTTGACCTGGTTGAGCAGTGTTGTACGCTCCTCAGGAGTGGCTTCCAAAAAGCCTTTGTTGAGCGCCTTTTTGGAAGTAGACTCAATCTCCGTAAGGCCATTCATGAAGACCTGTTGATCCTTCTGGTCGTAGCAATCTGTTACCATCACCTGCATAAAAGCACCAACTTTGGCAGCCTTGGCTCCCGGTGTGGTGGTAGCAGGCATAATGGTTTCAGCCACCTCATCCAGGAAGGCAACCTGATCGGCAGTCATGGTAAAACCAGCCACCTTATTATCTGAAGATTTACAGCCCTGAAGGAAGGCGGCACCACCGATGACGGTTCCTCCCATGAGAAGAGCTACCCTTTCCAATGCTTCGCGTCTGTTCATAATTTGATTTTGTTTGCTAAAAATACAAAAGAATACCTGAAAAAATACAAATGGTGTACCTTGCATATCATGGCATTTTTGGAAAACAGTCTGCCTAAATCGATTGCAAACGCATTGAGCCTTACAGTGAAGTCCCCTGCCGAGCAACAACGCAGGGTACTGAACATGCTTTTGAAGAAAGCTAAATACACGCAATTCGGGCAATTTTACGGATTCGACAGGCTGATGCAAACCCCAGACCCCCAAAAGGCCTTCAGGGAAACGGTCCCCGCTCACGACTACAACAGCCTGCACGAAGCTTGGTGGCATAAAACACTGGAAGGGACTGCAGATGTCTGCTGGCCAGGGAAAGTTAAATATTTTGCCCTCAGTTCAGGCACTTCAGGCGCTGCCAGTAAATACATCCCCGTCACGAATGACCTCATGAAGGGCAACAGGATCATCATGATCCGCCAACTGCTCTCCCTTTGGAGCTATAACAATATTCCACTTAAAACCATCGGAAAGGGTTTCCTTATGATCGGTGGAAGTACCGACCTGCAGAAGGGTCCGGGTTATTTTGCAGGCGACCTCAGTGGCATCACCGCCAAAAAGGCACCATTCTGGTTTTCGCCATTTTACCGACCCGGCAAAAAGATTGCCCGTACAAGTGATTGGAACAAAAAGCTCGAGGCAATCGTAGCCGAAGCTCCCAACTGGGACATCGGCTTTGTAGTGGGAGTGCCGGCATGGATTCAGATGTCCATGGAAATGATCATCAAACAGTACAACCTTAATCATATTCATGAAATTTGGCCCAACCTGACCATCTTCTGCCATGGGGGTGTGGCCTTCGAACCTTACAAAAAAGGATTTGAAAAACTCCTGGGCAAACCCATAACCTATATCGAAACCTACTTGGCTTCAGAGGGTTTCATTGCCTACCAAGACAGGGAAAACCCTGATGGCATGAAATTGGTGTTAAACCAGCACATTTTCTTGGAATTTGTACCCTTCAATGATGACAATTTCGATATGGATGGCAACATCATCAAAAATCCACAGGCCTTATTGATTGATGAAGTGGAAGAAGACAAAGACTATGCCATCCTGATGAGCACTTCCGCTGGTGCGTGGCGCTATCTGATTGGCGATACCATACGGTTTGTAAACAAGGAAAAGTCTGAAATCATCATCACCGGTCGCACGAAACACTTCCTCAGCCTAGTGGGGGAACACCTCAGCGTTGACAATATGAACAGGGCCATTCAACTCGCAAACGAAAAGCTGAACATCTCCGTGATGGAATTCACCGTTGCAGGAATACCTGTAGAAGGATTTTTTGGTCACCATTGGTATGTGGGTACGGATGAGGCCGTGGACAAAGAACTGCTCAAAAAAACCCTTGATGAGGCATTGATTGAGTTGAATGATGATTATGCCGTAGAAAGAAGGAGCGCACTGAAGGAATTGGTTGTTGATGTGCTGCCGGAAAAAATATTCTTGGATTTTATGGAAAGCAAAGGAAAAATGGGAGGCCAGCATAAATTCCCCAGGGTACTGAAAGGCAGCATGCTGGAAGAGTGGAAATCATTTTTGGCAGAACGTTGGGAGATAAACTAACAGGTATCATGACAGAAGCAATTATCAAGGGTTTGGGGTTGGGGCTGATTTTGGCTGTTTCTGTAGGACCTGTCATTTTTACCATCTTGAAACAAAGCATCAATAATGGTCATAAGGGTGGATTCAGTTTTGTTGCAGGTGTATGGGTAAGCGATATCATCCTTGTTGTAATCAGCAATATGTTCTCTTCTATTGTGAATGATGCATTGGCATTCAAATCCACCATCAGCTATGTAGGTTCCGGATTTGTGATCTCACTGGGGGTATTTTATCTTTTCTTCAAAAAAGTACATGCAGTAGATGAAAACAATACCCTCTTGGTGCAATTCGGCAAAAGGGCTTTCACCAAAGCGTTCATGTCAGGCTTTCTGATCAACACACTCAACCCCAGTGTGATGCTTTTCTGGCTTATCAACGCCACTGCGTTTGCTGCCACAGCGTCATCATTGGAAAGGATTGTCTTGTTCGGAATCTGCCTTTCCGTGAACATTGTGGCAGACATCATCAAAGTGATGCTTGCCGCCAAAGTGAGGCATAAACTGACTCCGCACAATATCCGGATCATCAACAAAATCTCCGGCAGCATACTGGTGATTTTCGGATTGGCCATGATTTACAGTACATTATTCCTCAACCAATGAAAGTGAACCATTGTCTATACAAATGGATTTTGCTGATGGTAGTGCTGTTCGGACTACACACTCAAAGCATTGCTCAAGGTTCAGATATGATTGTGTTGAAAAAAGGCAAGAATAAAACCCTTAAAACATGGCTTGCTTACAGCCAGGTCCATTTCATCACCATTGCTGGCAATGAAGTGCGGGGTACGGTTAAAAAGATAGAAAAGGACAGCCTATTCATCCAAATCTATGATGAAAGGAAGAGCTACACTCCTTGGGGAACAAGCTTCTGGGATACCATTGCCATCGGGCTCTCCCGCTACCATTACAAGGAAATCCGGGAAGTCATCAAGCCTCAACGTGGCTTTGGTTTCGTCCGAAACGGATTCCTCTTCATCATGGGAGGCACGGCCTATGCATTGCTGCATGGCATCAACGGGCTTTATCTGAAACAACCGCTAGACCCTGTAACCATGGGCATTTCAGGAGGTGCGGTTGCCAGCGGACTGATTCTTCAAAAAATCTACCGGCGTACCGTTACCCTAGGTAAACGTTACCATTTGCAATATATACCTGTCAAATGATTCATGTGTTAAGGCTCATCAAAAAAATCATCCTTTTCGTCGTTGTTAGCCATCTGGCTTACGTGATCTTATTGCGTTTTGTTGATCCGCCAATCACCATCACACAGGTGGGAAGTCTCTTTAGCGGAAACGGATTCAAAAGAACGCATGTTTCGCTGGAAGAAATGTCTACCGCCTCCAAGTTAGCCATACTCGCGGCTGAAGATCAACTTTTCCCTGACCACAACGGGTTTGACATCAAAGGCATCAAAAGGGCGTTGGATTACAACAAACGGAAAAAAGGGAAAAAAATCAGGGGTGCATCCACCATCAGCCAACAGGTGGCCAAAAATGTTTTCCTATGGCAGGGAAGAAGCTGGTTCAGAAAAGGGTTGGAGGTGTATTTCACCTTCCTGATTGAACTCATCTGGAACAAACAAAGGATACTTGAAGTTTACCTGAATGAAGCGGAAATGGGTAAAGGCATTTTTGGTGTAGAAGCGGCATCCCATCACTATTTCAACAAAAAAGCCTCTAAGCTCAACAGGACGGAAGCAGCTAAAATCGCCTCCTGCCTGCCCAATCCGATTCGCTATACGGTCAAACCCTTATCCACTTATGTCAAACGCAAATACCCATGGGTCTTGCGGCAGATGGGCAACCTTGATGGCGACCCGGATGTGATGGCTATTGTGGGTAACGGCCGTTAACAAGCGTATACGCCCTGCTGTTGATGGATGGCTCCACGAAACTGCTCTCCAATGCCCAACGCACGGTATACTTTTTATCCCTGAGGGAGTCAGGCAATTGCAATCGCACGTACATCTTGTTGCTGAAATCCGGAAACAACCTTTTGGGTGTAGGCAAGACCAAAGGTAATTTTTTGTTACCCTGGTAAACCACAAGCATCAATCTGGGCCTGTACCACAAGGCGCTATCGATTGTTTTCTGTGTAGGCGCTCCTAATTCAAGGATGGTTTCCAATAAACCCGACCCATTGGTTTGCATGTCTCCTGTAGCGTCTATAGAAATCCTGGAAAAGGAACGGAAACGGTTGTCAACAGTTGCAACCAATGGCATCTTGCTGCTCTTGATGGTGTCCCCGACCAAGGCAGACCCCATGGAACCTACCAGCAATACCCGCTTGTTCAACATTTTCATCTCCATAGGCCAGAGGTTGTAGTTGTTCCTGCGGTAGCGGGGGGTGTTGAGAGAGAAGGAGGTATCTCCTGTATAAAACCAGTACTTTGAAGCACGCTGATAAGAATCCGTAAAGACCACCTTGGCGCCGGCAGCCTGCTGTTTGACAGCAGTAGTCCATTCCCGGTTTTGGTGAAATTCCCCTTTGGGCAATTGCTGCAAGAAGGGTATTTCAACAAGCAAATGGATGCGCACCAGTAAAACCAGCACCAGGGAAAAGGGCAATAAACGGAAAATCCAAACCTGCCAACGCTCATGTTCTGCTATCTGCCTGTATCCCAGCAAGACAAGCGGCGCAATCAACGGTACGGTCCAGTTGGCCTCTGTTCTGCTTCGGAAAGAACTGATGAAAAACAGCAAATAGATTCCAACCATCGACCAATACATGGCCTTTTCTACAGGCCGCTGTACTTTATAGCGGAAAGCAGCCCATATCAGTATCCACCCAATCAACGGCCCCGCAATAAGCAATTGCCCCACGAGGTAATCCAGGGTAAAGGAAATGCGGTAAGGAGGGGACAGTCTTTCAAACAAGTGGTAATTCACCGATGGCATCCCATGGGCAAGCTGCCACTGTATATGGGGATAGAAGAGGAGGAATGCAAGGATGGCAACCAGCCAGGTCTGCGGCTTTTTCAATAGGTGTAGATGGGCCAGCAATGAAAACAGTACAATCAGGATGCCATGGTATTTGCTGTACAGCAGCAATGCAATCACAAGTGCCAACAGGATGGTTTCCTTCCAGCCCTGTTGATGGGCAAAATGCTGGAACGCGATGAAAAACAACACAGTAAAAAAGAGGAGTGGAATATCCGGAACGGCAATGATGCCGCCAATTTGCAGGATACCCATTTGCAGGATGAGCGCGTAAAACAAGCGTGGATGCTGCGGCGCGGTGAGCAATTCCAACAGCCTGATGGTGAGGATGCCCAACAATACGATAAAGAACCTTACACCCAATTCTCCTGGAATCAAAAAAGTTCCGGCCTTGATGAGCAATGCAATCATGGGGGGGTGGTCAAAATAACCCCAATCCAGAAATTGGGCATACACCCAATAATAGGCTTCGTCATCAAACAATTCCGTTCCCCAGGCCTGGACGCAACTGATGATTGTCCAGACCAGATAGAATGTGGCAGTCAACTGCTTAGGTGACCATGCATTGATTGGCGATAACCAAAAAGACTTGGCACGTGTTTGTTGTGGCATCATATCTGGCAAATTGAATTCGGAACAAAATTAATCAATGCAAATCATCCGAGAATACCGCTTCGTTTATTCACTGAAGCTGCTCAACCCAACGGATGGCAGCGGTCGTTCGCCCAGGGTCTGTACCACTCACTTCAAACCAGGGAACAGATTGATTGATCAGGATATCCCTGTAAATGTGGTATAAGGTATTACGTGTCTCGGGATCGGGGTACTCCCGCAATTCATCTTTCACCCAGGGAAGATCAGGTTTACAGAGCAGGTATCCGTCGTATTGCCTTTCGAGGATCTGGTCAAGGATTTCCTGGTGGCAGCGACCAAAAACGAATTCGCACCAAACTTTCATCACTTGCATATCCGTATCGATGAACAGAATCTGCCCGGCATTCTTTTCTACCGTACTGATGGCATCCTCTTCGAGTCTGATTTGACCCAGCGCAATGGTAAGCAAATCGGCATAGCCGTAATCAGTCCCATTTTGCAAGAGATATTCCCTCGCGTATTCGCGACACCAGATTGTTGAAAAGTGATCTGCCAATGCGGCACAGAGTGTACTTTTTCCGGTGGATTCCGGACCAATCACTACTATTTTCAAAACCTTTTCAGCCTGCTTGTTCATTTGCCTTTTTCCTCCATTGGTACAGTCCGGCTACCGCCAATACCAGCAGTACCGCATAATAAACGGCAGTGAAGTTATAGCCTTTTACATAATAGAGCGGCATGGAGCAGATATTGGTGATGATCCACCAGATCCAGCTTTCCACTTTTTTCTGTGTCATCAGCCACATTCCAGTAAATGCTGCAGCAGAGGCAAGTGCATCCGCCCAGGGAATGGCCCCTGGAAAAAAGGCTCCCTGAAGGAAAGTAAGGGTATAGAATAATACTAGATAAACGAATATAAAAAAAAGGATTTGGAGGCCCCATTCCTTACCGGTGGAAGCGGTTACATGAACAATATAGGCTTGTTGATTATCTTTTCTGAGCCAGTTGTACCAACCATAAAGGCTCATGACTGTATAATAAAAATTGACCGTTGCCTCACCCACCAGCTGGGCTTCGAAGCTGATGTAAACATACAGGGTGGTATTGATTAATCCAGTAGGATAAACCCATACGCTTGCTTTTTTGGAATACCAAACGGAGACAATACCGGAAAGGGCAGCAATAATTTCGATAACTGAAGGCATCATTCCGCTTCGGCAACCACTTCAGTCACTTCAGGAATCATCCGCTTCATCATCCCTTCAATACCTGATTTCAGGGTGATCATGGAAGAGGGGCAACCACTGCAGGAACCCTGGAGCATGAGCGTAACTACTCCATCCTCAAATTTTTTGAATTGGATGGCACCACCGTCCATTTCAACAGCGGGTTTGACATAATTTTCCAACAGTTCTTTGATCCTTTTCACCACATCACCATCTTCAGAAAGGATAATATTGCCATCTGTAGCCTGGGTGGCAGGTAGTTCGTCTTCATTGACGATTGCCTTGGAATCTTCCAGATAGTCTTTCAGAAACTGCCTGATGGAAGGCTTAACATCTTCCCAATCAGTTTCTGAGGTTTTGGTGAGGGTGACAAAATTGCTCGCAATAAATACACTTTTCACAAAGGGAAAGCTGAACAATTCAAGGGCCAACGGTGAGGGTTTGGCAGACTCAATATCTTGGAAATCAACACTTTTACCGGGATAAAGGAGCTTGTTGGCCACAAACTTCATGGTCTCCGGATTGGGGGTCATCTCTGTATAAATGCTCACCGTGATGTTGCCTGTCTTGATCATAATGTTGAATTAACGTACAAATTTACCAATAAGTTGGTGCAAATGGTAACGAAATGCGGAAAAAGAGTCATTTATTGCCCAAAACGCGCGCCACCAATTCCATATGTTCTGTTCTGATAAAATATTCAAAACTCCTTTTGTCAAATTCAGAACGTTGCTTGTCGATTACCGGTTTTTTGTCTTTGGTGATCAAACCCATTTTCTGGTTGATGGATCCAATGAGGTCACTACGCATCCTTTTCTGTACCTCCATGGAACGGTTGGCCACACCAATAACCTTATTGATTTCTTCAATAGTGGTCAACCGCTCCTCCTCAGAGTAATAGTAGATGAATTCCAGCAGCGAACGTTCCTTTTCCTCCAGGAGATCCAGTATCCGGGATGAACGGAAAGTGACTGCTTTTTCATCTGTTGGTGTTTTTTCAGGGATATCTGCAACGGCTTGTTTATTTTCAATGACGGCGTGAGGTTTGACGTTTTGTTGCAACTCAGCATTTACCATTTCGGATACACTCTTTTGTGAGCGTCGGAAGATCATCCCCACCAGTAGAAGGAGACCTGCGCCTGATAAAAAGGAAGCTATGTCTAAAGGAAAGGACCAATTTTCTCCCGGAATATCCTGGAATACCGGTCTTCCCGTATCCACCAAGTCTTCTGGTTTAATGATAATGGAATCTAATTTTTGGTTCAAATCACCCAAATAAAACACAGAGTCAACAAAATAAGATACCCAAGGTAGGCGCTGTTTGGTGGGTAAGCCGACCATAGCAAGTATTTCGAGGTTTTTGGCTTCCTTCAATTTAAAGTACCGGTTGGCATTTAAATCTATCACATTTCTGAAGTCGACCAACACCCCCCAAGGGGTTTGGGCCATGATGCTAAATGAGGTGTCTTGCATGGTTCCAATCATACGCCAATCGCCTGTTCGCATATTGAGCCGATATAACCCGGGTGGATTGATGGGATCACGCCTGTCTTTAAGCACATGATTTCCCTGAATTCCAGCATAATAGACCATTAACATACCTGCAACGTCATCCAAAGCATATAAGTGGGTATTGCCATTGGTAATGGCAGACCAAGCAAGTTCCATGTTTTGTGGCATCACATCCCACTCATGTGAAATAGGATTGTACTTGCGCAACAAGCCATTAGATTGCCATAAACCCTGACCTCCAAAAGAGTAGAAATGGCCGTCTGAATGAAAATTCAAACAACCAAAATTATACCCAGTGAAATAGGTAGAATCTTCACGCTGCCAGTGATGACCTCCATTGCTTTCAACCAAACGATACTTTCTGCCAGTTCCCTTGGGAAAGAGAAATAAATCACCAGCTGTTTTGACCAAGTTACAACCTGAAGACCCAAATGTGCTGGGCAAATCATTGATGGGCACATTCAATTGGATGCCAGTGTTAAACACCATCACCGGCTTCTTGAATTGCACCAACCTTTCTAGTATTGGAGGCAAGTCGTTTGCCCGTAAAATTGGTCCGTAACCAAAAATGATAACTAACAAAAAAAATAGCCGGATTTGCATCGTCAGGCAAAATGCACAATCCACACAATACAAACAGGGGAAAAAAACGGAAAAAAACTGTTTTTTAACGGATTAGGTTTATCACTAATGTATAATGAATTGAAAAGGAGTAATTTACAAGGCATTTAAATAATCACACAGCGTACCTAATTATTCACCAATCATTTTTTTAACCTGCTTAATTACCTTATCTGCAGTGATATCTTGCATGCAGGCATGGTCGCCACGCCAACAATCTTTGTTACCAAAAACCGAACAGGGCCTACAAGAAAGGTCGACATGAATAGCATTGGCGGGGTCCTGATTGAATCCATAAAAACCAGCATAGGGGTGTGTTGGCCCCCAAATAGATACCACTGGCACATCCACCAGAGAAGCCAGGTGCATATTGGCTGAATCCATAGAAACCATCAATTTCAGTTTCCGCATGAGCTCCAATTCCTCCTTGAATCCAATACCCGCCGGTATCGGCTGAACAAAACTAAACTCCTTTTCCCATTGTTTGATCACCAAATGTTCTGCACGGGTCCCCCCAAACAAATGCAATCGGTAGGGCTCACGGTTGAAATACCTGACCACCTCTTTGAATCGATCGAGGTTATACATCTTGGTCATATGTTTGGCAAAAGGGGCAAAACCGATATGTACCGGTTCAACTAAATTCCAGGTTTTCTCAAACCATTGGGAGTATTGGCCTTTGCCGAGCGTATAGTAAGAATTCCCACTGACTTCACATCCTAGACGTCGAAAAACATCCCCATAGCGTTCTGTAGTATGAGGAAGCTGCTTGAAATCTTTTTCTTCTGATCGGGTCAATGCCTGCTTTTGAACCCTACCCTTGTAAATAAATGCAACCTTTTTGCCCGCAACCCATAGTAAAAAACTGACCAAGTGCGACCGCAAAACGCCATGCAAGTCGGCAACAGCCTGAAACTCAAATTGGGTATTGAGGTGGTCATAAATCCTATAAATACCCTTGATGCCCTTAAATTTCCCTTTGAGATCAAATCCCGCAAACCTCAACCGCTCAATACCACTGAACAGTCCTTCGAGTCTTTTATCGCTTGCCATGACGATGTCAATGCCCGGATTCTCCTCCAATACACGCTTCAGCACAGGCACACAGAGGGCTACATCTCCTAATGCCGAAAAACGGATGGCAACAATGGTCTTGATTTCGGGCTTCGGTTTGCTCATGAGGACTGCTTATAGAGAACGGGATTCAATGCAGGATCGTTGTACATTTTCATTTGGCGGTACACTTTCATTTGCATCTGACCTGAAGCCAGGTCTGTCAGCAGTTCATCAATTGATTTCGACAAATCCTGTTGTTGTTCCAAAAGCACTTGGAGTTTTTGGTTACATTTCTCCCGGTGGGTGGTATCAGCATCTGGTCTGTTGACCTCCTCCTGCATATGCCATATTTTCAATACCAGAATTGAAAGGCGATCGATGGCCCAGGCCGGACTTTCCGTATTCACCCGGGCTTTTTCCGCTGCCACAACAGCAGTGAATGCCGACAGAAAATGATCATCTATTTGTTCTACGAGGTCTGTCCGATCTTGGTTGGATTTATCAATCCTCCTTTTCAAGGCCAAACCCTGAACAGGATCAATTAGCGGATCCCTGACAATATCCTCCAAATGCCACTGCACCGTGTCGATGTGGCTTTTCCTGTACAGGAGGTGGCTGGCAGTATTGGCGGGAAAGGGATTGACAACTGGCGTATCCACATCGTTGTGCTGATGGAAATCCCTGACACAGCGGTTGAAGACTTCCAGGCAAAGAATACTGTTCATCATGGCGCAAAAGTACAGAATATAGGCTATTCAGCCCGCTTCGGCACCCGAATGAGTATCGTGAGGGTCAATGCCAACAAGATGCATACACCGAGGGCTGCAGTGATGCCCACTGCGCGTGATTGTGACGCTTGTGCTGCATAGATTCCGTAAAAGGCCCAAGACAATACAAATCCGTAAGCAGGTTCCTTGCGTTTGCCAACCATCACCACCCCCAGCAGGATAGCGATGCCAATCAAGATTACACTCCATACCTGTGGCTGCAAGAATCCGCCCTGCCAGCCCCAGCCCACCAGTAAAGCGGTTGTATTGGCGATGGTGGCTACAGAAATCCAGGCCAGGTAAACAACAAAAGCATGATATACCCAGATGCGGTGAAATACCGGTATCTTGTTTTTCAGGGGTTTGAGCAAGAGGAACATCCTGATCAACACCGCCAGGAAGGCGAGCATGAGCAGCCAGGAAGTAGCGAGATACAGGTGATGCCAAACCAAAACCCAACTGGCATTGATGACACAGGTAAGCCAAAACCACGGACTAGCCTGTTGCACCGCTTTTCCAGCAGCCTCATCGAATTTTCCAAACCCGGCAAAAAAGGAGATTACTACAAAACC
>JBDLUN010000013.1:0-10419 GCA_039805245.1 Bacteroidota bacterium
ATGGAAATGCCGGAATAAATGCCATTGCCAGCCTCCTTGAATGAGATGGAAATTTCATAGAAACTGCCGGCTTCCAAAATCCGGCCTTCCCAAACATCATTGGGAACAGGCTGCGCCAAAGATTTGGCCGAAGCTCCTGATACCAGGAATATTAGGCATAACCCAAGGATGCTGCTGCACAATTTCATATCTTTTACTGCTCTTCCCATAGTGAAACACCCAAATATATACAGGAGTTTTACGGAATGCAAGTAAATCCGCCCGATATATTACCCAAAATTGGATTATAGCATTTGTATGGGTATTGTCAATACGTTTAGAGTTAGACTAAAAGCAATCAACCATTCAGTTTGATCTTCAAAACAGAACTTTGGGTGAAGTCAGAAGAAAAACCCAATTCCTTCCTTGAAGACCCGGCAGTGATGATGATCAGACCGGTATTAGGGGGCATTGAACCGAGACTATTGGCATGAAATCGGATTTCAAATTCCGAAACAACCGTCTTTTTCAATTCCAGGATCAGCGGTTTTTCTCCAAGCAAAGCCCTATTGAACTTGATTTCTCCATTGACATAGAGTGAAATTTCATCCCCGTCCACAATGCCATTATCGTATACTGCAATATGTACACTATCCTCATTGAATTCCAAGGAGTTAATCAACTTAACCTCGCGAGGTGGCAGCCTGACCTGTGCATCATCAATCAACACATCAATCCTATTGCCTTCATCATCCAAAAAAACAGAATCCAACAAAATTGTTGAACCAGCCTTGATGTCAGCAGACAATGGCGGCATGGCTAATACAGTTTTTTCAACCCCCGCGGTTTGCTTCCCCACCAGTTTCAACATGACCTTGCCACTGCCACATGGGCTGACTGGCGAGAGGGTATTCGAGGTGAAGGTTCCTGTCATCTGATTTTTTTTCATTTCCATCCTCATCGCCAACAGACAGATATTGTTCCTTGAAGGAAAATTGGTTTTGGTCACGCCATCTTCATGCAAAAAAAGCACACTGTCTTTGAAAACGCCTGAGAACGACGTTTCACAAAAAAAAGATGCATTGGTGCTCTTGGCCAATCCCTTGATAACACCACTTTCCATGGAGGTGAACTTCATGCTGAATGCATAGGCCCCTCCTGTTTCCATAATCCTGCCCTCCCAAAGCTGGTCTGATCTGGATTGGGCCTGTACTGAAGAGAACAGTATAAAAAACAATGTTGGCATCCATAAATGTGGACGCATTGGCTGATTGAAAATATGATGATCTGAATTGGACATGCCCTCTGGGCGTAAAAGTCAGCCATTTTATTGGCTTTATGCGAACGATTTGTCCTAGCGTTGTCCACATAAACCTTCTAGGGGTTCAACACGCAATCTTCCTTTTGATGATGGCAAAAAAAACATCCCTGCTGATGCTGAAACCCAGTCGCTCATACGCCCTGATGGCACGGGGATTATCGGCGCGCACATGGAGAAAGGGGGTTTCACCGCGTTCGATGATGGCTGCACAAAGGATACTCATCAGGTGTGATGCATATCCTTTGCCCAAAAAATCCGGGTGTGTGCACACCGCGCTCACTTCCGTATGCCCCGCCACTTTCATCCGCTCTCCGGCCATGGCAGCCAACCTTTCTCCCTCCCGGATGCCGATATACCGGCCGAACGACATCGTTCCGGTACTGAAAGGACCGGGTCTGGTGAGGGCCGTTAATGTTATCATTTCCTCCACATCCGCATCACCCATTTCCAATACAGGTTGTTCAGAAAGGAATTGCGGTTGGAATGCCTGACAAACCATCTGGTAAATGGGTGTGGTATACAACTGCTCAAAAGAATCCGGTATGGATACCTTGCGGGGAATAAGCACATAGAAACTCCTGCCGGCCGGAAGTAAATCCTCCATGGCGGTAAGGTCGGCTGCATCCCAGGCATTCATGGTCACAAATGGCGAAACCGACTCATCAAAATATTTTACCTGTTCACTCCCGATGTTCAACCCGGCATGCCTGGTGTTGAGTGCATGCCAGATCGGATTGTCCAATACATGTTCCATACCCCTTCAAATGTGGAATGAAATTAATGCAAAGATTCGCGCAAATGGAGGTAAATTAGACCCATGGAAAAAAATCGCAGACACTTCATCAAAAATATGGGCGCCTCCGTAGCCGCATTGGCAGTGGGACAGGCAGCCAGGGGCAATGCTTATTCTAATACAAAGATCCTGCACTCGTCAGTTAGGGTAAGTACAAATGATACAGTCCGGATAGGACTCATCGGGGCCGGCATCATCGGCCATTTCGATACTGACGCCGCCTTAAAGGTTCCGGGTGTGGAACTGGTGGCCGTTTGCGATCTCTATACCGGCCGTATTGATGCAGCGAAGGAGAAATATGGCAACCAGCTTTTCACCACACGCGATTACCGGGAGTTGCTGAACAGAAAAGATATTGATGCAGTGCTGATCTGCACCCCCGATCACTGGCACCAACGGATGGCAGTGGATGCCCTGACAGCCGGTAAACATGTGTACTGCGAAAAACCGATGGTACAAAAAATTGAGCAGGGGCATGCCATCATCAACGCCCAGAAAAAATCCGGTAAAGTATTCCAGGTGGGCAGCCAGCGTGCCAGCTCAGTAGCCATCCTGGAAGCACAGAAACTGGTGAAGGCCGGCACGATTGGAGAACTCACTTTCATCCAAGCTTTTTGCGACAGAACAGACTCCCGCGGCGCATGGCAATACAGCATTCCGCGTGATGCTTCTCCGGAAACCATTGATTTCGACCGTTTCCTGGGTGATGCACCCAAAGTTCCCTTCGATCCCATCCGGTTTTTCAGGTGGCGGAACTATAAAGACTATGGTACCGGTGCGGCAGGCGACCTCATCGTGCACCTCCTCACCGGCATCCACGTCATTACAGGATCGATGGGGCCCAACAAAATTTTCAGTTTGGGCGACCTCAAAATGTGGAAAGACGGAAGGGATGCTTATGATGTGGTGAATGCATTGATGAATTATCCGGAAACCCAGCAGCACAAGGCATTCCAGGTCTCCACCCGCGTCAACCTCACCGATGGTGAAGGCAAAGGTGGCTTCGGCATCAAACTGGTGGGCACGGAAGGAGTTATCGATATCGGTTGGAATGAATTCACTTACCGCACCCTGAAACGCAAGGCTGCTCCGGGTTACGGAGGATACGATTCCTATGAAAGCTTTTCTGCCAAAGGAAAGGAAGAGTTTAAAAAATGGTACACAGCCACTTATGGTGAAGATCTCGGCGGATACGATATCGGCAAGGAAATGTCCTTTGCACCACCCAAGGGATATGACGACAGACTCGATCACCTGACGGTATTCTTCAATGCCGTCCGCACAGGATCTGCCATCGTGGAAGACGCTTCCTTCGGACTCCGTGCAGCAGCTCCTTCTATAGCATGCAACCTCAGTGCAGCCTTGGAAAAACCCATCAATTGGGATCCTGTAGCCATGAAGCTGGCTTAATGCAACGAGGATTGTGAACTTTTCAGCTGCAGCAATGTTATATTTCTTCAACACATTGTCATGCGAAACAGCTACCAAACCAACACCGTCCTTGAGCCTGCTACCATTACCGTCAATAGCAATGGTCAGCTCGACTGGGATACTTTCACCAACGAATTGGAATTTGAATAAGCCATGATCGGTTCAGCTACCATCAATTTTCTCAAGGAACTCAAAGAAAACAACAATAAGGATTGGTTTGAACTCCACCGCAAAAACTATGAAGCTGCAAAACAGGATTACCTAAAGTTTGTAACAGCAGTCTTGGGTAAACTGAAAAGTATTGATCCAACACTTGAAGACCTGGAACCTAAAAAATGTGTCTTCAGGATCAACCGCGATGTTCGGTTCAGCAAAAACAAAGACCCCTACAAAACCAATATGGGTTCCTTCTATAGCAAGGGTGGAAAGGCTGTTGAATGCGCAGGTTATTATTTTCACCTGGAGCCCGGAGCCTGCTTCATCGGTGGAGGTTATTGGATGCCCCAGGGGCCTGTGCTGAAAAATATCCGAAGTGAAATTGATTATAACCTGGATGAATTCAACAGCATCATGCAGGAGAAATCCATGAAAAAATACTTTGGTGCACTCAGCAAGGAAGCACGACTGTCTAGACCTCCACAGGGTTATGAGGCAGACAATCCTGCCATTGAATACCTCAAACTCAAAAGCTTTGTGGTAACAGCTCCCTTACCGGATGTGGCACTTGCCGATTCAAATTTGGTAAACTTGGTGGTTGACCATTTCAAAGCCATGAAACCACTGGTGCATTTCCTGAACAGGTCATTGGATTAGTACTTTGCACGCCAGTCCCACAACACAATATCCCAGCCGATTCCTCCATAAGTAAGGGTATCAATCACCTGAAAACCCGTTTTTTGATGCGCTTTGAGGGAACGGGCATTGGCCTGAGCCACATCTGTTACCAGGTATGCATACCGGCCTGCATAGCAGTCCCTGAAATGGTTGTACATCCGCTGAACCAAGCCCATCCCACGGAATGCCTTGGCTACACAAAGCTGACCAACCACCACATAATCCACCTCTCCCAACAGACGATCCTTGTATGGCGTAAGGTCGATGGTGTTGAACAAATCCGCCATCAGTTCATGTCCGTCGCGTAATGCCTTGGTGGTCACCATCGCATAACCAACCACCTCATCACCCGCCTTGGCAATGACGCTGGGTGCATCGGCATTCATGGCTTCCAGATACTCCATGGTATAGGATGCTGTCAGAAAACCCTCTGATGCCGCCTCTTCTTGGGAGATATTGACCCGCAGGTTGAGGTTTTGCAATGCCTTGATGGCAATAACCTCTTCTGGAGTGGTAACCAGTTTAACTTGCAGTAAGGTACTCATTTGCTCAAATTAGATCAATTTGACGAACTTTACAGAATATGCAAACCGAAGAACAACTCAAAGAAATCGTCAGACAGAAATACAGCGAGATTGCATTGCAAGACAAGGATACCAATATGTCATCATGCTGTGGCGCAGGCGGGTGCTCGACTGAAATTTACAATATCATGTCAGACGACTATACCAGCCTGGCTGGATACAATGCGGATGCTGACCTGGGACTGGGCTGCGGATTGCCCACGCAATTTGCAAGGATCAAGCCAGGTGATGTGGTCATTGATCTCGGCAGTGGAGCAGGAAACGACTGCTTCATTGCACGACACGAGACCGGCGAAACCGGTAAAGTGATTGGCATAGATTTTACACCAGCCATGATTGAAAAGGCGAGGAACAATGCGGAAGCGAGGGGTTTCAACAATGTGGAATTCAGGCAGGGCGATATCGAACACATGCCTGTTACAGCGAACAGTGCCGACGTGATTGTGAGCAACTGTGTGCTGAACCTGGTGCCCAATAAGCATGGTGTTTTCAGCGAAATTTACAGGGTGCTGAAACCCGGCGGCCATTTCAGCATTTCAGATGTAGTGCTAGTTGGCGCCCTTCCAGATGGGTTGCGTAAAGATGCCGAGATGTATGCAGGATGCGTAGCCGGTGCCATTCAAAAGGAGGTCTACCTTGAATTGATTAACGCAACCGGATTCCAAAACATCAGCATCCAAAAAGAGAAACCCATTGTTATCCCCGATGATATCCTGGCCAATTACCTCAGTGCTGCAGAGATAGACGCCTTCAAGTCAGGCAGCACTGGCATCTTCAGCCTTACCGTTTACGCACAAAAACCCATTAGCCAAAACAGCTGTACGCCCGGAGGCGGTTGCTGCTAAACCCTGAAACGATGAAAAAAATATTGATCCTCTGCACCGCCAACAGCTGCCGCAGCCAAATTGCTGAAGGTTATTTCCGTCACTTTGCTGGCGGCAAAGCCGAAATTTATAGCGCAGGCGTCCACTCCACAGGCGTCAATCCCGGAGCCATCGCCACCATGCTGGAAGATGGTATAGACATCTCGGGACATACTTCGAATGCCATGGCAGAGTATAAAGACATTGATTTCGATTATGTCATCACCGTGTGCGACAATGCCCGGGAAAATTGTCCGTATTGGCCCGGAAATTCCATCCACCTTCATCACGCTTTCCCTGATCCTGCTCATGTTCAGGGTACTGAAGAGGAAGTGAAAACTGCTTTTGCAACCACCCGTGAAATGATCAAACAGTACGCTCAGCAATTTGCTGTTGAAAAGCTTTAAATAGGATGACAGCAACAACCGGATTGAGAAAAAACTGGAAACAATTTACCATCCTGGTGATTGCCAACGCTTTTGTTGGCGGCATGATTGGCACGGAAAGGAGCATCTTTCCTACCTATGCCGCTGAAAAATTCGGGATCACCTCCAATAGTGCCCTGCTCACCTTCATCATTGCCTTTGGCTTTTCAAAAGCCATCACCAACTACATTACCGGAAGGCTGGCCAACCGTTTCGGCAGAAAAAACCTGTTGATTGCAGGATGGATACTGGCCATACCGGTTCCGCTGCTGCTGATGCAGGCTACCGCTTGGCATTGGGTGATTATGGTCAACATACTGCTGGGCATCCATCAGGGATTGACCTGGAGCAGCACGGTAGTGATGAAAATAGACCTGGTGGGGGAAAAAGACCGGGGACTGGCCATGGGTCTCAATGAATTTGCCGGCTACCTATCGGTGGGTATAGTTGCCTGGCTCACAGGCTTCATTGCTGCCAGATACGGAATTGATCCCTATACCTATTACCTGGGGCTGTTGATTGCCATCACCGGATTGCTTATAACTGTACTATTTGTAAAAGACACCAGGAAATTTGTGGCAGCGGAAAAAGCTGTTGACACCAAAACTGATTTCCGGCATGTATTCATGGATACGAGTTTCCGGAACAAAACATTGAGTTCAATCACCCAAGCTGGACTCGTCAACAACCTCAATGATGGTATGATATGGGGACTGTTTCCGATCCTGCTGATGCAGGCGCATTATGACACCATGGATATCAGCACCCTCACAGCCATATACCCTGCGGTATGGGGATTGTCGCAACTCTTCACCGGAAAGCTGGCCGACCTGTTTTCCACCCGCAAGCTCATTTTTTGGGGTATGCTTTTACAAGGGTTGGCCATCATCGGCCTTCCTTTCCTGAATAACTTTTTGCTAATTGCCTTTCTCGCGATTGTGCTGGGTTTGGGTACTGCCCTGGTTTATCCCACATTTCTGGCAGGCATTGCCAAAGCAACGCCTGCGTGGCAACGTGCCGAAAGCATTGGCACCTTCCGTCTCTGGCGAGATGCAGGCTATGCCTTTGGTGCCATACTCTCCGGGTTGGTGGCTGATTGGATTGGGATATCCGGTGCCATCATCACCATCGGTGGCATCACCATTCTTTCAGCTGTTGTTGCCTACATAAGAATGCCTGCAAGGGATTGATTTTTTGGGTAAATTCACCATCACATTTCGATGTTTACAATGAAAAATCTGCACCAATACCAACTGCACCTGCAATGGACTGGCAACACCGGACAAGGAACCAGCGGCTATACCCAATATGAACGCAGCCACTCCATTTCCATCAACGGAAAACCCACCATCCCAGGATCATCGGATCCCATTTTCCGGGGTGATCCAAACATGTATAATCCGGAGGAACTCTTACTGGCTTCACTGGCATCCTGCCACATGCTGTGGTACCTTCACCTCTGCGCTGAAAACGGCATAGTGGTAACCGACTATACAGACAACCCATTGGGAACCATGCAGGAAGCAGCGAATGGCAGCGGCAGGTTTACCGAAGTGGTTTTAAAACCACAGGTTACTGTAAAAGAACCGGAAATGTTAGAAAAAGCAAAGACTTTACATAAATCTGCAAATCAATATTGTTTTATCGCCAACTCGGTTAACTTTGCCGTCCATCACGAACCTTCTTGCTCGGCAAGAGGATAAAACAATTTACATGGCTGTAAGACCCCAAAGGATAACTGTAGCTGCTGATATCAATGCACCCCTGAAAAAAGTATGGAAAGCATGGACCAGCCCCGAGGCCATTATGCAATGGAATCAGGCTTCTGCCGACTGGCATACCACTGAAGCGGAAAACGATCTCTGTGAAGGGGGACAATTCCGCTTCCGCATGGCCGCAAAAGACGGGAGTGCCGAATTCGACCTCAAAGGAAATTATACAGCAGTAGACGAACTGGAATACATTGAATACGAACTGGAAGACGGCCGACAAGTGGGCATCAGCTTCAATGAGGAAGATGGCGTCACGAGCGTTACTGAAACCTTCGAAGCGGAGAACCAGCATTCACCTGAACAACAACAAGTAGGATGGCAAGCCATCATGAACAGCTTCAAGAAGTTTGTGGAAAGCAATTGATAGGGCACAAACCCTATCAAAAATATCGGACAAAAGCCTGGGCATATCTCCTGCCGAGTTCACGCTGACCCTCGGTATTGAAATGCAGGTTATCTCCTTTATGCTCCAATTCCTTCGTGCTAACAACTGCAGTTCTGGAATTTGATTGCGCATATTCGTGCAATACGGCATTGAGCTGCATAAACTGTTCATGAACGGTTTTAGAAAAGTAGCCCAACTCCCCCATTACAATAGGCAGTTTCCTTTGTCCGGCCTCCTTGCGCATCATCTTGAACAGCTGTTCCATGTTACTTTGGTGCACGGGCAGACCTTTGGCATTGGCATCAGCTTCACCCTGGTGCCACAGGATTCCTTTGATTGTCCCCAATTTTTTAGCCTCGCCTAATCTTTTTTGGAAATTGCTGAACAGTGGCACATCCCTGTGCACAGAATCATCAATCCATTTCCGGATGGAACTGCCGCCAACAGCAGTATGCACGAGCAGGATGGAAACATCTGGCGGACAAAATTCAAGCATTGCTTTGGCAAAAGACAACCCACAATCCAGACCAACCATCGACGGTTCATGCAAGTTCAAAGGCTCTTTGGCAAGCACCGCTTCACCTTTCCTGTTCAGGGCCAATATCCGGGGATGGGTAACGGTATCCTGCGGTTCAACCTGACCACGACCGGCCATATTCGACTGCCCGGCCATAATGAAAACCCAGATTTTTTTCTGAGCTGGAACAACAGATGGCTTCTCCTCCAGCACTGGAAAATAGCGCGTTCGCTGGTCTTCCGGGGCCAATCCGTTCAAAACAAACAAAAGCAATAAAGACAGCAGATGATAACGCATGGGATGATTATTTATTCAACCTAAAGACTATTGAGATGAGATAAAATACACCCCTCCTGGCCAGGAGGGGTGGCGAGACCGGCGAACGAAGTGAAACGGTCGAGACGGGGTGGTGGAATTTAATACCTGCCTCACTTGAAATAAACTGTTTTCCCTGTCAGTGCCGACTGTCTCGCTGCATCCAGGATCTTCACTACCAACACATTGTTTTCAAGTGAATAAGGTCCGTAGGCCGGTACCTGAATCCTTCCCCTGATGACATCGGCGAAATAGGTAAAAGGACTGGTATAGGTACCGGTTTCTTCCGGTTTCAGCACATAACTGACTTCCGGTCCCTTTGAACCCTTCGCCTTCATCTCGTTATTATTGCGCGTAATAACATATCCACGTTCACCATACACTTCCATATCCTTCCTTGCAAAGGGCCAATTCCATGAAGCCTGGATGATGCACTGTGCTTCCGGGTAGTTCACCACTATGGTGGCTTCATCATCAACCTTGGGATAGATATGGGGTTTGAATTGCCTGGTTACGGCAGTAACACTGAGCGGCTGTTGACCTTTCATCAGTAAGGTCATGAGATTAGCCCCATAGCAGCCGAAATCCATCAACGCACCACCACCGTTCTGAACCGGATCGGTAAGCCAGTTGAAGAAATCATTGGAAACTCCAATCTCTCGAGGACCTTCGTGCCCATCATGGACAACGACCTTACGGATTTTGCCGGCATAAGCGGTATCGCTGAAAAGCTCTTTTGTTTTGTCGGTAGTGGGATACCAGGATGTTTCATAATTCGTGAGGACATGTATGCGATATTGCTTCGCAAGGGACGCTATGCTCGCGGCATCCGAAACGGTAGTTGCCAGCGGTTTTTCAACCATCACATGGATGCCCCTGGGTGCACAAGCTTCAACAACAGCACGATGTTGCAGGGTGGTACCGAAAGAGCTTACCCCCTCGGGCTTGACGGCTTCAAGCATTTTGTTGAGATCGCTGTAAAACAATGTGGAATCTAATTTGAACTGCTTCATCATTTTGGCGGCCAATACCTTGTCGGGTTCATATACGCCAACAAGTTGCGCTACAGCATCATTTTTCCTGCCCAGAATCCAGGAAACATGCCCGTGTGAAATGCCGGCAACAGCCAGACGCAAGGGCTGAGCAACAGTTTCCTCTGTTGTGAAAATCACAATAAGTATAAAAATGAGTTTCTTCATG
>JBDLUN010000014.1:0-7715 GCA_039805245.1 Bacteroidota bacterium
TGTTTATGACTTCCTAAGTGAATTGCACCCTCCGGAATTGCTGGAGTATTATATTCCCAACAGATACAGGGAGGGTTACGGACTTTCTCCTCAGGGAGTTGACTATGCGGTTGATAACGGCTTTTCACTGATGATCCTATTAGACTGCGGGATCAAGTCTGTGGAGCTTATTGGACAGGCTAAAGGTAAGGGAACTGACAGCATCATTTGCGACCATCATTTCCCTGGTGAGCAATTGCCGGATGCTGTAGCCATTCTGAATCCAAAACAACCGGCTTGCAACTACCCCTATAATCATTTATGTGGCTGCGGTGTGGGATTCAAACTGATACAAGCGATAGCACAAAAGCTGGGGATGCATCCGGAAAAATACATGCCCTATCTTGAACTTGTTGCAACAGCCATTGCAGCTGATATCGTTCCCATCACTGGAGAAAATAGGGCATTGGCTTTTTTGGGTATCAACCAGGTAAACACAGCCCCTTCCACTGGTATCAAGGCCCTGATGGATCTCAGCGGATCCGCCCAAAAGGTCAATATCTCCAATTTGGCGTTCATGATCGGTCCTAGAATCAATGCAGCAGGCAGAATGGATGATGCCAAAAAAGCAGTCTCGCTTTTTATTGAGAAAAATACAGATAAGGCAAGGGAAATAGCATTAGTCTTACAAAGCGACAACACTTCCAGAAAAGAGGCTGATGCGTTAATCACTGCAGAAGCCCTCGAACACATTAACAACGACCAAGACTACCCGCATAAAAAATCCACATTGGTCTTTTCACCTAGTTGGCATAAAGGTGTAATTGGCATTGTAGCCAGCCGTTTGATCGACCGGTTTTACCGACCAACAATTGTTTTGACAAGCAGTGGCGACTTGCTCGCAGGAAGTGCCCGTAGCATCCCTGGATTCAATATCCATGCCGCACTTGAAAAATGCAGTGAACTGCTGGTGAGCTATGGAGGACATTATTTCGCAGCAGGTATGACCCTGCTTCCAGAAAACCTTGATGCGTTTCGCAAGCGTTTTGAGTCTGTTGTAGAGGATGAAATGACAGATGATATGCTCATCCCCGAATTGCATATAGATGGTGAGTTGGCATTGAAAGACATAACACCATCCTTTTACAATATCATCAGCCAGATGGAACCTTTTGGACCAGACAACCCAAGACCATTATTCTGTATTCGCAACCTGAACAATGTAGGGTGCAAAATTGTGAAAGAAGAGCATGTCCGTTTTGAACTCAGCCAAGATGGACTGCAAATCAGTGGTATCGCTTTCAACATGGCCGAAAGTTTCAGAAAGCTGCAAAATCCTTCACTATTGGATGTAGTTTGCACGTTGGATGAAAACCACTATCGTGGACATACCAGTATACAATTGAAAATCATTGATTTTGATATTGCCGGAAAAAGATAGGACCGGCAGTTGCCGGTCCTATCTTGAATATTGACTATTTCACCAATCTATTTTTTGTCCTGCATCAGCTCTATGCTTCGGCTGATGAAAGCCGTCAGTTGGCTGCCCTTCAACATGCCTTGAGAAAGAAGCGCAAGGTCTGCGAGATTCTGGACCTGCTTTTTCTGCAGATCTTCATTGTTAACCTGAAGAATTTCACCAAATATAGCATGATTGCCATTGACCGTTAGTGTCACTTCATCAGGCATATTGGCATAGAAGCTTCCCATAGGACCACTCATTGATGCCATATCCTTCATCCTACGCATGAATTCTGGCCTGGTAGCCACAACAGGAGGAGCCTCAGCACTCAATCCTTTTACTTCCACATTGACGGTTACCTGATCTGCCTTATACTCGAAAAGTTCTTTTAGTTTTTCCTCTTCCTGTTTAGACAATACAGATTTGGACTCTTCCTGCTTGTCGATCAGGTTCTCGGTGATATCCGCATCAACCCTGGTGAATTGAACGTTCTCCCATTTGGATTCAATTTGGCCAATAAATGATGCATCGACCAATGTGTCCATTTTCACAACCTTATACCCCCTTTCCGTTGCACCTTTTATATAAGCATCTTGCTGAATCTGGTCGGTAGTATAGAGGATGACAAGTTTACCATCCTTGTTTTTTTGCAAAGGCTCTGCAGCAGTCCTGTATTCTTCCAGGGTGTAAAATTCCCCTGAAACAGCATCTTGCATGATGTGGAAACGATCAGCCTTTTCACGGAATTTCTCGTCCGTCATCATGCCATATTTAACGAACAGCCCTAAACTTTCCCATTTCTCTTCGAATTCCTTCCGCTCATTTCTAAAAATCTCATCCAGCTTGTCTGCCACCTTTTTGGTGATGTGGTTGTTGATTTTACGCACATTGGGGTCCCCCTGCAAGTAGCTGCGACTCACATTCAACGGGATATCCGGAGAATCTATCACACCCTGCAGCAACATCAGGAATTCCGGAACGATATCCTTCACTTCATCCGTTACAAATACCTGGTTGGAATACAGCTGGATTTTGTCTTTCTGGATTTCATAAGACTGCTTTATTTTGGGGAAATACAGGATGCCTGTCAATGTGAATGGATAATCAACATTGAGGTGTATCCAGAATAAAGGGGTTTCGTTGAATGGATAGAGGCTTTTGTAAAACTCTTCGTAGTCCTTTTTCTCCAATTCCGCGGGCTTTTTGATCCACGCAGGCTCTGTGACATTAATTTGTTTGTCTTCAAAAAAGATCGGAACTGGCAGGAATTTACAGAACTTCTCTAAGATGCCCTTTATTTTGAATTCATCCAAAAACTCCTCACTTTCTGCATTGATATGCAGGGTGATAGCAGTACCCCTATCTGTTTTGGATGCAGGCTCCAAGGTGAATTCAGGACTGCCATCGCAGCTCCAAACTACCGCTTCACTTCCAGACTTGTAAGACAGTGTTTCGAGCGTTACTTTTTCGCTGACCATGAAACCGCTGTAGAAACCGAGGCCGAAATGGCCTATGATATTGGCTTCATTTTGGCCTTTATATTTTTCCAAAAACTCTTCTGCACTGGAAAAAGCCACTTGGTTGATGTATTTGTCCACTTCTTCTCCTGTCATTCCTATACCCCTGTCTGTGATGGTAAGGGTTTTGGCCTCCTTATTGAGCGCTACATCAATTCTCAGCTCGCCCAATTCGCCTGTTGCCTCTCCTGAGGAGGCATAGGTTTTCAATTTTTGGGTGGCATCCACTGCATTGGCAATCAATTCACGCAGGAAGATGTCATGCTCACTGTAAAGGAATTTTTTGATGATCGGAAAAATGTTTTCCGTTTGAACCCGTATTTGTCCCTTTTGCATATGATAATAATTTCTTCTACAAAAGCAATTTGGATGCCAAAAAGGAAAAATGACAAGTTGACATTGGATAATTGTCAAAAAAGAACTACCTTCGCCCCCCATTATCAATTAAACAAATACAGGGTTTATGCAAAATTATGAATTGATGGTGATTTTTACCCCTGTTCTGAGCGAAGATGAATTCAAGTCTGCTCAGAAGAAATATGTCGATTTTATCACTGCTGGCGGTGGTTCTCTCGTACATAGCAACCCCTGGGGGTTGAAATCACTGGCCTACCCCATCCAGAAAAAAACCACAGGCATTTACTGGGTTATGGAGTATGTAGCGCCATCCGACATGAATGAGAAGCTGAAGATTCAGCTCCTGCGTGACGAGCAGGTACTCCGTCACATTGTGATCAAACTCGATAAGTACGCCGTCGAGTACAACACAAGAAAGAGAAGTGGTGTATCAACTGGAAACGAAAAAGCAGTGGAGGGTTAATATCATGGCCAAAGCAAATGAAATCAAGTACCTGACAGCCATCAAAACTGAAAAGCCCCGGAAGAAATTCTGCCGTTTCAAGAAGTATGGTATTCGCTACATCGATTACAAGGATGCTGAGTTTCTCAAAAAGTTCCTGAATGAGCAAGGCAAAATGTTGCCACGCCGCATTACTGGCAACTCATTGAAATACCAGCGTAAAGTATCTGAGGCTATCAAGCGTGCCCGTCAAATGGCCCTTTTGCCTTATGTTACTGACTTGCTGAAGTAGTCCTTCCGCCTAACCACCCTAAGGGTGAGACAGTCCCTGCAACCAGGGGTTGGAGTTGGTAAACTTTAAAAAAACAAACTATGCAAATCATTTTGATTCAAGACGTAAACAATCTCGGTGGAGCCAATGAGGTAGTCGCTGTAAAGAATGGTTACGCCCGTAACTTCCTTATTCCCCAAAAGATGGCTGTTGAGGCCTCTCCTTCCAATCTCAAACAATTGGAAGAGCGCTTAAAGCAGATCAGGAAGAAAGAGGAAAAAATGCTCGCTGAAATCAATAAAGTTATTGCAGCGCTGCAAGAAAGCCCAATCACAATTGGAGCCAAAACCGGAACTACTGGCAAAATCTTTGGTAGCATCACTACCGTTCAGATTGCCAAGGCTGTTCGTGAGCAGAAAGGTTATGAAATCGATCGCCGCAGGATTCATTTGCTTGAGGAAATCAAGGAAATTGGCTCCTACAAGGCCCGTGTTGATTTTGGCAACGGCAACGAAGCTGAAATTGCAATGGAAATTGTTGCGGAATAATATTTTGAACACAACACAAAAAAGCCCCCTGCATGCAGGGGGCTTTTTTGTTGCTACCTTTAAGTATGTTAATCAGATTTTGGCAACTGTATAGCCTTATGCTGTTAGTCAATGTAAGTTCGTGCCAAGAAAAAAGCAACATCCGAAACCAAGCGAAACACCAAAAATCTCAACCTATTCAGGAATATGAAATTGTGGCAGGCAAGTTCAGTGAACAAAGCATACTGCAATTGGATACTTCAATAATTACTCCTTTTACCCAAAAATTCCCTGAATTCAAAGTTTATCGCAATGCCTTGGCAAGATTCTACGGAAATCGTGCCTACAAACTAGCTTGGTTTGACCAAGGAGGAATGGTAGAACAAGCTTGGATTCTATACAACAGGATTCTGTCCATGGAGGAAAACGGGGTGGCCATGGACATCCATTATGCTTCAAATTATACCCAAACCATGGCTGGCCTGCAACAAGACAGTCTTTCCTGGCAGGAACTCATGATTACATCCCAGTACCTGCATTTTGCTGAAAAAACCATCATCGGGCTTCCAGGAAAAATGCTTGAACAAAATGAATGGTTCATTCCCCGTAAAAAAACAGGTTTTGCGGATTTGCTTGACCAAATGATTGAAGATGATGCTGAAGAAGCAACCCGACAACAATTTTTCCAATATGATTACTTGAAAAAAGAATTGAAAAGGCTTGCAGCGATTGAAAAACAGGGTGGGTGGAAACCCATCGATAAGATAAAAAAAATACTTCGGCGGGGTGACAGTTCATATATTGTTGTACAAATAAGAAAAAGGCTACAAAAAGAAGGGTATTCACTTGCAGATACCCTGAATCCCGTTATAGACGATACACTAAAAGAAGTGATAAGTGATTTTCAAATTCGTCACGGTCTCATTCCAGATGGCTCTATAGGAAAAGCAACCTTAACAGCCATGAATGTTCCGGTAGGAACTAGGCTTGAGCAAATCATCGTCAATATGGAAAGATGCAGGTGGCTGCCACTAACTTCTCATGATACATACCTTATAGTAAACATTCCTGCATTCAAAGTGGATGTGTATGAAGCGGACAGTCTATTATTCAGTTTGAATGCAATTGTTGGTAAAGAGACAGACAAAACAGCCATTTTCAAAGGATACCTTAATCAGATTGTTTTCAGTCCCTATTGGAACGTGCCCCAAAGCATCCTTACCAAAGAAATTATGCCCATCTTGCATAGGGATCCGGGATACCTTGAGCGAAATCATATGGAATGGCATAATGGAAAATTAAGGCAAAAACCGGGGCCAGACAATGCACTGGGCGGTGTAAAGTTTATCTTCCCCAATCCTTTTAATATCTATTTGCATGACACCCCGGCAAAGGGATTGTTTGAGAAGGAAAAAAGGACATTCAGCCATGGATGCATTAGGATTTCAGAACCTGCCAGACTGGCGGAACATTTGTTGAAAACTGAAGCGGGATGGGATATACAACACATTTATAACGCCATGTACTCCACTATTGAAAAAACCAAAACATTGGAAAAGCGCATTCCGGTATATGTAGTTTACCTTACCGCATATGTTGACAAGGAGAAACGGTTGCATTTCAGGGAGGATGTGTATCACCGGGACCTAGGTATATTATCTATGCTTGTGAAAAAAAACAACTGAAATGAACATTTGTCAGGATGCATTGTTCTCCACAAAATAAAGGATAAGCCATGAACATTTTTGTAGGTAACATCAATTACAAGCTAACCAATGAAGCATTGGAAGACATTTTTACCCCTTACGGCAAGGTAAGTTCTGTGAGAATCATCATTGACAAAGCCACTGGTAGAAGTAAAGGTTTTGGATTTGTAGAGATGCAAGATGATGATGAGGCACAACAAGCCATTGCTGCATTACATGAAACAGAGGTTATGGGCAGAAAGATGATCGCCAGTGAGGCAAAACCTAGTCCAAGCGCATGATTCATTGATTAATGAATGACTTGAAAAAGGCATTTGCAGTATCTTTAAAATGACCGGGTGTTGGCTCATAAACAAAGTGAACACCCAAATCTTTGTTGTCTTTCAATAAGGCAAAAGCCTTATCTATACCCATAACCATAAATGCATTATCATATGCATCGGCAATAATTGCATCTTTTGCAATAACAGTTACAGAAACAATTCCATTGTTTACAGGATACCCTGAAGTAGGATTGATAATATGGCTTATTTTTTGAGTGGGAGTTCCTGTGAATTTGGAAAGTCTTCCTGAAGTTGTGCAAGCCCAACCTGAAATTCCCAGCACCTGTTGATTACTTAGAACATTATTTTGTAATGAAGCAGTGGTAAATCCGATACGCCAGTCTGCGCCTTGTGTGTTCTTACCCTTTGATTTAACTTCTCCTCCAATCTCTACCAGATAATTTGAGATATTTTTGGCATCCAAATATGATGCTAAAACATCTACGGAATATCCTTGGGCTATTCCATCACAATCTATTTGAACATTAGGGTTCAATTTCACCAAACTATCATTTTGGATAATGATCCAATGGGATCCAGAATTAATTAAGGTATTATTTATTTCATTGGGAGATGGAGGGGTAAAATCTTGCTTTTTACCTTTTCCCCATAGAGACAAGAGATTGAGAATGGCAATATCAAAGGATCCATGCGATCTTGCATGAATATCTTTGGCGCATGTAATAACATGACTTAAATGAGGTGTAATGCTAATACCTCTTGGGGCTTGGTTAAAGTCCTTTATTAATGATGTATTTGAATAGAGAGAAAAGTTATAGTCAAGGACCTTGAAAATACTATCAATTTCATTTTTGACAACACTGTTCGAATCGCATAAGTATTGGATAGAATAACTTGTGCCTTGCGCAAAACCTGTTATGGTATGAAGGCGATTGGGGCGATATGAATTTGTAATAATGAAAGAGGAGATGCAAAAACAAATGCAGATTAATAAGCAGAAAAAACGGGAATTAGAATATAAACCTTTCATATCATCTTCAAAGCTGGACAAAAAAAAACCCCGCGTGTTGCGGGGTTTTTAAAGAATATGGCACCTACCTACTCTCCCGGGACGAATCCCAGTACCATCGGCCATGAGGGGCTTAACTGCTCTGTTCGGTATGGGAAGAG
>JBDLUN010000015.1:0-36489 GCA_039805245.1 Bacteroidota bacterium
GTTGCAGCTGCAGTTAGCGGACTGATGCAAAAAACGGGTAGCGGCAATGCCGTAGTTGGCATATCAGCACCCGGACTCCCCGATGTAACCAATGCCTGTATCGCATTTATGCCGGGCAGGATGCAGGGATTGGAAAATTTCAATTGGTCTGACCACCTGAAACAACCAGCTTATGTGTTGAATGATGCGGTTGCCGCACTGATGGCGGAAGCACGGTTTGGTGCCTGCAAAGAAGCAAGACATGCAGTGATGCTGACACTCGGGACTGGAGTTGGAGGCGCCATCCTCATCGATGGTAAACCCTACCAGGGCGCCTTCAGCAAAGCCGGACATATTGGCCACATGGTCATTGACCACGCGGGAGATCTGGATGTGACGGGCATGCCAGGCAGCCTGGAAGAATGCATCGGCAACTGCACGATCGAAAAACGCAGCCGCGGACGTTTTACATCCACACAATCCCTGCTCGATGCAGCCAAAGGCGGTGATGAGGAAGCGTCTGAAATATGGCTGAAATCAGTCAAGCAGCTGGCGATTGGTCTCGCCTCCATCACCAACATCCTATCCCCCGAACTCATCGTATTGGGTGGTGGCATTACTGAAGCCGGTGAAACATTATTCCAGCCATTGGCATCATTCATGGAACAATACGAATGGCGAGCCGGCGGAAATGCCACCAGAATCGTCAAAGCCACATTTGGAGATATGGCCGGTGCCATCGGCGCTGCGTCTTTTGCCATGTTAAAACACTAAGATGGACAATAACAACACATTGGCTGATCTGATTGGGAGGTACCATTCTGGCTACAGCCTCGAACAGCCATTTTATACCAGCAAAGCGGTCTTTGACGCAGAGTGGGAACATATCTGGAAAACACAATGGATCTACGCCGGCAATACGGCCCAGTTGCCCAAAGCCGGGGATTATTTTCTCTTCAACATCCTGCAAGAGGAAATAATCCTAATCAGGGGCAATAACGGCGAAATCCATGCCCATTACAATACCTGCACCCACCGGGGCTCAGCACTCTGCCTGGAGCGGCAGGGACATGCCGCCAAACTGGTTTGTCCTTACCACCAATGGGTATTCGACAAAGACGGTACCTTGCTGAACGCCAGGATGATGCCCGAGGATTTTTGCCGCGAGGAGTTCAACCTCCGTTCAGTGCAAGTCAATGTAGTAGAAGGATTAGTTTTCATCTGCCTGGCACCCGTACCGCCTGATTTTTCAAGCATACAGGATGCCCTCGGCCCATTCCTTAAACCGTTTGAAATCAACCGGTCCAAAGTGGCGGCAACAAAGCACTATACCCTCCGTGCCAACTGGAAACTCGTTGCAGAAAATTTCCGCGAATGCTACCATTGTGGAGGTGCGCATCCGGAGTATTGCAATGCCGTACTGGGCGCCAACCTCCGGGAAGACACGAGTCTGCTCACCGAAACCAAACAAAAGGAATGGCAGCAAAAAGGATTGGCTACGCATCTGGTGGAAGTGCAGGATGGTACCACCAGCTATGCCATCCGGTACCCCTTACGGCCGGGTGTGGAAAGCTACAGCATCGACGGTAAAAAGGTGTCCATCCCCATGGGAAAACACGTGGATGCCGATGCGGGTGTGGTGGGATTGGTCAACTACCCCAACCTCTGGGTGGATGCCGTCAGTGACTATGTGTGGATTATGCGGGTCATCCCCGTTACCCCTTCCATTACCAATCTTGAATTCTGCTGGCTCGTAGATGAAAAGGCGGTTGAAGGCAAGGATTACCACAAAGACAGGCTGACTGAATTCTGGGAAGTAACAGGTGACCAGGATGGCCAACTTTGTGAAAACAATTACCATGGCATTCAGACATCAGGCTACCGGCCCGGACCTTACGCACCGGTAGAAGATCAGGTGGTCAATTTCGTGGACTGGTGCGTAAGAAAACTGCAAGCAGGATTGCAACCATAAAAACAATCAACCCATTGAGCAGGAATATCTGTCCGAAAGGCATTGCCTTGTCAGCCAGGAAGCCGGTCCAATAATTACCTGCCACCGCACCCAATCCATAATAGCCCGCATAGAGCAATGATTGTCCGGTAGCCATCCATTTCGCATCCACCAAGCGGTTGACAGATTCCACACAAGCCACCCAAAACAATGACCAGGAAATTCCGTGTAAGAGTTCAATGGAAATTGCCCAATTGGGCTGATCCACCAAACTGTACAACACCAGGCGTGTGGCCAACGCCAGCACAGTAACAATAAGGGTTGTTTTCATGCCCCAACGCATCAATATCCTCGCCGAGAAATAGAAAAAAGGCAATTCACACAAGCCTTGCAGCGATAGGCCATAACCCACCAGGGTTGCAGAGGCCCCATTGCCTTTCATGTAGAGCGAATAAAAATTCCAAATAGCCGTTCCGCCCGTTGAAACCAATACTACTGAAAGCAACAACAACAACAATTGTTTGTTGCGCAACAGCATACCGGCACCACCAAATCCGGGCGTATCCAATGTGCCAGATGCTTCAGCAACAGGCAGCAACAAAGCCACCAGAAAAACACCAGCCATGCTCACTGCAGCAATCACAAAGACCATATCTACCGCAGATCCATCAATGACTTTCCCAGTAATAATTCCGGTTACGGCCCATCCCAAAGCACCAGCAACCCTCAAGCTACCATAAGAGAAGGATGGATCCTTTGCCGACAGCTGCAACGAAAGGCTATCCAATACAGGTTGAAGTGTATTGTAGAAGAGGGACATGACAAGGGTAACGGTTACCAACCAAAGGAATCCACCTTGCAACAGGTATCCCAGATATGCCAATGCAGCCACTGCTGCAGCCATCCGCAACATGGTGCGCAATCCGTAGCGGTCGGCGAGCATGCCAATAAATGGTTGCAACAGAAACATCATCAACGGTGTCATGCTCAACACCACACTTGTTTGGATGCCTGTTAGTCCGCGCGACACACAAAAATCGGCCATCACCGGCAGCCAGGAAGCGGTGCAGCAAAAGACCAGAAAATAGAGCAGTCTGAGCAGGTTTCCCAAAAAGAGTCTGTTATGATTAATGAAACAAGAAAAATCAACTCGATAAAAAGAAAAAGTTTACTGTTATATTCAAAATATCCTTTTCAATTAAGATTTCAGCAGTGCGCCTGCCGCTGCATCAACCATCACAATCCCCTGTTCATGCAGTTGCATGACACTGGCAGGAAACCCAGGGCCAACAGGGCCTTCCACAGCCTGTTGCACCACTTCCGCCTTGGCAGGGCCATTGGCCAGCAGCAAAACTTTTCCGGCTTGCATCAGATGCCCAAAACCCAAGGTAATGCCATACTTCAACGCCATGGGCTGATCAAAATATTTTTGTCCGACTGTAGCGGTAATCTCATCCAATTCCCGCACATGGGCTTTGAGATCAAAGGCTGAACCCGGTTCGTTGAAACCGATATGTCCATTCATACCTATCCCCACAATCATCAGGTCTATTCCTCCTTTGGCGGCGATGAGGGCATCCATGCGCTGGCATTCCTGGTGCAAATCCGCTGCCATAGCATCAAACAGGTGGTAGCGGGAAGCATCTAGGCCAAGCGGACCAAAAATTCTTTCCTGAAAATCATAATGGCAACTGCCGCGCAGCCCAGCAGGTACGCCTACCCATTCATCCAATCCAATGAAGAAAAATGCGGATGCATCAACATCCTGTTCTTTGGCTATCCTTGTAAATTGTTCGCATGCCCCTTTGGGTGAATTGCCTGATGCCATGCAGATGACTGCATTGGGTTTTTCTTTCAGCAAATCAACCATTTCCTGCGCCGCTGCCTGATCCAATGCTGTTGCCGTATCAAATATCCTGACTTTCATGCTTTTCTTATTTGGATTCAAGTTAGGTAAAACTTGTTGGCTTTTGAACTGTCTTCCAAAACTCCCCTCCTGGCCAGGAGGGGAGTTTTTAAATTTGGTGAAGAGCACTCCATAATAAATAAAAGACTGGTTTTTACTGTAACTTAACGGAACAAAGAATGCCATCATGAAAATCAACTTCACACCACTGGAGCTGTTTATCAGCTTATGTCTGCTGTGCAGCACAGCCGTCCATGCACAAAATGACAATGGAAAAAGCAGAATCATCGTCATCGGCGCGCATCCGGATGATTGCGACAGCGATGCAGGCGGAACAGCTGCTTTGTTGGCAGCCATGGGACATGCCGTTAAGTTTGTAGCGGTCACCAATGGCGATGCCGGCCATCACCTCATCCAAGGGAAACAATTGGCTGAACGCAGGTACAAGGAAACCCAGGAAGTGGCCCGCCGGTTGGGCGTAACCTATGATGTGCTCGATAACCACGATGGCATGCTGATGCCGAATCTTGAAGTGAGGTTACAGATCATCCGCAAAATCCGGGAGTGGAATGCGGATGTGGTCATTGCACCCAGGCCAAACGATTACCATCCAGACCACCGCTATACAGGCGTGCTGGTGCAGGATGCAGCCTACATGGTGGCGGTACCCAATATCGCCTATGATGTTCCGGCACTCCGGAAGAATCCGATTTTTCTGTACACAGCCGACCATTTCCAGCGGCCCAACCCTTTCCGGCCAGATATTGCCATCGACATCAGCACTGTCTTTGAAAAAAAGATATCGGCACTGGATGCCCATGAATCCCAATTCTACGAGTGGATGCCCTGGATAGGCCACTATGAAAAGGATGTGCCGGCCGGCAAAGAAGCACGCTTCAAATGGCTCATAAGCCGCTATTCCTCTCCAATGAAAACAGATGTTCGTGCGGCATTGGAAAAATGGTACGGCAAAGAAATTGCAGCCAAGGCGCAATTCGCAGAAGCATTTGAAATCTGTGAATACGGCACGCAGCCCTCCGAAAACCAGATCAGGCAACTGTTTCCCATGCTTCAAAAAAATTGATCATGCATAAAAAAATCCTAGGTGTTTTGTTGACGCTGATTTGCAGTGTCAGCATTAATATTACCTGCGCAGAAGACAGCACCGCTCTGCATATCCGCAAGACCAACGACTTTGAAGTGAACGGAAAAGGCACTGCACCAGAATGGAATAACACAGCATGGTTTTCACTCACCAAAAGAAAGGGGGCTGTATCCTATCAGACAAAATGCAAAATCCTGTATTCCGACAAAGGGATTTATTGTCTTTTTGAGAATGAAGACAACAAGATATCTGCAACCATGACAAATGATTTCGATGACATTTACAATGAGGATGTGGTGGAGGTTTTCTTTTGGCCGGAAGAAAGTTCGCCCATCTATTTTGAATATGAACTCTCGCCCAATAATGTGGAATTGCCGATCCTCGTTCCCAACTATGACGGCAAATTCTTTGGATGGAGGCCTTGGCATTATGATGGCGACAAAAAAACAAGAAGGGGTGCCACGATCCGTAAAAATGGTGAACAGGTACTGGGTTGGACGGCAGAGTTCTTCATCCCCTTCAAACTGCTCAACCCCCTGCAAAATGTTCCTGCCAAAGTAGGTATGCAATGGCGTGCCAACTTTTATAGAATCGACTATGACAATGGAACTGCGCAATGGTCATGGCGGCCCACCCGGACCAACTTTCATGATTACAAAAATTTTGGGACAGTGGTCTTTGACTGACCACCATCCCAAGTCCAACATGATCATTTGCCGTCGCCCAAGTGTATCTGAAAACCTATCAGGATATTGAATGCATTGTTTCTATCGGTAAAGTCCTCCAACTTGCTGGAACTATATCCCAGCTTGAATTCCATGCCGGTATGCTTATTGAGGAAAACAACCGGACCGGCTGATACGCTGAATGCATTTTGGGATAAGGTATTGTCGCCCAACTTGGCTGAACCAAACAAAAAATCCGCATCCGCCAACAGATTGACTTTATTCTCTTTCGGAAGCAGGTAATAACGGACAAAAGGACCCACAACGAGGTCAGTAACCGCATCAATGCCCTCCATTTTCATACTTGAAAAACTGGAGCGCAAGCCGCCTGCGAATTTGTCTGCAAAGAAATAACCGATAGCCGGAGAAAACTGAAAGGTGGTTACCGTTGATTCGGAGTCCTTCTCGGAAGAAAAGCTCAGGCTTCCTCCTGCGAGCAAATTCCCTTGGGCAACTTGTGCGTCAAGCGACTGCAAAAAAAACGTGGTGAAAACCAGCGTAAAAAATAAGTTCTTCATGTGCATTGTATTTGGTGAACGCTAAAATTAGAGTTGTGGTTTATGTCGATTGCTGATCCGCATTAGCCTTGCTAATGTGTGTTATCAGCAGTTCTTATGATTTGAATCGGGATATCAGGGAGAAATGAACAATCGGAATGAAATAGCTTTTATCTTGCTAATACTTTATCCATAAAACGATAGCCATGTCAGCACAAGCAGGTCCCAAAATCAAAGAGATCCATATCACGCCCATTGCCGTAACAGACCCGCCGCTGTTGAATGCTGCCGGTCTGCATGCACCATATGCACTCAGGACCATCCTTGAGCTGATTACAGAAGATGGTATCTCCGGCATCAGCGAAATCCCCGGCAATGCTGATGTGGATGGTGCACTTGCGTCTGCAAGGGATATCCTCACCGGGCAGGATGTTTTTCAACTCAATGCCATTAGACAATCGCTTATCTCCAGGTTCGGAACAGACAGTTCTGCAGACCGCGGTTTGGCTCCCTGGGACCAGAGGAAACTCGTACACATTTTCAGTGCGGTGGAAGTGGCCTGCATGGACATCATCGGCAAGGTTACCAACAAACCGGTGGTTGACCTGCTGGGTGGTAAGTTGCGTGACAGGGTTCCCTTTTCAGCCTACCTGTTTTACAAATACGCCGGCGCTGGTGGGGAACTGGGCTTTGACAAGGCTGAAGAGGCAACAGTATGGGCAGCAGCCCGTCAGGAGAGTGCACTTGATCCTGAGGGTATCGTGGCACAAGCCAAAGCCATGTGTAACGCATTCGGCTTCCAAAGCATCAAACTGAAGGGTGGTGTTTTTGAACCACGGCAGGAAGTGGATGCCATCATTGCCCTGCACAAAGCTTTTGGTCCGGACGTGCCGCTGCGGATAGACCCCAATGCATTGTGGACGGTGGAAACGGCCATCCAATACGGAAAGGAAATGGAACCTTACCTCGAATACCTGGAAGACCCGGTCCGCGGGCAGGAAAATATGGCCAAGGTGAGGCAGCTCCTCAAGACACCGCTGGCCACCAACATGTGCACCACTTCTTTTGATGAAATCCCTTCCAGCATTGCGTTGGGAGCTGAAGACATCATCCTGAGCGATCACCATTTCTGGGGTGGACTTCGTGCCTCCATGACGCTTGCAGGCATTTGCAGTACTTTCAAAAGGGGGTTGTCGATGCATTCAAACAGTCACTTGGGCATTTCCCTGGCTGCCATGGTTCACCTGGGCGCAGCACTCCCCTCGATGGATTATGCACTGGATACCCATTACCCATGGCAATCGGATGAAGTAATCACACAAGGACGGTTCACCTTTGAAGACGGCGCCGTTCAGGTACCTACTGAACCCGGCTTGGGTGTGGAGCTTGACAGGCAGGCATTGGAAAGGCTGCACCAGAATTACCTGGCATGCGGATTGAAAAAACGTGATGATGAAATAGAGATGCAAAAAGTGGTTCCCGGTTGGAAGTTCCAGGCCGTCCGCTGGTGACAACATACACCTATTGCCAACGGGGCAGTCGCTTCAAAAGTACAGCCGTTTCGGACCAATGATTGTGGTTGAGTAAGCGCTTATTATTCCCCAGGATGGTAAATCCTCTTGGCTGTGGCCATCACCCTGGCTTTATCCAATGTCATTGACTTGGTTTTCTGTTGCAGGAACAAAGGAACCTGATCATCAAAATGGGGTGAACCTTCCTTTGCAGAAGCCCCGTAGGTATTCACTGTTTCGATGATTGGCAGCCCTTGTTTGGGAAACCTTACCATCGCCACATACGCATCACCACCGGTGATTTTACGGGTAAGATCCTTTTGCCTCACAGTCCATTCTGGCGCCAGCAGATCCGGCAAACCCGGACCAGGGTAGGTTTTGCTGCCCCTTACCAATTTTTGCATATCGCCCAGCCGAAGGTCTGTTGTGCCATAGTTTTTAATCATATAGGCCTGTATCTCTTTGAGCACGGTTTCACATTGGGCCTTGGTCAGTATCTGTGGATCCTGACCGCGGAAGGCAGCGCTGACATTTTCGTACACCATCAAAAAAGCACCGGCCCCTTTGCTGTCGGCATCTCCCCTTTTATCCCATGCCTGCAGGTTGCGCAACAAAGTATCATATTGCGGATAGTCGGCAGGCTTCATCAGAAACAAGGTATCCACGCCATACTGGTACTGGAGTTTTTGCGGCAACTGCCTGTCGAATTTGATTTTGTAAAAAGTACTATAGTCCACTTTCCCTTCCGGCATCAACTCTTGAAACCTTTTGCTCCTGTTGTTCTGGTTGTTTTCCCATCCGTCTGCGGCAGGAAACTGTTCAGGCTTCAGGTTGTCTGAACCTGACGTAGCCAGAAAAGAGGAATGGTTGGTATTGAACAGGTATCCGCTGCGGGGATTCACATATTGCGGCAACTCCTTGATACCCCTGAAGCTCGTCCAGAGGGTTGCAGCCGTATTTCCTGGTACCGTCTTTTTCCAGTCGTATTGCGGCGCTGGATTCCTCACCGGCATCAGGGCATTGTTGATGTAAAAAATAGTGTCGTGGCGGTCAGCGTACATGATATTGAACATGGACAACCCTTGCAAGCTGATGGCCTTGTAGAACTGTGTGAAGTTTTTCGCCTTGTTCATTTTATACCATTGTTCCAGCGCCCTGATCTCCATGTTGGCACCCAGTCGGATGGCAAAAACACCCTGGTCATTTTTCATGGTGGCACCATACTTGCTCCACAAAAGTTCCCTACCCACTGCAATGGGTACGCCTTTGATTTGGAGCTTGATTTTTTTCTTCTCCAGTTCCACCCATGCACCATCGAACCAGTATTGATCGGCATTCTTGGGATTCATTTGCAGTTGGAAGATATCCATCCGGTCACAGAGGTTTACGGTATGTGCCCAACCGAGGTTTTCATTTACACCATGCAAGATGCAAGGTCCTCCTGCGAGGAGTCCACCCAACGCATTCCAACCTTCTTCACTGCTGACATGTGCTTCATAAAATGCTTCCGGCCCTTCATTGGGCTGGTGGGCATTGATGGCGAGAAATGCTTCACCCGTAGTGGTTTTGGAAGGATGGATGGCTATGGCGTTGGAGCCTTTCTTGTCGTAGTCGATGACCGGACTGACCTTATTTCCATAGATGGCTGCCAATGCCCTGTCTCCACCATTGAAGACGGTCAATGCCAGCACTGAGGATGAGATATATTCTTGCAGTGTAAGCGGGAAAAGGTCTTTATGCAACACCTCTTCCGGGTGCTTGGCTGCGTAATCGTTCAACCCTTGCACATAGCCGGTGATCAACCGGAGGAATTCCGGTGAGAGCGTATGCCATTTTTCTTCGGTAATTTCCCGGCAACGGAACAAAGCGAAAGCGTAATCGCCAGCTACCCCATCCATGCCATACACCCTGCCCATCAAAGCCTTGGAGGGCAAGGCCACCCGTTGGAGGCTGTTGAAATCATCTTCAGCATGAGCCCACGCCAATCCATAAGAGACCTCGGGGTCAGTCTTAGCAAAAATATGGGGAACCCCAAAGCTGTCGCGCGCAATTGTTACAGCTGCAGGGTTGATTTGGGCAAGAGAAAAGAATGGCAGGGACACCAATGCAAGCAGGAAAAGCCTCATTTTTAGAAATTTCCTTAAAATTAAGCTTTTGGCAGGCTTTATAGGAATATACTGAATTTTTGTGGCATTAACAAAACGATCCATCAAGCCTCCTGGACCCCATAAACACAGGTTTCCATGACATCCAGGCTTTGGATGGCATCTGAAAGCGAACAAGGATTGTCTGATTTACCAAGGAAATGATCCACTACTCTTGCAATCATGGGTTGCTGGATGTGCTGCGGATGCTGGAAGGGCAGGTGCTGCACACCGCTGGCGGTAACCACCCTGACTTCCTGCCCAAAAAAGGGAAACGCTATATATCCATTTTCGCCTATAAGTTGACAACTGTCTTCCCGAAGCAATTCCGGCATGCTGAAATTCCAATCGCCCTGAAAAAGGATATCTCCGGGCAATTGCATCAAACAGGAAACGGCATCCTCCGCGGGATAGAGGCGGGATTGGTTTGCTGCAACGCCCGCAAAAGAAAGGGCAGGACCAAAAATATATTGGATGATATCCAGCTGATGTGGTGCCAGGTCGTAAAAATATCCTCCCCCTGCCAGCTGGGGATCCACCCGCCAATTGGCTGTCTGCAAGTTTGCAGGCACATGGTCATTGGGTTTGAACATGGTCAGCCTGATGAGTTTGATTCTTCCCACAGCCTGCTCTTCCACCAGTTGGCGGATATGGTTGAACATGGGTAGGGCGCGGCGGTAATGCGCCACAACAACCTTGCCATTGCAGCGGTCTTGGGCTTCCATCATCCTTTGACAGGAAGCCACGTCTGTTGATACAGGTTTTTCCACGTAAACCATTTTGCCCTTTTCCAAGGCTGCGATGGTATATTCCTCATGGAATTTGGGAGGGGTTGCAATGTACACGGCATTGATGGCTGGATCAATCAGCAATGCTTCCGCATCGCTATACCAAACCGGTACACCATGACGCAGGGCATAGTCTTCTGCCAGTGCGGCATCCCTGCGCATCACTGCGTGCAATCGCGATCCGGGTACCTTGTTGAAAGCCGGTCCGCTTTTCAATTCCGTAACGTTACCGCATCCGATGATGCCCCAGGTGATGATCTTTTCCATAGATTGAAATTAAGACAATTCAGCATGCCTTAACTTTGAAAACAACACTATGCCGAAAAACAAATCTGCTGCCATCCGGTTCCGTATCATCGACCAATGTATCAACAACAGGAGACACCGCTATCCTTCTCTGGAATTGCTGGCAGAAAGGTGTGCCGACCTCTTGCAGACGGATGTATCCGCCTCCACCATTGAAAAAGACATTGCAGCGATGAAACAGCCACACCCCGTGGGTTTCAGCGCACCCATCGCCTATTCCAAAACAGAAAAGGGATATTATTACAGCGAGGAAGGATTCTCCATTTCAGAGCTTAGCCTGGCTGATGAGGAATGGAATGCCCTTCGCTTTTCGGCCCAACTGCTTTTCCAGTATCGTGAGGTACCCATCTTCTCGGATTTCAGAAATGCCATTGAAAGGATCAACACCCGCTTCTCACTGGGCCTCGATACTGATGAGCCGGAGGTGAACCGGTTTGTGCAATTTGAAACGGCCACTGCCGTTAACGGTCAGCAGTGGATAGATCTCATCTTTGCTGCCATCCGCAACAGGCTGGCAGTCAGCTTCCAATATGAAAATATCTACAAAAAGAAAATCAGCACTTACCTACTCGATCCCTACCTGTTGCGGGAACACAGGAACCGCTGGTATATGATTGGGTGGAGTGAGGAAAGGCAAGATTACCTCACTTTTGCACTAGACAGGATCAGTGAACTGGGCATCACCAAAACACCACAGCAAATTCGGAAAGATTTCCAGTCGGCTGAATTTTTCAGGCACGCTACCGGCATCATGGAAGGCACCGGCAAACCGGTGAAAGTTGAACTGGTGATACAGGAACCCACCAGCAGGCTTTTGCTGCTGGAACCCTTGCACCATTCACAGCAGCTGGTAAGCCGAAAAGAAGGCAGCATCAGGATCAGGCTGCAAGTGCTGGTGAATGAGGAATTCATGTTGCGACTGCTGGGTTTGGGGCCAGCTTGTACGGTTATCAAACCGGCATCCCTGCAGGCATCCATGAAGGGTTTGGTGAAACAGATGGCTAAAAACTATAGGTAGCCCATCAACTGATTAAGCCACCGAAAGTTTCACATGAATCCGCTGGGCTGGATGCATCGCAAAATTATAGGGTTTGATGACCAGCGTATCCAATTCAAGGTTATCCAATTGATTGGCTTCCATCAGTTGTTTCATCAAGTCAACTGCCACAAAGTACCTACCTGAAGTTTGAATGGGTGAAAGTGATGTATATGTCTGGTTCCCGCCTTTCAATACAAATGATAGATAAGGCGTTGTCATTTGGTTGATGGGGCGCTCTGCCCAGGCGGTCAGGACTTTTACATTTTTGAAACAGAATGCTTTCTCCATCAGAAATTCAAGCCTGTTGCCTTTGATCAAAATATCCATATCCGGTTTTTTACAAAATTGTCCGGATAGACCCCCATGTATTGGAGGAGTGAAATTTATTTTGGTCCTCCAATAGGCTGAGGTCTTCAGGATTACTTTCGAAAAAAATCCATCATGAAAAAATTCCTTACTTCATTATTGGCCATGGACAACAGGGAAGGCAGACTCGCCAAATTTGCCGGTCCGGTCATAGAAGCCGAATCCTTTGAAGCTGCACAAACCTGGTGCAACTTGCATGCGAGGTACCTGATAGTAGAACAGGAAATCAGTGTCATCAAAACATGGGAGCAGTTGGCTTCAGCCAACTAGCACGCTCATGGCCTGCTCATATAGAGCCCGGATGCATATGATCAACAGTTAATGGTCAACCTTTTTTCTTAAGGTTCATCAGGTATGCGAGCAGATCCGAGAGGTCTTGTCCGCCTAGCCCCTCATGGAGCCCTTCGGGCATCATAGACTGCTTCATTTGAGTCATGGAAGCAACCTGTGCAGTTTTGATGCTTTGAACAGCACCACCTGGAAATTTCAGGTCGATATCGGTTTCCGTTTTGCTGGCCACAATGCCAGACAAAACACTACCATCTTTCATCTTGATGCTCCAACCCTCATAGCCAAAACTGATGCCTTCGTTGGGCTGAACGATGGCTTTAAGGAGTCCATCCTTATCATATTTGGATCCTATCTCAGAAAGCCTCGGTCCGAAATCATAACCTTCATTATTGACCTTGTGACAAACTGCACACTGATTGGCAAATACCATCTTCCCATTGGCAGGATTCTCCTTGAAGGATAGAAGAGATGAAACAGTTGGAAGTACTTTTACTTCTTGCTTTTGTTCAGATTTTTTGGGCAAATAGGATTGTGCCTCAGTTCTGACAGATTTCATCCAGGCTCCACTCACACTGTTTACAATATCAGGAATCAATTCTTCAGGAACAGCATGAGAGCGCAACAATTGTAAGACACGCAGTTCACCTTCACCGCTTCTACCCAAACGGGAAGCCGCATAGCGGCGGATTAACATGGGAAACTGTGTAGAAAAAGCAACCGACTGCACCAGGTTAACAGAACTTGTAGTACCTGCGCTGCCCGCAGCCAAGAGAATGGCTTTGGTTCTAAGCGTATCTGCTTCTTCAATCACATTCCAGATGAGTTGCTCTGCATTGAATTGAAAGATGGTTCTGACAGCACTTCTCCCCATATCTGTAGCGGGCTGGCTTACAGCCATCTCAAGGAGTCTGGGGGTTTCATTTTGAAGATTGAATTTAATGACGAGATCCAGATAGGCTCTTGTTCCTTCTACTGACCTCAAAACATTTTCAAGTGCTTTCATGGCAATTGGAGACATCCTGACCGGTGTTTCAGGTAGTGCATATAAAGCCAATTGATTGACCAGGTTATTTTCCCCTTTATTGGATTCAATGAGTTTAATGAGTGATGTGTACTTTGCAGATCCCTGATTAAAATGAAATGCCCTGAAATATCGAAGCCGCTGATTGATATTCACTGAATCATCTCCTGCAAGCTTGGTGAGGTAAGGTATGGCTTCATCCGTTCTTGCTCGCCAAACGATATCCCTGCCAGCCTTTGTCAAAAGAGGGTCCTTGACTTTTTGCAAGTAGGCTGGAAAATAGGCATCCCATTGTGCATCAGCACCAATACCCAAGGCTTCTAGAAACCAGCGGTCTCTGCCATCATGCTGCAAAGCCAATTCTGCCCAGATGGAGGGTGCTTCAGGCGATGGATGGTGATGCAATGCGAGTGCACATTCCCGCCGAACCTGGATATCTCTGTCTTTTCTGAGTACCTGTACGAAAGGTATAGCATCCTGTCCAGTTCTCAAAGCTCCTCTGATGGCGAGCATGCGTATAGCAGGTCTGCCGTCTTTCATGGCCTCATCCAAATATTTGGCGATATGGGGTTGGTCAACCGCCAGTAAAGCCCAAAATGCGCGGGCACGCATAGCAGGATCCCTCGAACCTTTCCATAACCTGTTGAGATGTTGAACTGCTCTTGCTCCAAAAGCCTGTATGGCCTGATAGGCTTTGTAACGCACTACGAGGTTGGGATTCTCAAGTGCCCTTACCGCACCTGAGGGGGTTGAATAATCGATTTTAGGCATGACATACTCCCGCGTGCCGGCTGGTTTTACCCTATAAATCCTTCCCCTGACCTGATCCCCAGCCTGATGCCCTCCTACACCCGGATCATACCAATCGGCTACAATCAAGGACCCGTCAGGAGCCACACAGACATCCGCAGGCCTAAACCATTTGTCCCTGTCTCCTTTGAGAATGTTGATGACACCTGCTTTGTAACCGGCACCATCACGCTCTATGGGGTAGGCCCTCACTACATTCGGACCCGCATCGCAGTGAATAGGTTGATGGCGGAAAGCTTCTGGAAGAAGATTGCCTTCATAAACCACTATACCAGTCGGGGAACCTGCACCTGTCTGCAATACATTAGGAATCACCCCCGGATCATTGAGGTGCCAATGGCGAAAGGGTATGGAGTCCTCGCGGTTGGCGCGGTTCGACTGCCATCCGGCACCGGTCATTTCATCAGTATACCCATAATTGCCATGTGGCATAACATAATTGATTCTTGTGCCTTTGTTCCCGTCATCATCATTATCGCTCTGCCAAAGGGTACCATAGCTGTCAACGGCCACTTCATAAGGATTCCTGAAATTATCCCCCAGGCATTCCACTTGGGATCCGTCTGGGTTGCAACGGAATACCATACCTTGTTTGTACTTTTTCGGACCGATTTCATCACCGTCTTGATCAAGCACCACATATCCGTTTTTATCCTTCAATGTTGTGCCGCTGTTGCCAAAATTGAAATACAGCTTTCCATCCGGGCCAAACGTGAAAGCATGCACCCCATGATCATGTTGCTCCCCTTCAATCCCCTGAAACATGATCTCCTTCCTGTCCGCCACATCATCACCATTATCGTCGTAAAAATTCCAAACGTAAGGGCTCTGGGAAACAATCACCCTACTGCCCAATACAGCAATACCCAATGGGGCATTCAATTCCGGACCCTGGTAAAAAACTTTGGCTGTATCCGCCCTGCCATCCTCATTCCAGTCCTCCAGGATTACTATCCGGTCGCCTGCCGCGTGGATAGGGTTTCCATTGATGGCGGGCCTGTAGTTGTAGGCTTCTGTCACCCAAATCCTGCCACGGTCATCCACATCAATGTTGGTTGGATTTTGCAACATGGGCTCTGCTGCCACCAGTTGCACTTCGAGTCCGTAAGCCACATCAAGCCCCTGCAAGGCATTGGAGGAAACCCTTTTCATCGATTCCGTAATCGTATCGCTGTAGGAACGGGATGCTGTCATCATCCCCGGAGGAATGGAATAAGCAAGCAGCAATCCGGCAATCGCGAGGCAAGATAAGAAGAGCAGTGGGGTGGCTATCTTTTTCATCAGGTCAAAATGAATGGTCTGAAAGTTTTTATTCAATTATTAATACAAATCAAGTGGATATTCTGCAAATCAACATCATCCTATGCCGGTATTTCCACACAAGCATCCGGTTTTTTTCCACGCCAACCCGCGTATATTCTACCTTTTGAGCCATACATTGGCAGCATTATGGCGGCCTTTGAGCACAATTCTTATCCAAGGTGAATTGAAGGTATCGGGTATCTGATGAATTTCTTTGCTTGCCTCCACTTTTCCGATGGCTTGGTATTGGTTTGAGCTGTCATGAAAAGGATCCTTGCTTTGCGCAGCAAACAGTTCCAAAACCTCATCCCCATAGGCTTTCCAGCGGATGCTGATGCCTTGTTTCTCTTTTTTCACCTGCAAGCCTGAGATCGATACTGGACCAATCAGTGGCAAGCCATCCAACTCCATGGCTACCGGATCAGGGAGTTTCAAACCCAGATGCCTGGCGATGGTCGGAAACAAATCCACAATTGCGGGTGTATTGTCTTTTGCATATGAATTTTCCAGTTTGCGGTTGCTTACTATCCAGGTTGACCTTTCCCGGGGAGTTTGACCACCATGGTCTTTGCCGTTGATACTGTCACGGCCATGGTCTGTGGTGATGATGATCATCCAATCTTCCTGGAAATTGGCTTCGCGATGCGCTACTGCGGCTGCAATCTTTTCCACTTGCTTGTCGAGCAACGATATGGCATCCTGTTGTTCCTTGCTGTCGCCAAAACGATGTCCCATATCATCCGTAAACTCTAGGTAAACCCAGGAGAGGTCTGGGCCATGCATGCGGATGGCCGACGAAGCTTCTGCTGCTACGCGGTCATCAATTTGCTGAATATAGCGGGCATTCGCATCGTGCGGATATTGGATAGTATCCAGTTCGTAACCGTCTGCATGGTAATCTGTTCGTATCCCTCCCGTTGCGGGAAGCCCTTCTCCCACGAGTTTCGTCCGGTTATCGAGCCAGGTTGAAAATATACCTGTCGTTTTTTGCGGGTTGGCCGACTTCAACACCCTGAACAATGTTGGATAGCGGTAACTCGGTGCGGCAATGTCATTGTCCCATACCTGGTGTTTGTTGGCCCAGGTGCCCGTCAGCAGGCTATTGTAACCAACAGCGGAGATGGTGGGCGATTGCGAATAGCCCCCTTTTTCCCCACCTACATAGGCGCGCGTATATGAACCCGTAGCGGCAAGGGCATGCAGGGCCGGCGCAGGGTGTTTTTCTATCACATCGGCCGGAATGCCGTCAGCTATGATGAAGATAGCCTTGGGCTTGCGTTGGGCAAATAAGGTAATGGATGCGAAGACCAAACAGGTTGCAATAGGTAATGCAAGTATCAGCTTTGTTTTCATGCAGCTGGAATTTACAGCAAGATATCAAGTTACCATTACATCCATGTTATGAAAAAAGAAAAGGCGGTATTGCTACCGCCAGTTCCTGTTACAATAACGCGCTCGTTTTAGAGCATGGTGGAGGGACAAACATAATCCGACACCTTGAACTTGCCTGATTCTTTCAAGGCTTTGAATCCGCCCTTAACATCCACGAGGTTTTCAAATCCTCTGGCTTTGAGGGTTGAGATGAAGATCATGGATCGGTATCCTCCAGCACAATGCACATAGTATGTTTTTTTGCGATCGATTTGGGCCATGCTTTCATTGATGAAATCCAATGGGGCATTCTCCGCACCGATCAGGTGCTCACTGAAATGTTCTGATTTTTTACGCACATCCAAGATGTGGAGGTGACTGTCTTCCTGCATCAAATCAGCGAGGGTATCTGTATTGACTGAAATGATGTGGTCCAGTTCACGTCCATCAGCCTTCCAGGCTTCAATGCCGCCCTTGAGGTAGCCGATGGTGAAATCATAACCCACGCGTGCCAATCGGATGACAGCTTCCTCTTCACGGCCCTCATCAGTTACCAACAGGATTTCCTGTTTGATATCCGGAATCATGGCACCCACCCAGGGGGCGAAATTGCCGTCGATACCGATGTTGATGGAGTTGGGGATGAATCCTCTGGCAAAATCCTGTGCCGAACGGGTATCCAATACCAGTGCCCCGGTTTCATTGGCTGCCGCTTCAAAGGCTGCGGGGCTCAGCGCATGGTGTCCCCTTTCCAACACCTTATCAATGCTGTCATAGCCCTGGATGTTCATCAACACGTTCAAGGGGAAATATCCCGGAGGCGCGACCAGGCCCTCCAATACGGCTTTTTTAAAGTCTTCCCGGCCCAATCCGGCTGCCAGGGCATAATTGGTCTGCTTCTGATGACCTAGCGTATCGGTGGTTTCCTTACTCATGTTTTTACCACAGGCACTGCCAGCACCATGCGCAGGATAAACGATAATGTCATCAGCCAAGGGCATAATCTTGTTTCTCAAGGAATCGTATAAGTGTCCGGCCAGGATATCTTCCGTGAGCTCCGCTTTTACTTTTTGAGCGAGGTCGGGTCTACCCACATCACCAATAAACAGCGTATCGCCACTGAAAAGTGCAGTTTCCTTGCCATTTTCATCGATCAGCAGGTAGCAGGTGCTCTCCATGGTATGGCCGGGTGTATGCAATACTTTGATTTGGATATTGCCCAGCGGCAGGATTTCACCATCCTTTGCCGAATGGATTTCAAAAGCCGGTGCTGCGTTCGGTCCATACACGATGGCTGCACCGGTTTTCCTGGCCAGATCGATATGGCCTGATACAAAATCCGCATGAAAATGTGTTTCCAATACATATTTGATTGTTGCACCATCCGCTTCCGCTTTTCGGATATAGGGCTCTACCTCACGCAACGGGTCTATGATGGCGGCCTCACCATTGCTCTCAATGTAATAGGCACCTTGGGCCAGACAACCAGTGTAAATCTGTTCTACTTTCATCGTTTATTGTTTTACTGTTGATGCTTACATTAACAATACAAAATTGCTGTTTCCAGTTAGGATAAAAGGTGACAAAAATCACCGATCAAAAAAAAGTTACAGTTTGATTCAAGTGTCCATATCGCTGATTGTTTTGCAACGACAAATGTCATTTGATTGGGGACGCAAGCATGATAACGGTCATGGAACCGGTTTGTTGGAAATTTTAATTTGTAGTCAAATGAAAAGTAACAACATCATCAATTTCACTGAGCTGAATGTCAACCGTATCCAGGCACTTACAGATGCTGTATTTGCGATTGTAATCACCATTCTATCCCTTTCCCTGGTTGTACCGCCGGGTGAAGATGATGAAGGTCTGAAAAGGTTCATGTGGGATCAAATCATTCCGAAACTGTTCATTTTCTTCCTGGGCTTTATCATTGTTGGTGCCTTTTGGGTGGATACCCACTTCAACCACCACCATATGGTGAAAACGAATATCTTCAGCATCTGGCTCAACATCATCTTTCTGATGTTCATCTGCCTGATCCCTTTTTCTTCTGGTTTCCTGGCCAACTACTTGAAAAAGCCTATGAGTCTGGTGGTTTACAGCATCAACCTGATTATGGTGAGTGTGATACACCTGGCTATGATTGTTTATGCTTGGGAAAAAAAATTCATTGACCCCAGCGTAGACAAGACCTTATACAGGAATATGTGCTGGCGCATCATCCTGCCTACCATCGTTTACATCTGCATCATTCCGTTGGCATTTCTGGAAAAAAGCTGGGTTGTCTACCTCTTTCTTGCGCCCTTGTTTTTCCAGATTCTTTTCGGAAGGGCGAAAAGGAAAATCAATATGCCATGAGTTGATGTTTTCCCATTAACTTTAAGCAAACGAATGCTGCATGAACAGTTCACGCCGTAATTTCTTCCGCAACAGTGCATCCTTGCTGGCCCTGGCATCAATCCAGCGCAGTGGATTGTCGACTTGGGATTTCGAAAAAAAACGAAGGGTTGCCCTGATCGGCACCGGATGGTATGGCAAAAGTGACCTTTTTAGGCTGATGCAGGTGGCACCTGTGGAAGTGGTGGGCCTTTGCGACCCGGATAAAAATCAGCTAAGCCATGCTGCCACATTGATTGGCGCCAGATCAGGAAGTTCAAAGTCCATTGCAACTTTTGCCGACTACAGGCAGCTCATCAAAGCCGAACAACCCGAAATAATCCTGATTGGTTCTCCAGACCAATGGCATGCCTTGCAGGCCATTGAGTCCATACAATCAGGTGCACACGTATACCTGCAGAAACCCATCAGTGTGGATGTGATTGAAGGGGAAGCCATCCTGGCAGCGGCCCGGAAATACAACAGGGTTGTCCAGGTAGGCACCCAACGCAGAAGCACTCCCCACCTGGTGGAGGCCAAAAAGAGATTTGTTGACAGCGGCATGTTGGGTAAAGTGCATCATGTGGAAATGTGTTGCTACTACCATATGCGCAACGGCAGCAGTCCTGACGTTCAGCCCGTTCCCGATTTTCTGGATTATGACCTGTGGAGCGGACCAGCACCATTGAGGCCATACGATGGCCTTCCCCACCGGGGCTGGTGGCGTGCATTTATGGAATACGGCAATGGTATCATGGGCGACATGTGCATCCACATGTTCGACACGGTGCGTTGGATGCTTGATCTGGGTTGGCCGAAAAAAGTCAGTTCAACAGGTGGAATCTATGGCAGCAATCCTGGCAAAAGCAATATTGCTGATACGCAATCAGCCATTTTTGAATACGACAACCTGAATTGCCTCTGGCAACACCGCAGTTGGGGAACGGCAGCTGATCCCGATTACCCCTGGTCTTTCAAGATTTATGGCGAAAATGGAACCCTCTGTGGCAGTACTATGCGCTTTGATTTCATCCCTTCCGGCAAGGGCGAGAAAATCCATGGTGATGTGTTGTTTGAGAGGGAGAAATATCCGGCCGATCTGCAGGAAAAAGATATCGAACTTTTCGCTGCTCCAGCCACACGTGCACACATGACCGATTTCCTGACAGCCATTGACAACAAAACCAAACCGGTTGCGGATATTGAAGAAGGACATATTTCCACCGCTTCCTGCATCTTGGCCAATATGGCCATGCAGTTGGGCAGACCACTGCAATATGACCCCATCAGCAGAACGGTGAAGGGGGATCCTGAGGCTACCCAACTACTCCAAAGGAGTTACCGTTCACCCTGGCAACACCCTGATCCCTTGCATGTTTGAGAAGCTGATTGGATTGGCGTCACAGCCGCATCACCAACTTCAACACATACATGTCTGCAGTGATGAATATGGTTTTGCCATCAGGCGTCAGTGCCACATTGCTACAGGCTTCAGGTACTTTCAAACGGCCGAGCAGTTTGCCTGCTGCATTGAAGATGAAGACCCCGCCGGGGCCTGTTGCAAAGATGTTCCCTTGGGCATCGACTTTGAGTCCATCCGGACCACCCTTTACCCCTTCCCCTTGGTAAGGTCTGGCATCCATCAACAATCGTGGATTAGTAAGGCTATCGTTGATGCCCAGGTCATACAAATACCAGAATGCCTTGGGGCCATCTGAATTGGCCACCAGCAAGGTTTTCTCCTGGTTGATCAGGGCTATGCCATTGGGGCGTGTGATGGTATCTGTCAGCAGATCAACGCGGCCATTGGCGAGCTTGAATACTCCCTGGTAAGGTAACTCCTTTCCCGGATCATCCACGTAGCCTTCGAGTCCGTATGGAGGATCGGTAAAAAAGAGATCCCCATTGCTCCGGAAAGTGGCGTCGTTGGGGCTGTTAAACCGCTTTCCTTCGAAGTTGGCTGCGAGTGGAGTGAATTGTGGTTTGGGGGATTGCAGTGTCGATTCCATAACTGCCATTTGCCTGTTTCCATGCTGGCACAACACCAATTGCCCTGCAGCATTGAGCAGGAGACCATTGGATCCGAGTTCACCCCCCCTTGGTGTTGAGCCAGTATAACCGGCACTGTCCAGATAAACCTGTGCACCATCTGGAGCGGTCCATTTGTAGATTTTATTCCGGGGGATGTCTGAGTAGAGCAAACAGTTTTCCTTTTCAACCCAAAGCGGACCTTCAGTCCATTCATGCCCTGTGGCGATGATTTCAATGGCAGCGGTAGTGTCGAGGATAGAAGTTAGTGACTTGTCGAATACTTCAATGGAGCCAAAAGGTTGTTGTTTCTTTTGGTCTTGACAGGCTAACAACACACAAACGAAGGTGATTGCAATGGTATAACGCATAATTCCGTTTTGATTGGTTAACAATTTACGGAAAAGATTGCGCTTGTGTGTATCCGTCAGGAGGCCATAGGCATGGGTGCCAACAGCTGTTTTTCAGTTTTGATCACATCTGCATAAAAAGCTTTGAGACGGCCAGCGTGTATATTGAAATCAAATTGCTCCAAATACAGATTACGGAGAGTTTTTTCCGGAATATCAACTTGCTTGTCACGGAAACGGCAAATCAGGTTTACAAATCCTGTGAGGTCGTTGTAGTCAAGATCAAAACCCAATTGGTGTTTTCTGGACAATGCCACGGCATCGATAAGTTGACTAGATAAGACAACCGGTATGCCCACCATCAGGCTATCGTAGAATTTGGTGGGAATCGCATAGGTATGGTTTTTTAAAGATGGATCATAGAATAAGGGAACAAAGGCAGAATTGCGCATCACCCAAAGGGCTTTTTTGTAGGGTATTTTCCCCAAATAGGAGACGTTGGGTTGCGATTGGAAAAATTCAATATCCGCTGGATTTCGCATGTTTCCCGCCACGACAAAATGTACACCGGGCAGATTCATTTTGATGGACTCGAAGAGCATGGATTTCCCTCTGGCATCCGAAAAGTAGCCAATGATGGGGATGATGGTGCTGTGTTGTGGGATACCCAATTCTGCCCTGATATCCTCTTGTGAAATGTCATCTATGGCATCACCAGTTGAGTTGGGTACCACAAAATACTTGTACTTTTTGATACGAAACATGCCGTAGTGCCTGAAATACTGGAAGTCGGGGAATATCACCCGGTCTGCCATTTGGATGAAAATATTATCGATGAATCTCAAAACCCAGGAAAGTATTCTGTTGATTTTGAAACATACTGCAAAATAATCCCTGGGGTCATAAATGACGGTACAGGAGTTATCAAACAGGTATTTGTAGGCCAATGCAGGCAATATGGTATAAAAGTAAAAAGCTACTATGTATTTGGGTTTGTTCTGTTTGATTCTGGAGAACAACCAAAATTGGAATAAAAAAGTGATGCCCAACACCTGAATGGAACGGGGCGGGGCAGTTCGTCGATAGGCCTCTTTATTTATGTTTTTATAAAATTCGTCCTCATTTCCATGTTTCATGCCGTTTCGAGGCCAGTATAAAAACTTGATATCCGGGAAAATTTCACCGCCAGCATCCAAAACCCGTCTGGCAGCCGTGGTGGCATCGTAATCGTTGGGAAAGAGGAAAAGAGTCATAGACATATTGGAGTTGGACGTAATTTACTATTCAAGGTTTAAAAAGCACATCAATTGGATGCCTAAATAAGTGAATTACATGTAAATACGTATATAATTTAAGTTTAAACCGAAAGCGGGACCCTGTCATGTCAAATAGTCATCCCGCTTTCGGTTATCATTATCGTGCTGTTGTAAACCGCCTGGAGGTTGACCAGGCACTGGTTGTGGATCCATTGACTGCTTGAACCCTCCAATACAAGGTTCTTCTGGAAGCCAAGGCAGATGTTATGGCAAGTGATGTGGCGGATACACCTGACTGATTAACTACAAGCGCAGTGAATGATGAATTGGTTGACACCTGAACCTTATAGGTTGTTGCTCCCGTTGATGCGTTCCAGGTAAAGGTGGGTGTCCTGCTTACATTGCTAGCCCTGTCTGCAGGGGAAACCAATACTGGTGCTGCCAATGTTGTTGAGGGTGTTGGAGGTACTACAGCCGCCAATGTGGTGAAAAAGAATGTTGCAGACCACAGACTTGTGCCGCTGGCATTGGTAGCGCTAACCCTCCAATAATATACGGTATTGTTGGCCAGCCCTGTCAAAGCCTTGGAGGTAGATGTGAGACCGGCAAAATTTTGGACCGATGCGGTAAAATTAGATGTGGTGGATACCTGCAGGTCATAACTGGTGGCTCCAGATGAAGCATTCCAGCTGAGTGTTGGCGTCAGGCTTTGGTTTGTTGCTGCATTGACTGGGGCGAGTAATATGGGCGCAGTAGGCACTGGGACAGCTGGAGGAGGTGGTGGAGTAACACCATAGCTTGTTTGCAAGAGCAGATTAGGCGTGCCGATTGGTACCAAGGTGATGCGTGAGGCAACTGCAGTATTTTTCAAGCCGGTCTGAACCTGGGCAGGTGTTGAACCCGGAAAAGATTCAAGATATAAGGCTGCAGCTCCGGCAACATGCGGTGTAGCCATGGAAGTACCGGAGATGGTGTTGATGTCATTAACACCAGTATGCCAAGCGGAAAGAATTGCAGAACCCGGAGCAAGGAGATCTATACCGGCCCCGAAATTAGAAAAGCTAGATAATTCATCAGTGCGGGTGGTGGAACCTACAGTGATGGCTTCAGCAACCCTGGCGGGTGATGCTGTAGATACATCTACTGCTGAATTGCCACCTGCTATGCACATGACGATACCATCGTTGATGGCCCTTTTAACCGCATCATCGAGAGCAACGGAGGCAGAACCACCAAGAGACATGTTACCCACAGCAGGTTTGGTGGTATGGTTTGCAATTGCCCAATCAATACCGGCAATGATTTGTGTGTAGGAACCGCTTCCGAACTGGTCCAGGACTTTCACTGGTATAAGGTGGATGCCTTTGGCAACACCATACTTGGTACCACCAACAGTTCCGGCCACATGTGTTCCATGTCCGTTATCATCTGCAGCGGATGCACCTACACTGATGGCATTGTATCCTGATCCAACCCTTCCAATGAATTCGTTATGGTCGAGTTTAAGACCTGTATCAAAAATGTATGCATCAACTGTTGATCCTGTAGAAGCATAGGTATAGGAACCGCTCAATGGACTGTCTGCTTGGTCTATCCTATCGAGGCCCCATGGTGCAGTAAACTGGGTTGCACTCATGGTGGCGATTTGGTCCTGTTCAATATATTTCACACGGGGATCCCTGCGCATTTTTTCAAGAGCTGCAGGAGAAAGGTGTGTTGTGAATCCTTTTACTGCATGCTTGAAACTCCTCCCTTTTTTACTGCCGGATTCTCCGCAAACACGATCAGATTCTGTATCAACTTCTGTTTCCTTAACATCATCATTGAAAACTACGATGTAGGCATCACTCAATGCAGGCGGAACATTATTCTTTTTGTAAACTGGTGCAATGTGTTCTTCCCCAAATCCTTCTTGCAAAGTGAAGTTTTGTTTGGCAAAGGGAATATCCGGCTTGGAACAACCGGCAAGCAAAATGGCGAAAGCGAAGAATGCAGTAAAGAGCAAACGGAAATTGGACAGGGATCGGTTTTGCATTAGTTTGGTTTTTTGGTATTGGAATGGTTGGGGTAAACTCAATCAATGACATTTACCCTCAACATATAAAATGATCGTAGTCAGAATTTATTGTATAAGTCGGTTCTGAATTTGGCCTTTTACAGATTCTTTAACAGGGCATTTTTGAAAATAGCGTACTAATACGCTGGCCAATACGTGAAAACACACAAAGGGCCGCCCTGGTGGGGCAGCCCTCGTGAATGGTTGCAGTTGGTTTTGGTTACCGTATAGTTGTAAATCTTAATACAGTGGACCATGGTCCACTAATGCCATTGTTGACTGCCCTAACTCTCCAATAGTAAAGCGTCCTGCCAGCAAGCAAGTTGGTTATGGTATACGTTGGCATTGAAATATCCTTCATATCAACAACAGTAGTAGCAAAAACAGACGAATTTGAAACCTGCAACTCATAGGAAGTTACGCCCTGAACCATATCCCAAGTGAATACTGGTGTTCTTGAAACTCCTGTCATTCTGTCTGCAGGTGTTTGTAAAACCGGAGCATTCAAGGATAATGAAGGTGGAGTAATTGCAGCAAGAGCAGTTGTAAATGAATTGGGAGCTGACCATTGACTGGTTCCTGAAGCTGTTGTTGTGCTGACTCTCCAATAATAGGTATCACCGAGAGCGAGCCCTGAAATAGGCTGGCTGTTAGACTGAAGATTATTCAGTGTAAGGAGAACCGTAGAAAAACCAGGATTGTCTGCGAATTGAAGATTATAGCCAGTGGCGTTGTTAACAGCTCCCCAACTGAGCATCAGGTTGGGCTGTTGATTGACCGCACCATTTGTTGGTAATGAAAGAATTGGTGGGACAGCATTATTTGATGTGGTTGTAAAAGAATTAGGAGCAGACCATACACTGGATCCTGTTGCTGTGTTTGCTCTTATTCTCCAATAGTAAGTGGCACCAAATCCCAAACCAGATATCGGCTGACGGGTTAGGGTTAGTCCGTTTAAAGTCAATAAAACCGAACTGAAATCGGCATTAGCCGAAAACTGCAAATCATATCCAGTAGCATTATTTACTGCATTCCAGGTAAGTGTAAGTAAAGTAGGCTGGTTGATTGCGCCTGAATTGGGGGAAGCCAATACAGGCGGAACAACGGCATTTTGGGTAGTAGTGAAGGAAGATGGCACTGACCAGACCCCCGCTGCATTGGCCACTACTGCCCTAATTCTCCAATAGTAAGTGGCACCAAATCCCAAACCGGATATGGGCTGTCTCGGCTGGGTCAGCCCATTTAAAGTCAATAAAACCGTACTGAAATCAGACTTACTGGAAAACTGCAAATCATACCCTGTTGCATTATTGATAGCACTCCAAGTCAACATCAATGCAGTGGACTGACCAGTGGCACCAGATGTTGGAGCTGTCAGCACTGGAGCTACTACAGTATTGAAGGCAGTGGTGAACGACGATGGATTTGACCAGACCCCCGTGCCTGCATCATTATTTCCACGAATTCTCCAATAATAGGTTTCACCATAGCCCAAACCTGAAATAGGCTGGCGGGTCTGGGTCAAAGCATTTAGTGTAAGAATGACTGTACTGAAATCAGCCTTATTCGAAAACTGTAAGTCATAGTTTAAGGTTGCGGGACTTGCATCCCAAGTCAATACCAATGATTGTGGTATATCTGTTGAGGCTGATAGCGGAGCTGTTAGCAGCGGGGCACCCGGAAGTGGCGGAGCATTAAAGTTGACCTGCAACAATAGATTTTGCGTTTGTGCAGGTACATCGGTTATCTCATTAGGAACTGCAAATTTTTTAAGCCCTTGTTGAACCTGATCAGGTGTGGAACGTGGAAATTTCTCAAGGAATAATGCAGCCGCACCGGTAACATGTGGAGTGGCCATAGAGGTACCTGAAATCACATTGATATCATTAATACCGGTATGCCATACAGAAGTTATGCTGGAGCCAGGTGCGAGAATATCAATCTCTGGCCCAAAATTGGAAAAAGCTGACCACTGATCTGTATTGGTCACAGCACCAACCGTTATGGCTTCAACTACCCTCCCAGGTGATGTATTGCCAGTTGCCTCTGCATTGTTTCCGGCAGCAACGGCTATAACAATCCCATCAGCAATTGCCCGCATGATGGCTTCATCCAAAGAAACGGATATTTCACCGCTGATGGAAACATTACCCACCGCAGGTCTAGTTGTATGATGGGCAATAGCCCAATCAATCCCTGCAATTATCTGTGCAAAAGTACCTGTACCAAATTTATCCAATACCTTGACAGGAATCAGGTTGATGCCCTTGGCTACGCCATATTTGGTTCCGCCCAATACACCGGCAACATGTGTACCATGTCCATTATCATCATCGGGTGCTGCTCCTGCTGTAATGGAATTGAACCCTGGTCTGATTCTTCCAACAAAATCATTGTGGTCAGGCCTTATACCCGTATCAAAAATATAGGCATCAACAGTAGACCCTGTTGTTTCATATGTAAAGGATCCGCTCAATGGAATTCCCTGTTGGTCGATTCTATCGAGACCCCAAGGTGCAGTAAATTGGGTGCCTGCAAATTTCATCACCTGATCCTGCTCTACATATTTTACTAGGGGGTCTTTTCTCACTTTCTTCAAATCTTTGGCAGTGAGTTGTATGGTGAATCCTTTTAAAGCGTACTTGAATGTCTTGTCTTTTTGGGAAGAAAGAAACTCTGTTATTTTATCTGATTCAAATTCCACGTCATCCATCTTGACGTTATCTTCCAAGACTACCACATAATATGCACTTTGCGGCACCAGACCACTCTTATTACTGCTGTACAAGGGTGCGAGATTTTCATCATCTGCTTCGAGGCTGAATTTTTTCTTTACAAATGATTCCTGCTCTTTCGTACATCCTCCAACCATGAACACAACAGTGAGCATTGCCAAAAAAGCAAGGCTCAAAGTGGATTTCAAATTTCTTCCCATAATCTGACTTTTTAAATTGTTCGTGGTGTTGAATCAAAGGGGAAGTTTAAGTATTACTATCGTGTTGTGTACTGTCGCGTGGCAGACCATGCCCCTGCACCTGTGGCATTGACTGCTCTTACACGCCAGTAATACACTGTTCTTGCCGACAAAGCAGGGGAAACAGTAACATTTCTTACGGTAAGTCCTGTTCTGCTGAATGTTGTAGTGGCAAAGGTTGAGCTGGTGGAAACCTGTAGATCATAGGTTGCAGCCCTTGCAGCCGCTCCCCAAGAAAGGCGGGTAGCCGTCAGTTGGTTCGTGGCATTATTGGCCGGAGAACTTAAGGTTGGCGTTGCCGGCAAAGCCAGTGGTGCGATGGTGGTGAAGCTCCTGGCAGTAGACCAGGCGCTGGTTCCAACGGGATTGGTTGAACTGACCCTCCAATAATAAACGGTGCTGTTGGCTAATCCACTCAACGCACGTGATGTGGTGGTGAGTCCGGTAAGATTAACCAAGGTTGTTGCAAAGGTTGATGAGGTTGAAACCTGGAGGTTATAACTGGCGGCAGCTGTTGCAGCAACCCAGCTTAAAGTGGGTGACAGTGATTGTCCGGTTGCATTGGCAGCCGGTGAGGACAATACCGGAACAGCAGGTGCAGGCAATGGAGGCACTGTTCCAAAATTGATTTGGAGTAACTCATTGACGGTACCCGTAGGCACACCGGAAATACGACCAACAGCCGCAAAGCTTTTCAAAGCAGTTTGAACCTGAGCGGTGGTAGCACCCGGACTATATTCCAAATACAATGCAGCAGCACCTGCCACATGTGGGGAAGCCATGGATGTTCCGGATAAGGCTGCAGTAGAAGTGCTGCTGAGAAAATATGATGAGGTGATGGCTGAACCAGGTGCAAGAATATCCACCACAGCACCGCGGTTGGAATAAGTTGCCAATGCATCAAGATTGGTAGTAGCCCCAACAGTGATGGCCTCAACGGTGCTGGCAGGTGAATAATTGGCAGCATTGAGTCCGTCATTTCCAGCAGCCAAACACATGATGATACCATCGGCAATGGCCCTTTTCACTGCATCATTGAGTGCAGTTGAAAAACCGCCGCCGAGAGACATATTGCCAACAGCAGGGCGTGTTGTATGATTTTCAACTGCCCAATCAATTCCTGCAATAATCTGGTCATACGTTCCTGATCCCAAGTTATTCAAGACTTTAACGGGTATCAGGGTAACCCCTTTGGCAACACCATAGGTTGTTCCACCTACAGTACCTGCAACATGTGTGCCATGCCCCTGATCGTCGTTAGCTGTTGCTGCAGTGTTGATTACATTGTAACCGTTACCCAGCCTGCCGGAAAACTCTGTATGATCAAGTCTGATGCCTGTATCAAAAATGTAGGCATCCACAGTAGAACCATTTGTGTTGTAAGTATATGTAGTAGTCAATGGCAGAGCGTACTGATCGATTCGATCTAAACCCCAGGTGGCACTGCTTTGTGTTGCAACAATTGTGGCAACCTGATTTTGCTCGATGTATTTTACTTTAGGATTGCGGCGCATTTCTTCAATTGCAGTCGGTGTCAACTTTGAACTGAATCCCTTCAACGCATGCTTGTAAGTTCTGTCGCGTTTAACTTTTACGGAACCACAGATCCTATCTGATTCTCCATCCACTTCATTTTCATTGACATCATCATTGAAAACAACAATATAACTGTCTTCCATGCCTGCAGGAACGTTATTGCTTTTGTAAACAGGTGCAAGACCATCATTTTGCATAACATTATCCAGCAGAAATTGCTGTTTGCCTGGCTGTTTGACCTCTTTTGTACAGGAAACTGCAATGAATGTTACAAACAGAAATAAGCTAAGAATACGGGTGGAAAAGTTTGCGTTCATGTTAAGCTTTATTAATTTTTCTGACCAATATTTAAATTGGACTATTGTGGCTTAACATGGAATAAGGAAGGAACTATACTTACAAACTTAACTATTCTGAAAAGAAAATGCAATATAGATTGTATAAATATTAGCAATACCGATATTGATTTTATATATAATTTTCTTGGGTATCATCAACCCCCAATCGGATTTGAAACAATAGATTGATAATTAAAGGATTGCAAAACCAAATTAGGCTCGGGTGCGTTTCATCCGGATTGGTCCGTACCAAAGCCAGAAGCCAGTAACAGTAAAAATAAGTAATGCTACACCCATCAGAGTAGTATAAATAAGCTTAAAAAATCCGGAAGTACCCAGGTAAAAGTCGATTATAGAACCGTCATGTACCTTTTCCAGGTAGTCAGAACGCCTCGCTTCTACATGAAGCAGGTTACCTGTAGCCCCATCCAACTGTAATCCGGTAAAATGGTTGCTGTACAGAAACTTAACCATCCCTTTATCTTTTCGGATATCTATCCTGTCTAATTCCGTTGAAAGATTTGGAGATACTGAGTCATGCAGGTATTTGGAAGCCAGCACCTGAAGGCTGTCAACAGTCAACCAGTCTTTCAGGTCTGTCGACGTTCCGGTATAGGATTTGGCCATGATGTAACCACCACTGTTTTTTTTCCAGCCAAGCAGAAGACCGGTTACAGAAACAACAAAAAAGAAAATAAAAAGGAATGCGCCAGTTAACCTGTGCACCTTTCTGAATATCCTCAAAATTTTTGCCTGCCCCTGCCTGCCTTTTTGTTCAGTCATGCGTAAAATTAAGCCGTTTTAGAGCAACATAAAAAGACTATTGCACGGTTCGCACTCAAAAACCCCTATCAAAGGATACTATTCCACCGCAACAGGTTAGCAAACTTGCCCCAATCGTTTACGCCCTTGTCAATATCTGACTGCACTTTTTTGCGGGTAACAAATTTGGGTTTGTTTTCCACAGGATAGTTGAAGGAATTCAGTTGATTGGCCAACTCCAGTTTTGTTGCAAAGATGGTCATGTGCAAACGTGGAACAGCAATTCCAAGAATCATCCCCGGTAGACCATTGAAATTGAAGGGACCGCCCCTTACCAGCACTTCATCGGTGTAAAAAGCCACTACTACGACAGAATCACCAATCTTGGTTGTGGCTTTTCGGCACATGAATCCGGCAATCTCACGCACTTCACCGGTCATTTTCCAATTATAACTTTGGATACTGTCTTTAACCAAGTAGTTGTTTTCAAAAACCCCCAGCCGCATGGTTGTGCTACTGTCATCAAAATGTTGCGCAACATAATTTTTCGGGTCAGGCTGTGTTCCCATGAGCATGTATTTGTTTTCGGGTACCTCTTTCTCGAGTTTGAACAAAGAACCGCCTGTGTTAAAGTCGAGCGTGTAGTAATCCGTTACAATCTTCGGATGGCTCTTCTTAAGCTCATCGATAAAAATATTATCGCCTTCATCAACAATGGATTCAAAAAGCGATAATTGGGCAGTCTTCTTCTCAAATGACAATCGGCCTGAGCTGATGAACATTTGCTGTGCCTGGTTGGCTTGTGTCAGGAGAAGTAAAAAAACAAGGAACTTGGAAAATATATTGAATTGGTTGCGTCTCATTTGCTTGGAGTTGATGCAGATTTGTTTTTGAAATTGTATACCAATCCGACAAGCACATATCTCCTGATGGTGCTGCTGATGCTTTCGGAAATGAAATTGCTGCTGATGTTTCGACTGATATCTGCATTCTGGTTGAAAAGGTCGAATACGGAAACCTTCACTTCCAAGGCATCATTTTTAGTGACTACTTTTTTGACAGTTGGACTGAACAGGTAAACATTTTGGCTTTGTGCAAATGCGGCAGACTTGCCATAAACCTTGGCTTCGGTATTGAGGTCTATATAAGTTTTGATTTTTTTGAACTTCAAGGATACGCTGCCATAACCATTCAAACTGAAGTACTTGGTTGGGGCGGAAGATTGTATACTGGAAAGGGATCGGTTCTGACTGGCATTGATGTTGGCATAAAAACTGTACCATCTATCTCCCCAGTAATTCAGGTTGATTGAAAAATTATTGGAACGATTGTCGTTGGTGTTTCTCAATCCGTTTACAAAGTTGATGTAGCGGTTGAAATTATGACTGATGGAAAATCCTGCATGTATTCCTTTATACACTTCCATATCGTATGTGAAGTCGGCATTATAGTCGAACAGTCCATCGGCATTAACAAATTTCGAAACCGTCTTACCATCAGCGCCCACTTCATTGCTGCCGGTGATGGCACCTGCCGTATTGGAGATGGCACCACTGAAAGCGAGGTACCTGCTTTTCAAGACTTTGAAATCACTCCACCTGAAATTGACCTTATTATTAAACCCTTGAACCAACTCACTGTTGCCGATATTGATGCGCAAAGGGTCGGTATTGTCAATCAGGGGTTGGATCTGTTGCAAACTTGGATTCACGGGTGCACCATTGTAACTGATGTTGAAATTGCGTTGCTGCTTGGGCTTGTATGTAAAAGAGAAGGAAGGCAAAAAGTTGTTGAAGGCAATGGCCCTTTTTTGATAGGACTCAACATCCTTGGTGGCGTAATTGACCCGTCCCAGACCTGCTCCTATTACAAAATTAATTTTCTTCTCGACAAAGCGGTAGCTGATTGAACCATTGTTGTTGAGCGTATTGAAAATAAAGTGGTTGCTTAAAGAGTCTACTACGTTCTTGTAAGAACCAGATGCATCTTTGGCAAAAGTATTGCGCACAGCATCATTGCCGCCTGTTAGTAAACCATAGCGGAAAATTAAAAATGATTTTTTTGATAATGGTTCTGTAAAAACAGCTGCTGTGTTCACAACAGATTTTATTTGATTTGCATCTTTTTGTTGGTCAACAGATTCAACCCGAGCAGGCTGGCCATTATCAAAGAAAGTATTTTCTGCCTTGAGTATTCCATCTTGAGTAGTGTTGTTGAAGTCAAAATCAGCAGTGAGGCTAAAGCTTCTACCCTGTTTAGACAGTTTCTTTCTGAAAGAAAGATTTGCGATAGCAGACTTTTCATCTTCCTGGTTGGAAATACTTCTCTTTGAAGTGTTCACCAAAGTTGAAGCATTCAACAAAGATTGACCGTCATAATCAGCATTAGATGATTTCAGTACCTGACGTCCTTTTAAAATGACTTTAAATAGTCCCGTGCTGTCTGTCCCCCACTCATTGGTAGTACTAAATTTGTATCGTTTCTTATCCATTTGTTGGTTACTGGTGGTGGTGTTATCGAAGGAGAATCCATCAAGCAGACTTCTTGTAAAATTACTGCCTGCAACTGAAGTTTGCAGACGCTGATATTGTCCCGAGTTACCGGTTGCTATTTTACCCCATTTATCGCCATAAAATCCACCTGCAGTTTGTTGTTGCGGAAGCCCTTTGTTATCCCCATAATCTCCATCACTTTGACTCATGATCATCATTCCACCATCTTCCAGCACTTCAGTTACCGTATTACCACTTCCGTTGTAATTGCGGTCTTCTTCCCAACTCAAGCCTTCAAACTGCGTGTTGGAAGTGGTTACATAAGCAGCGGCTTTACGTTTGCCTTTAAACGCATTGGCCATAAGTTTGCCGTTGGCATATTGGTTGAAATTGGACATCCCCTCAAGTTTACCAAAAAAGCCTTTTTTACTTTCCTCTTTGATCTGCAGGTTGATGGTTTTGGTTCTTTCCCCATCTTCTATTCCCGTGAAAGCAGCCTGATCAGATTTTTTGTCAAACAACTGGACTTTTTCAACCGCATCGGCCCTTAGGTTTTTGGTTACCACAGCCGGATCATCGCTGAAGAATTCCTCTCCATCCACCAGAATTTTCTGCACTTTTTCACCTTGCGCGGTTATTTCGCCTTTGGCATTGATTTGAAAACCCGGCATCTTCCTCAGCAGTTCCTGTACGTCCGAATTGGGAGTAACCTTGAAGCTGTCTGCTATAAATTCTGTGGTATCCCCTTTGATGCGGATGGCTGAACTGGGACTTTTCACGATGATTTCCTTGAGGAGGTAAAAGGCGGAAACGACAGGAATTTGCCCGAGATCGATATCCTTGTTCAATTCAATGGTGGCGATATAATCTGCATATTTGGGATAAGACACCTGCAGGATATAGGAGCCCTGCGGCATGGGTGGCAGTTGGAAGCGACCAAACTGGTCTGAGCGGACAGCTGCCTGCAAAACGGAATCTGCAGTCCTCAAGAGCACAATACTTGCCTGCCAAACGGACTTCTTTTCAGCCGTGTCTGTGAGCTGTCCGCCCACCCTGAATTTCACCTGTGCAGCGGCAGATGGAGAGAGGAAACAAACAAAAACAATAAGTAATGGTAAAAGAAAGGCTGTTTTGAGGGGGGACATGCGCTTGATTTGGGGATGCAAGATAACCCGATGATGGCTGCAGGAAACCAAAGGTTATGTTAACATCCGGGAGGTGAACGGCAATAGACGGTTGTCGAAAAAAAATTCTTTTGGCTTCACAAAAGAAATCAGCTTAATTATCGTTATCCAAGGTACCATTCAAAAAAGACACCCATGATACCCACCTCTATCACTTCACTTGGTTTTGAGCCCACAGGGAATCTCAGCACTTTATATATTACCAAAAGCAACAGTCAGTTTTTTGCGGGGCTGTTCAACAGAGACAAACAGTTGTATATCGCCATCAATTGTGGCAAAGAAAAGTTCCTGATGGTACCGATTGTTGAGAAGCAGGTTGATGCATTGTTGCGCGGAACAACCTCGCTCATGGAAATTATCAGAAATGCTGATGAGATTTTTGCGATACCAGAAAACAAAACCATTACCGGCAACAGGTTGCGGTTGGCACTAAGGTTATTTTATCAGGCCACTTTCGGACGCATCAAGACCATCCCCAATGCATTTTACCACTGGAATGAATACCATTTCAAAAAAGAGCTCATCAAGCACAACGCTTATTGCCAGCGTCCGCCATACCTCCATTTGGTTTGACAAGCAATCATTGATGCATCGTCATGATGAGGCTCACCCATGGCACTGACCACCCTCATCGGAAAGCCTTTATCGGCCATACTATCTTTACATCAGTTCATCAACGAAGTGTGGGTTGGATAGGAAATCAGATATACCAGTTGTAAAAGACTTAAACTGATTTCACGAAAAGTTGGAAGAAAAACCATCAGCTGACCCGGACACTGACATGATGAATCAGACACTGAATGACGGCAGGAGGTAAATACCCTGTCGGCCTTCAACAGTCCGAAAGGGCAAGGATTCATCTTCTTGCCCTTTTTGTTTCCTTTTCCGATGATTCTTTCACTTTTCAAAACATGATTATGCCAACAATCAAATGGAGTCTCGACAGTTCACACAGCAAGATCCACTTCAAGGTCAAACACCTCATGATTACCCATGTAACCGGAAGCATTGATGAGTTTTCCATCAATGCCAGTTCTGATGATGAAAAATTCACACATTTGCAGCTTGCTTTTACCGGTAAAGTGAAGAGTTTGAATACAGGCAACCACCAAAGGGATATCCATCTGAAGAGTGTTGATTTTTTTGATGCCGACCATCATCCGGAAATCAGGTTCATCTCCAGTAAGGTCGACAGCATGGACATTGGCGGCAACTTCATCCTGCATGGCGATCTAACCATCAAAGATACTACCGTGAACATTCCAGTGAAGGTTGAGTTTGGCGGGTTGGCCAAAGATCCCTGGGGGGAGACCAAGGCAGGATTCACCATCAGTGCCAGCATCAACAGAGCTGATTTCGGTTTACATTGGAACACCCAATTGGAGGGAGGGGGTGTGTTGGTCAGTGAAGAGGTAAAAATCACTGGAGAGATTGAACTTGTTAAGGATAAATGATGATTAATTTACTCATGTGTATAAATTTTTGATGCGATATGGTATAAACCAAATCACAAACGGTTTGTTATTGGTAAAGTTTTTGCTTAAATTTACAACAGCATCACTATGGAAATAAAATTTCCAATACGGCTGCTAACCTTGTAAAAAATATTCATGCCATCCATTCCACATATCATCATTGAACAAGGGTTTGAGTCTGTTGGATTGCTGAGTACTTTGTATGTTGGGAAGTCCAACCAGGATTTTTTTGCAGGACTCTTCACGAAGGATGATCATTTGCATATGGTTATACAGACCAGTGAGGGTGAGTACATTTTTTTTCCCATCCAGGAGAAGCAGGTGATGGGATTATTCAAAGGAGAGCATTCGTTGATGGATTTGGCACGTCAAGCTGGCAAAATCGAAACCATTCCCTTTGATCCACAAGCCAATGAGAAGAGAACCCGGATTTTATTCCGCATGTTTTACCGCATGGCGTTGGGTAAAATCAAAACCATTCCCAATGCCTTTTACATATGGAATGAATACAGCTTCAGCAGGGAGTTGAAGAAGCATTTGGTTTGAG
>JBDLUN010000016.1:0-7642 GCA_039805245.1 Bacteroidota bacterium
ATGGAAAATGACCTTTCTGGAATCAAGCTCTTTTCTGCCGTTGATCCTGTTGTCAGGAGTTACAATGAGGGCACTGAGCTGCTCCTGTATTTTGGGATCATTCCATTTGATCTGTCTTGCCTTTACCCAATCAATTGCACTGGATCCGTCCGGAGCATTCTTTTTGAAATTGAGTATGGTTGCAGCGATGGAATCCCTAACCCAATATACAAACTGACGGTATTCGTCGTTCGTAATTTCAGTGGCATCCATCCAGAATCCGTTGATGGAAATCTGCTTGTTCCTGGAGGTGAAGGCATAACTGATGTCTTCGTCAGACGGACCCATGTGGAAGGTACCTGAAGGGATGTAAATCATACCCGGAGGTCTGGGCATCACATATTTTGACCCCAGAGAAACACCGTGGAGCTGACCATCGCCTGCGAGTGATGCTGTTTTTGATTTACCGATTTTTCCACAACCGGTCAGTATCATACCCAGCGACAACAATGCCAAAAAATACGCCGAAATGCCTTTCATCTTTATTCCTGGTTTAGTGAGCATACTGACAAATATATACCAATTTAAAGTATCTGATTTTAACCCAACTCATTAATAATCTAAATTTTAACAAGCCAGAAACACAGTTGTACCAACTCCAAAAACGCCAATGGCAGTTTGGTATTGCCATGAAATCGCTATTATTTTGTTAATAGCTGTTTCAGGGCATCTTCAACACTGTTTGAAGGCAACCCGCAAGTGAAGTCTTTACATACAAAAATTAGGGTCTCCCCTTCTCCACCGGTGCTTCTCCCAGCCATTAACGGAAACCGTTCATCAGGCTTAACAGCCTGCATGAGTACTTTGTTGGGTATACCATACCGCATCAATTCAGCTGCCCATGCAGCTGCAGCCGGACCCAAAACAAGCACTTCATGCGTCCCCATCACTTTTTCCAGCAACAAATTGCTCCAAACACCGAATGATGTAGGATACTTAATAGCGGCCTCCCGGTTGGCTTCCAACATCAGGGAAGAACGTTTCCGCCATTCCGGCTTGTTCAGCAGTATACCCAATTTATGGAGATTCCAAGCCATAGCGGCATTGCTGCTGGGCATGGCACCATCATATTGGTCTTTTTTCCGCACCGGCAAAGCTGTCTGGAAGTCTGGGCTAAAATAAAAATACAAGCCCTCTTCGTCACTAAAATGGTTGAATATCACGTCAATCAAGTTCGCCGCCTCATCCAACAACTGCAAATCGCCATTGGCTTCCTGCAACATGATCATCGATTGAACCAGGTAGGCCAAATCATCCAAAAATGCTGGAAACCTGGAAACGCCTTCTTTAAAAGTATGATGCCATTGGTTATCCTGTTGCTTGAAGGCAGCAATCATAAATGCCATATTCTGTTCCGCCAAGGCCAACCATTCCCTTTTTCCCGTTGCTGCAAATGCGGCAACCAGCCCCTGATTCAGCAAGGCATTCCATCCCAAGATAATCTTGTCGTCTGTAGCCGGCCTGATGCGTCCAGATCGGGCCTCCAACAGTTTCTTTTTGGACTTTTCGAGCTTGTCAACCAATTCATTGGGCATTACACCATGATTAGAAGACCATTCCTCAATACTCATCAACATGCGGGGTATGCTCACATGCTCCCAGTTGCCCTTTTCCGTGATGTCCAGTATACTGCAAATCATCCCGGCATCATCCCCCAGCACCGCTTGAACTTCTCCTGGATGCCAGGTGTAAAATTTCCCTTCAAACCCTTCACTGTCGGCATCCAAAGCTGCATAAAATCCGCCGTCAGCTGACAACATTTCACGTTGTAGGAATGCAATTGTTTGCTCTATTACCGCGACATACTCAGGCTTCCCGGTTTGTTGATATGCCTCTGCTAAAACTATCAGCAACAACGCGTTATCGTAAGTCATTTTTTCAAAATGGGGTGCCAACCACTCTGTATCAGTGGAATAACGGCAAAATCCACCTCCAATCTGATCATAAATACCGCCCCGCATCATGGCCATCAATGACCGCTCAGCGTGTTGCAGCGCTTCTTGATTACCTGTATATTGGGCGTAACGCAACAGGTATTGTATACTGAATGTTTGAGGGAATTTGGGGGCTCTGCCAAAGCCACCCCAGTCAAGGTCTGCCGACTGCATGAGTTGCCTGAAAATGGCATCAGCCTGGCTTCGGGTAAACATTTCCTCCTCTGGTATGATGAAACCTAGCTTTCGGCTGTCGATCACCTCATTGGACTTAGCCAGATGGTTGATCAGTTCATTGGCCTGCGCATCAATCTCTTCCTTTCTGGTTTGGTAAGCGGCCTGGATGCGCATCAGCAATTCTGTCCAGGAAATCCTGTCGTGAACCCTTTGTGGTGGGAAATAGGTGCCCCCATAAAATGGTTTGGCATCGCTGGTGAGAAACATGTTCAACGGCCAACCGCCATGACCACTGATGGCCTGCAATGCATCCATAAAAAAATGGTCGAGGTCCGGTCGCTCTTCCCTATCAACCTTGATGCATACAAAATGGCTGTTCATGAGTTTTGCCGTCTGCATATCCTCAAAGCTTTCATGCTCCATCACATGGCACCAATGACATGCGGCATACCCAATACTCACGATGATGGGCTTATCCTCGTTGCGGGCAAGGGCCAATGCCTCTTCCCCCCAGGGATACCAGTTGACAGGATTATAAGCGTGCTGAAGTAGATAGGGGCTGGTCTCGTGGATCAGCTTATTGGGAGTTGGTTTCACTTCTTCTTGGACTTCTCACTCAGGAATTTTTCCAGGGCAGCGACCATAGACGGCACTTGTGGCTCGGGAGCTTTGATTTGCAGATTCAACCCTGCATCTACAATTGCCTTGGAAGTGTTGCTGCCAAATGCCCCTAAAATGGTTCCGTTTTGGTTGAAATCGGGAAAGTTTTCCAGGAGACTTTTCACCCCACTGGGGGTAAAAAGACAAATCACATCAAAATCGTGTGCGGAAATCCTGGATTTGACATCACAACTGATGGTTCGGTACATGTATGGGGTGCAAAACTCACATTGGTGTGACTTCAACCAACCCACGATCTCATTGTCCTGCTGGTTTTCAGAGCAGGGGTACATGAATTTCTCGTTTTCCTTATGCTTGTTGATGGCATCAAACAAACCCTTGTTTGTTCCGTCTGCACTGAAGAAAACCTTCCGCTTACGGTACAAGATGAATTTCTGCAGGTAGAGTGCTACAGATTCATTGATGCAGAAATATTTGATATCCTGAGAAACGGTCAGTTTCATTTCCTCACAAATCCGGAAGAAATGGTCTATGGCATTTTTGCTGGTCAACACCACTGCCGAGTAATCTGCAATATCGAGCTTTTGTTTCCTGAATTCCTTGCAGGATATGGCTTCCAGCTGAATGAAAGGAATGAAATCCATCTCAACCTTATGCCTTTCGGCCAGATCAAAATATGGAGATTTTGGCGACTCCGGTTTAGGCTGGGTGATCAATATCCGCTTGAATGACTTGGTTTCACCTGCAACCGCTTTCTTTCCGTTTTTGGTCATAAACTGAGCTGATAGGGTGCAAAATTAAACAATTAATGAGAATGTTTGACGAGTTAATAGGAAGATCGGTCCAAAATTTAACTTGTCTGGGGTTTTACAGGCTGATGCAAACACCAATAAGCTCAGAATACATCATGCATCTGCATGAAAAAACGCCAAATGAATTTGATCAACACTGCCGATGGAAGGATTTCAACAGCAATAACCGTTGCCAAAAACACCAGAACGCCCACTCTCGCCTGACGGCTGAAAATCAGGTAACCTTTCCAGCTCCTGAAAAAAAACATGGAGGCCAGTAAAAACAATGCAATTGGGTAAACCGCTGATGCCAATGCCGGTGGCGCAAAAGCCATCAGGAAAGATGTTGCCAGCATAACCCACCCGGCAATTTTCAGGTTGAGAAAAACAACAAAACGATACTGTTGGAAGACTTCAACACCCTTAAATAACCAACCCATTGACTGTAAAACAAAATATTTAATGGCATAAACAAACACCAGGATGACCATGACGGCAGCAATGATACCATATCGATCCATTCCACCAGCTTCCAGCGTGGAGCCAAATCCAAAATAAACGAAGAGGGAACTGGACATAAGAAACTGCAAATGCAAACCTATTGCCGTGAGAGGAGATTGCTGCATGAATTCTTTGGCTTGTCTGAATGCAACACCATCACTCCCATAAATCTTGAAAATATTCCGCATGTAACCCCTGTTCGAGGAGAGCAGCAGGGAAGCAAGCAAAAAAAGGAAAAGAAATGTATAGAATTGCCACTCAACATCAGGCAACTCCCTTCGCGAAAGATACAACCTGTTGGCAGGCTCTTTCAAACGATACCACTCCACCTGCATCATGTAAATAGGAACCCATGCACCATAAGCACTTTTACCCTTTAGTAGCTTGATGCGATCCAATTCTGCGGGTTGCAAAGGAATATGATTCAATATGAAAGCCTTACGGGCAGAATCCTGTATGAGGCTGTCAATATTATTAGAAAGCTGCTCAGGAACTACAGCAAGGGAATCCTGGGCAGCCAGCCGGGATGACCCCAACAAGCAGATGAAAAACAAGTATCTGATAGGAATGCGCATCAACACCGCAAAACTAATTCTTTATCCGAAGGGAAATGATTAAAATAGGCTGACAAAGCCAAAATGGATTTTGGACTCCCTCAAGTTTATGGGTAACCCTTCCCGCTTTCCTGCAGCATAGGCCAAACTGAAAAGACCAGATTTGGTTTCAAAGGTGAGCCCCATGCCAAGGCCGGCAAAACGCGCCTTTGAGCGATCTGCATAGGACCTCTGTTCAACATGGGCCAAATCGGCAAATGCAAATAGGTGTGATGTTTCAGCAATATGATAACGGTATTCCATTGTACCAATAAAATATACGCTGGCAAAAATGCTTTCCTCATCAAATCCTCTGAGGGTTTTGATGCCCCCTACTTGAAACAATTCGTTGCGCAAAGGTTTTTCACCTATCAACCAACCTGATTGCAAAGCAAGCCGGATTGTTGACTGTCTGCCAGTCTGGAAAAAACGGTCGGCCTGCGCTTTCAAACTTCCTTGAGCTGTTTGCAACTTTATCGTATCATAGAGGGAGGCAAAATTGAACGGTTTACCTTGCCAATCTTTGGTGAGGGCTGTGATGTTGTCATTCCGGAGGATTTGCCTGATGCCACCTGTGAGGCTGACTTGCCAAATCCACCCTTTCCGGGGGGCAATTGCCATTCCTGTATTATTTCCAGTTAACTCCAACCCGATTTGTGTGGAACGCAAGTCGAGGAATGGGGGAAGTTTCCGGGTTGATCGGATTGAAAAAGTATCCGGATTGATTAGGAAACTGGAAAATTGCTGCAGAAAAAATCCGGACTTTCTGTTCCTGCTAATCCCATTTACCAACCCTAATCGTGAACTGATAGTCAAAAAGGAAGAGTCCTTTTTCAGCAGATTGAACTTGAAATCCAGTCCCAACGGGGTTTTGAACAAGTACGGCTTGGCAAAAGACAGCTGCAGTCGTGGTGAATTGACCTGTATTTGCTGCCATTTGAGCTGAAGTGATTCTCCGGCATTGAAGATGTTTTTAAGATCCAAATCCGCCTCACCGGTTATCAATAATTTTCCACCGACCTGCTGATTATCTGGCATAACACCGGCCAGAAGGTTGAACCTGTTGCTTTTCGCCGGATCGAGATGGAGATTGACAACAGCTCCGGTACCCAAAAGTGAGATATCCCAGGCCCTGATTTCCTTCAGGAAACCCAGCTGCTGTAGTTTTACGGTAATCCCCTCCAGCAGATCCTGCCGATAAACGGCTCCTGGCGATATGCCAAGGTGCTGCTGCAGAAAGCCTTTCCTCAAATTAAGTCTTCCATCATTGGTCAGGCTGTCAATACGGTAAAAAGGACCGGGGATGACACGCATCCTGGCATACCATGCTCCACCAACAAAATATCCCGAATCAACCCCAAATCGGGCAAAAGGATATCCATTGTTTTCAAAAGACCGCATGAGCCGCTCCCTCAGGGCCAGGATATTGGATAATGACAAAATGGTTCCCGGACTTGTTTCGCGCCAAGCGGTAAAATTACCGGCTACAGCCAGCAGGGTACTGTCGGCTTCAATTACTCCCCATGTATAGGGCACCCCAAGATAGATCCATGCGAGGGTACTGTCGCCGCCCGTAGAGATGCTGTCAATGGAAGCCCCCAGGTAACCTTTTTCCCGGAGAAGTGGCAAAAGTCCGGCGCTGAGGTACTCCCTGCAGGATGGTTCACTATCGAACCGGGTGGCTTTTACAAAAGGAGCAATCCCTGCTGCTGTGAGGCTGTCGGCATACCGCAAAACAAGCCGATGCGTTCCTTGGCTTCTTGAGTGCAAGACAAGGAAATGGGTAAATAACAACAATATGATGCTGAATGCTGACCTTTGCACAATTACAAAGCTACGTTCCTTCATTGAAAGCATACCTATGGCCGGCATTTACATCCATATTCCTTTTTGCAGGAAAGCCTGCCATTACTGCAACTTCCATTTTTCGACCAGCCTGTCGGCCATAAAACCAATGGCAGAAGCCCTTGAAATGGAACTGCTGATGAGAAAGGGGGAACTCCCAGACATTGTTGAAACCATCTATTTTGGTGGCGGAACCCCTTCCATTCTGCCGGAAGCCTACATTGAAAGGCTTATAAGTACCATCAGCCAAAACTACAAGCTTGCCGAAAACCCTGAAATAACGCTTGAAGCCAATCCGGATGATATCACGCCGGCGAAAGCCCAATCCTGGAAAGCCATGGGGATCAACAGATTCAGCATCGGGATCCAATCGTTCGAAGAACGCAACCTGCAATGGATGAACCGGGCACATGATGCGACACAATCGGTCCGTTGCATCGAAATCATCAGGGAAGCAGGATTTGACAACTTCAGCATAGACCTGATTTATGGCACACCGGGGCAGGATTCGGAAAACTGGATTGCAGACCTGAACAAGGCGATCGGCTTCAAAATCCCCCACCTCTCCTGCTATGCCCTCACCGTAGAGTCTGGAACAGCATTGCATCACCTGATCGGTACGGGTAAAAAGGAACAAGTCAGTCCGGATGACCAGGCCGATAGGTTTCAAAGCCTACTCGCACTTACTGCTGAAGCCGGGTACCAACATTACGAAATTTCGAACTTTGCTCTTCCTGGCATGGAAAGCAAACACAACAGTGCGTATTGGGATAGCATACCCTATTTGGGCATTGGCCCCGCAGCACATTCCTTTTATGGGAATACCCGCAGTTGGAACAAGGCACACAATCAAGACTATATCAAATCCATAGCAGCAGGCATCAGGCCATTTACAGCAGAAACCTTAAGTACATGGGATTTGCTTAACGAATACATTATGACCTCCCTCAGGTCGTCTCGAGGCATCAACAAGGCAAAATTGGTTGGGGAATGGGGAACAGAAAGGGCAACTGAAATCGAATTGGCCATCAAGCCGCACTTACAGGCCGGAAATATGCTCCTTACTGAAAACGGGTGGAAGTTGTCTGATCAGGGCAAATTCTTGGCAGACGGCATCGCCAGCGACCTGTTCATCCTCGGC
>JBDLUN010000017.1:0-6355 GCA_039805245.1 Bacteroidota bacterium
GCCGTATCCACTATCACCAGGGTGTTTTTGGATGTTCCCATGATTTTCCTCGCTTCATTGATGTAGTTGTCATCTTTTTTGATCATTACCACTTCATAGCCTGCGTTTTGTGAAATTTCCAGGGTTTGCTGCGTAGAAACAACATTGACCATGCGCATGTCGAGCGGATTGCTGCCGATCATACCCTTGATGGCTGTTATTCTTGGGCGGATCATGGAAAAGCTTTGCAGGTGGGAGCTGCTGTTTTTCCATTTCTGCAGACCAGCCTGCTGGAATTCAGCTGCAATGAATGCTGCCGCCTTTTCTATACCGGGGGTAAATGTTCTCCGTCCTTGCATCTCGTCTGAAGAAAGGACTTTTTCTATTCTTTCGGTTTCTTCTACACTGATCAGGTCGATTGGTTTTTGGGCATAGGATTGGATTGACAGGCAGAGTAAAAGGGGCAGAATTGTTTTTTTCATTTTTATTCAACTTTATATATTGATGTAAAGGTTTAAGTTTTTTTTATTAATTGATATCTTCCACCACCCCGGCTCTTCGAGCCACCCCTCTTGGCCAGGAGGGGAGCTGTTCACGAATTTTGGAAATCCTACCTAAAAATTCAGCGTAATTCAAAATTTTGGCAGGAAGCGTCCCACCCGTTTTTGGTAGTCTGTATATTTAGGGTACTTTTTGGCTGATATCTCCTCTGAGAAATTCGAGCTGCCTTTGAATAGGATGATAAGCAACACAGACCCGGCGATGGTCCAGTTGATCCATTCACCTGTAGCGGCAACACTGAAGAGGTAAAAAACTACCCAAATTGCCTGTTCGGCAAAGTAGTTGGGGTGCCGCATTTTCGACCAGAGTCCGGTTTGGATAAATCCATCAGCATATTCGCCCAAGTCTTCTCCCGCATTTTTCCGCCTGTATTTTTCTGTCTGAAAATCATATTGCTGCTGGTCTGCAACAAACTCCATCACTACTAGGGCTACATAGATGCCTGTAAGGATCCAATCGAATATCCCCAAGGGTGCGGAATTATCGGCCAAAGCAGCAATAACCGGCACTGTAAAGAGGAAAATGAGGGTATTTTGATAGAAACAGATGAAAAAGAGGTTGAAAAGCAGCCAAACAAAGGGGTTTTTGAAACCCGGCCGCTGACGCAACACTTCCCAGCGGTAGTCTTCTTCTCCCTCCCAGAATTTCCAGCTGTAACCGCCCCGGCGGGCAAAGTTGAATGTCAGTCGTGCCGCCCAGATGGTTACCAGAACAGACATCAGCACCATCCTTTCATCCATACCACCTTTCCAGGTCATGAACCAAGCATATGGCGCCGGAACGATACTCCACAGCTTATCGACCTGTGAATTGTTGCCGGTAAGCTGACCAACCACGAAGGTGAAGAGGATAACCACACCCACACCCCAAGCGGTGTCTTTGAGGATGTTCAGTTGGGTAACATTCGGCGGTGTACCTAGAAAATATGCTGCTATGGGCAAGAGAATCACAGTGGCCATCAGGAAAGAGACAATCGTTTTCATGCTTCTTTTTGATTTTATCGTTGAAAGATTATTAAATGTTAAGGTAAGTCAATTTGAAATCGGACAAAAATCTTTAGATTGGCTGCTAGAAATAACCCCACAACCACATGAAATCAATTTTCCGCACAATTCACCTTTTCCTCAGCCTCGTATCAGGACTGTTCATCATGACGGCCTGTTTTACCGGTTCCGTGCTTGTTTTTGAGGAAGAATTGCAACATGCCTTGTACCATGACCGGTATTTTGCCAAAGAAGTGAAAGAAATTCAGCTTCCGGTTGCACAGGTGATGGCTTCATTGAAAACCGCAAATCCGGATTTGAAGGTAACCGGTATCAAGGAATATACCGATCCTGCCCGGAATATTGAGATGTCTGTGGTGGCCAAACCCCTTGAAGGGGAGAAAGAGGGGAAACGTTTTACTGCTTTTGTGGATCCTTATTCCGGTAACCTCGTGGAGTTGTACAATTATGGTGAATCCTTTTTCTATACCATTATGAGTTTGCACCGCTGGCTGCTTGGTGGTGATACTGGTAAACTGATTATGGGAACAGCGACACTGTTGTTTCTTTTCATCATGATTACCGGAGTTATTTTGTGGTGGCCCAAAACAAAGGCCATGTTGAAGTCCAATTTGAGAATCATGTGGAAGGCTAACTGGAAGCGCGTAAACCACGATCTCCATTATGCTTTGGGCATTTATACGGTTCTTTTCCTGTTCGTTTTCGCTTTTACCGGATTGGCCTGGAGTTTCCAATGGTTTAATGATGGCATTTACAAAGTGACTAATTCCTCCAAAGAGCCCATCAAACCGCCTTCATCAACCTACACTGATACAGCTTATTTGGCTGCCATTGATGTCGATGATATCTTGTCTGATGCCTACACCAGGGTTCCCAATGCCGTATTTTTCAACCTGGGTTTTCCAAAAGACTCCACAGCTGTTTATTCCGTAGGGGTGCTCAGGCGGGATGCGGCTCATGAAACGGCTACCGACAACCACTATTACGACCAATACAGTGGTGAGCATTTGAAGTTGGTGGCTTTTGCCGACAGACCCCTTGGCCAACGGGTCAGGGCAACTTTCAAGCCTGTACACATCAGTTCCATTTGGGGACTTCCATCCAAAATTCTCGGCTTTATCGTCTGTTTGTTTGGTGCCACTTTCCCCATCACCGGTGTAATTATGTGGTTGAGCAGGATCAGGAAAATTTAGATGAGGCTGGTGATTTCTCCACAAATGGGAAACGATTTGGTAATGGTTGCTTAACACTTCGTTTACCTTTACGCAACACATAGGCTACATACGAATCAGAATTTTGCACCACAAAAAATTCTGATTCATGAGAAAAATCATAAGTCTTTCACTGTTGGTTGTAGCCTTGTTTTCTTGCGAGAAAAATGAAGTTGTTCAGCCACTGGAGGAAATTGTCAATGAAGACCTCAATTCCTACCAGGAAATCGCATCCATCAATTTGGGCGGACTAGGTGCAGCGGAAATAACGGCTTTTGATCCGCTGACTAAACAGCTTTTTGCGGTCAATAACGGAACTACCAATAAAATTGATGTAATCAACGCTGCCAATCCAGCCAGCCTCGCTGTGGTCAGATCAATCAGCATGCAGCCTTATGGTGGATATGTGAACAGCGTAGACGTTAAAAACGGCTTGTTGGCGGCAGCCATTGAATCCACGAACAAACAAAAAACAGGTAAGGTTGTCGTGTTTGACACCAAAACCTTGCGTGAATTGAAGCAGATACCTGTAGGTGCCCTACCGGATATGGTTGTTTTTTCTCCGGATGGCCAGTTCATCCTCACCGCCAATGAAGGCGAGCCCAATGATGCTTATACCGATGATCCTAACGGATCAATCTCGATCATCAATGTAAAGAATGACTTTACAGTTACAACATTTGATTTTTCCGGTTGGAAATCCAAATTGCCTGAATTGTCTGCCAAGGGCTTCAGGGTTTTTGGTCCTGGCAAAGATTTTGGTAAAGACATTGAGCCTGAATACATAACGGTTTCTGAAGACTCCAAGTCTGCCTGGGTAACTTTGCAAGAAAATAACGCCATCGCTGAAATCGATATCCGTTCAGCGACCATCAAATGGATTTTTCCACTTGGTTTTAAAAACTATGCTGATGGTCAGCATCCCATTGACGTAAGTGACAGGGATAATGCCATCAACTTTGCCAACGTACCTGTATTTGGTATGTACATGCCTGATGCACTTGCTTTTACCCGATATCAGGGTATTCCTTATTTGTTCACTGCCAATGAAGGTGATTCCAGGGAATATTCTGGCTTCACTGAAATGAAACGTGTTGGAGCAGTTATTCTTGATCCTACTGCCTTTGCTGATGCCAGTTTGAAAACAGACACCAAGTTAGGAAGGTTGAATGTTACCACCACCCTCGGAGACAAGGATGGTGATGGTGATTTCGATGAATTGTACAGTCTGGGTGCAAGATCGTTCAGTGTTTGGGACGCCACGACAGGCAGCTTGGTATGGGACAGCAAAACAGAATTGGATATCAAAGCGAGGGATTTGGGTTTGTATGATGATGCCAGAAGTGATGACAAATCTGTTGAGCCAGAAGCAGTTACACTCGGAAGAGTAGGCAATAAGCAAATTGCTATAATAGGTTTGGAGCGTGCTGATGCTTTTGCCATCTATGATGTCACCAACCCCACCAGACCCCAATTCATTAAAATGTATAAAACAGGCGATGCGCCCGAAGGGATTCTGTTCATTCCGGCTTCCAAAAGTCCGATTCAACAGAGCCTGATTGTGGTAAGCAGTGAAAACGATGGATTGGTTAAAGTGTATAAGGCGAACAAGCTCTAATAAATTCATCTTTTAATAATCTGCAAACTTGGACACCAATCCAAGTTTGTGGTATTTTTGCGGCGCAAAATCAAAACAAAAAACATGAGAAAACTTTTATCCCTGTTGGTTCTCGTGCTGGTGACGGTTTCCGCCACCTATGCACAGGTTACCAGCAGTAGCATTACCGGATCAGTAAAAGGTGAAGACAACAAGTCACTCGAAGGTGCAACTGTTGTAGCCATTCACCAGCCCTCCGGAACACGTTATGCCACCACTTCCACGAAAGCAGGAGCTTTCACCATCCTCAACGTTCGCGTAGGCGGACCTTACGTGGTGACTGTCTCCTACCAGGGTTTCAAATCCCATCAGGAACAGGATGTGTTCGCTCCATTGGGTAATACCGTGAATGTGGATGTGCAACTGAAAACTGATGCACAAAACCTCCAAAACATCGTTGTAAAGGGAACGGCCAATCCGATCATGAACTCCAAAAATAATGGAGCCAGTGTAACCATCAACCGTCAAATCATCAACCTTACGCCAACCATTGGCCGTAATGTAAATGATATCACCAAGTACAACGCCTACAGCAATGGGCGCTCCTTTGCTGGTCAGGACAGCCGTTTCAACAACTTCACCATTGATGGTGCGGTTTTCAACAACGGTTTCGGATTGGGTAATGACGCACAAGCTGGCGGACGGACTGGTTCTACCGCGATCTCTCTTGATGCCTTGGAAGAGTTGCAAATCAACATCACCCCTTATGATATCCGCCAGTCTGGTTTCGCCGGTGCGGCCATCAATGCTGTGACCCGCAGTGGTACCAATGAGTTTGCTGGTTCTGTATTCCGTTTCTGGAACAGCAGGGATCTGGCCGGTTCAAAAGCAGCCAGTGCAACGGACAATATCCCCAAGACCCCTTTCAATGTGGAAACCAATGGTTTCCGTGTAGGTGGTCCGATCATCAAGAACAAACTCTTTTTCTTTGTGAACGGTGAGTTCAACAAGGGAACACAACCTGCACTTAGCTGGGTGGCCAACAGGCCCGGTGCAACTGGTAACGTTTCCAGAACAACTGCAACAGACCTCGAAGACCTGAAATCATTCATGCTCTCCAACTTCAACTATGATTTGGGTGCCATCGACAATTTCAACAATGAGTCTTTCAGCAACAAGATTTTGGCCCGCATTGATTACAATATCAATGACATCCACAAGTTGAGCGTGCGATATGCCAACCACAACTCACAGAGTGATGTGCCCATCAGTAACTCCAACGCAGGCAATACCGCAGGAAATGGTAACAGGCAGAACTCGGCGCTGGCCATTTCCGGACAAAATACCGGATACATTATCCAGGACAATACCCGTTCCGCTGTAATTGAGTTGAGTTCAAACTTCAAAAACAGGGTTTCCAACCAGTTCATCGTTACTTACAATAAACAATTGGAAGACAGGGCATACCGCACCGCAGTATTCCCCACCGTAGATATCCTCAGTGGCGTAGGCGGAAGCACCTATACTTCAGTGGGTTTTGATCCATTCACACCCAACAACAAACTGAACTACTCTACATTCAATGCTACCAATAACACCACCCTCATCCGTGGTAACCACACCATCACCGTAGGTGCTGCTTTTGAGGCCTTTAAATCCAACAACCTCTTCTTCTACGGATCCAATGGTGTGTGGGTGTTCAACAGCATTGCCGATTTCAAAGCAGCTGCATTGGCTTTCAAAAACAATCCCAACGCAGCAACTTCTACCGTGCCCATTGCCCGTTTCAATTACCGTTATACATTGTTGCCTGACGGAAAGCTTCCTTGGCAGACTTTCCAGAACCAGTTCTATACCGTATATGGACAGGACGAATGGAAGTTGAGCAAGAACTTCAGACTTACCTATGGTGTGCGTTTGGACTATCTGAACATCCCCAATACGGCAGCTGATTATGCCAACCCTTACGTGAGCTCTCTTACATTCAGGGAACCATCAGGTGT
>JBDLUN010000018.1:0-2926 GCA_039805245.1 Bacteroidota bacterium
GGTACCCCTCCGCATTCATGTGCAACCTGTCGGCAACAAAAAGTTCCTCCCTGAAACTGCCGTCGCTGTTGAGCATGGGCGGGAAAATATCAATGAAATCTGTATTACCTGCTGATTGGCAAAACTCGCTAATGACCTTATTGGTCTCTTTAACCACTGGTAAGAAAGCGGCCCTTATGGGACTTGGCTTGAGTGAAACGAAGGTAATGCGTGCATCGGGAAGCTGCCTGCGGATCATGCCGTGCAAGGTTTTCCAGCGTTGCAAAACCGTATCTGCAGTAACTTGGGTAGAAGCGGCCACATCATTCTCTCCGCAATAGACAACGACCTGTATAGGTTGGTATGGTGGGACAATCCTATCGAAATACCGGATCAGGTCCGGTATGGAAGACCCGCCGAAACCCCTGTTGATGATCCTTTTGTCGGGGAACCAATCCCCTACGTCTTTCCATTTGGTAAAGGAGGAACTGCCTATCAACAGAATGCCTCCCTTTTCAGGTGGAGTAAGGGAATCAGCCTGTTCAAAAGCCCTGATTTCATTGATGAACGGTTGGGCATCAGCCATAGCCATCGACCCGACAAAAAAAACAAGTAACCAGAGTTTTGCCATTGAATTGGATTAAAAAGTGATCAATAGTGCCAGGATTGCAAATCTGCACCTTGCGGGGCCCTGCGTTTGACTTCCTCGGCCCATTTGGGGATGAACATCCTGTGGTAGCGCAAGCGACTGATATAATTGGGTTGTGTATGATCCCCATTCCAACAGTGTTCTGCACGATCTCCGTAATCTACCTCACATTGGCAATCAGGATTTTTCAAACCCTTCAGCATATCTTCCGCGGTGTATACTGCATTGTTGAGGTAAAAATTATCCATATCACCCACGTACAGATGAATCTTACCTTTCAGTTTATCGCCCAATTTGTGCCAATCCCGTTTGATGATGTGTGTCAAGTCGAAATGCTCCTTCCAGTAAGCTGCCACCTCCTTGTCGATTGTTCCGGTTAACTTATTGAATACAGGCTTAGGATAACCATCCTTACCTACCGGAGAGTAAACGGCATCCCAAATATCCCATTGGTCGCCACTACGGCTCTTCGTTCCCAAAGCCAATTCCCGGTGATTCATGTCACGGATCATGGCGTTGACATGCCCGAGATAGTCACGGTGACCCGGACGGTAGGTTTTGCGGAAGGGTCCTTCTTCGAAATAGGCATTCTTGTCTTTGTAAATGTTGACGGTCATGTAGTGGTTGAAATCAATGGGATCCGGACAAGCGGCATAGGAACCGTTATACTCATCGGGATAGAATACCTGTGCTGCGAGTGCTTCCCATCCACCCGTGCTTCCGCCGTACATGAATCTTGCCCAACCCTGTCCGATACCCCGAAATCTCTTTTCAATTTCAGGAATCAGTTCATAGGTGATGGCATCACCATACGGACCAATATTTTCTGAATTGACTGCATAGGAATCGTCATAAAACGGATTGGCATGTTGGATTTCAACTGCAATAACCCGCGGGAAACCGGGGCCTGTCCACATCCTGTAAAAATCATAGGCTTCCTGCTGCACGATTTTATTGTATCCTATAAGGTTGAAACGTTTGACGGTATCCGGCACCAGATGCTCATCTGGAGGAGTTGTGCGCCAGCCCCCAAAATCATCCGGAAAATGACCGTGGTAAATGGCCATAGGATATTTCACATTGGGATGGCTGTCCCAACCCTCCGGCAGCAACACATGAGCCCCCAGGTACATGGGGCGCCCCCAAAACTCCGTAAGCCTTGCCGATTGTATACGGATGTGCTTGACATATTTGCTGTCTTCCGGTTGTTTGACCGGGGGTATCGCCTGCGTTAGCTGCAGAGACTGCAGATTGGCCTTGCCGCCGGAAAAATTTATGGCAGCGGGCACAGAATATAGATTTCCGGGAGCGATGTTCCAGTGCTGACCTTCACCCCTATCCATGGGCAACTTCACCGTATGCCCATCTTTCCGCTTGAATGTTTCATAGATGTGTAGGAGCGCTTGAACCTGGTAAGATCCATCCTTGATCTGCTTCAAGCTTTCAACAGGATATCCAAAAGCCCGAGCATCAATTGTTTTGGAAGTTCCGGGCATCCATCCCTCTACATCCATCCCAAACACCTGTTGCGTTTGTGTATCATCTGCTATGAGGAATCGGGGTTCTGTTCCGTGTTGGGTGGACAACATCAGCAACAACCTGCCGTCCAAAGGCTTATCTGAGAGGTTCTTGGGCAGTTGAATGGTGAACTGCTGTGCAGCTGCTGATTGCAGCATCCCGATTAATAAAATGAAGAAAATCCTTTTCATAATATCAGATTTGAAACCTAGACACCAAACTGCCTGAGGTGGTGGTCAAGGTGTTTGTAAAGCATATTGCTCCACTCCCTCGCCGTGAGTTTGCCTATCCAGGGATGGCGACGTCCTTCATAGAAAGCATCACCCTTGGCGTGTGACACGCGGATGGCATTTTTGAGCAGCTCCCTCGAGGATGAAAAATCAGGTTCATCATGGATAATGAAATGCTTGGCTGTGGGCAGGTTGCGAGGATAATCCACTTCATTCACCATCGATTGCTTGAAGAACAAACCTGCCACCAACCTGATATACCAGGGACCTTTTTTTACTTCCCCTTGCTCCAAGATGGCTTTGTAAGGTATGGTGCAATGTTTGAGCATTTGCGCAATGGTCATCTTACCCCATTGACCAGCGGTTTGTGCCGTCAGGCTCTCGATTCGCCTGATCAATTCATGGGTTGTCATTTCATCATAAATGCTGGGATAAACCATAATCATGCGTTTAATCTTTTACAAGTTGCTTTTCTAAGGCTTCCAATGACACCCCTTTTGTTTCCGGCACTTTGGCAAGAACCCAAACGAGCTGAACGGCCATCATTACA
>JBDLUN010000019.1:0-11478 GCA_039805245.1 Bacteroidota bacterium
GATTATTTTGTGAAATACATCCGTGCAATGAAAGAACAGGGTATCACCATTGATGCGGTAACCATCCAAAATGAGCCCCAGAATCCGCATAACAATCCCAGTCTCCTCATGGACGCAGAAGAGCAGAAGATTTTTGTCAAAAACCATCTGGGTCCGGCTTTCAGGAAGTCGGCACTGGAAACCCGTGTCATCATCTGGGACCATAATGCAGACATGCCAGAGTATCCGTTGCATATCCTTGCAGATTCCGAGGCTGCCCAATATGTAGATGGCACTGCCTTTCACCTCTATGCCGGAAATATAGGTGCGCTTTCGAAAGTGCATGATGCACATCCTTCCAAAAACATTTATTTCACGGAGCAATGGACTGGCAAAAATGGAACCTTTGATGGCGACTTGCAATGGCATATCCGCAATGTGGTTATTGGCAGCATGCGCAATTGGTCAAAGAATGCCTTGGAGTGGAACCTCGCCAATGATACCGCTTATGGTCCACATACACCAGGCGGGTGTTCAGAATGTAAGGGTGCCCTCACCATCAGCGCCAACAGGGTAGAGCGCAACGTATCCTACTATGTAATTGCCCATGCGTCCAGGTTTGTGCCGCAAGGTTCTATACGAATTGCCAGTCAGGAAGTTGAAGGCCTTTCCAATGTTGCATTCCTCACACCCTCCGGAAAAATTGCCGTCATTGTATTGAATGAAAAAGATCGCGTCATCACTTGCAGCTTGCAATTTGGAAAACGTGCTGCCATAAAGTCCCTGCCTGCCAAATCAGTCACAACCATAATGATCAAACCATGAACAGGAGCAGCTGGTATTTCCATAAACTGATGATGTTGTTGTTGCTGGTTGCATTGGCAAGTTGCAAAAAGAAACCATCACCTGAAACGGGTGGTCCAGACCCGATGGTGATAACCCTCTCCAAATTGCTGGTCGATGGCCAAGCAACAACGGTATCATTGCTGCGGCAGGTGGACCGGATGGCAACCATCACCCTTGAATTTTCAACTGCCGTGAAAAGGGAAAGTGCAGCCCAATCCATCAGCCTCACTGACGCGGCGGGTAACAGCCATCCGATGCAATTCAATTATGCCAATGGCGACAAGGAGATTCAACTTAAAATGTCTTTGCCGATGAAAGGGTTGACTGCTTATACGTTGAACATCAGTTCACAGTTGCAGGCGGTAGGTGGTTTGAATCTTGGCACCTTTCGTACCCTTGCCATGCAGACGGTTGTTGATTCTACAGACAAGTTCGATAGGGTAAGTGACGGTCAACTATTGGATATGGTGCAACGCAAGACCTTTAGTTACTTTTGGGAATTCGGCCATCCAATTTCCGGAATGGCCAGGGAAAGAAATCTGACGCCTGATGTTATTACAACCGGTGGTACAGGTTTTGGTATCATGTGCATTCCTGTTGCCGTTGAACGGAAATTCATCACCCGATCTGAGGGACTGGAAAGGATGCAGAAAATCGTCTATTTCCTGACATTGAAGGCTGAAAAATTTCATGGAGCCTTTTCGCATTGGTTGCATGGTGTTACTGGTAGAACCATTCCTTTCAGCACGAAAGACAATGGCGCTGATCTGGTGGAGACATCCTACCTGATGGCTGGATTGCTTACCGCACGGGAGTATTTCAATAGCAACGATCCTGCAGAAGTCCGGTTGGTGGCAGATATCAATGCTTTATGGAATGCGGTGGAGTGGTCGTGGTTCAGGAGAAATGCCCAGCAGGTTTTGTATTGGCATTGGAGCCCGAGTTACAATTGGGATATGAACCTGAAAATCGAGGGCTGGAATGAAGCGCAGATCACTTATATCCTCGCAGCCTCATCCAATACGGATCCTATTCCCAAAGAAGTGTATACTAATGGATTTGCAAGGTCCGGCGCCGTGGTCACCAACCAAAATCATTATGGCCTGCCTTTGCCATTAGGTCCTCCATTGGGAGGTCCCCTGTTTTTGTCGCAATACACTTTTTTGGGCATTGACCCCCGCGGTTTGAAAGATGCCTATGCCGACTATGGACTACAAACGGTGAACCATTCCCGCATCAACCATGCCTATTGCAAGGAGAATCCCAAAGGGTTTGCCGGGTATGGGGCAGATTGCTGGGGATTGACCGCCAGTGACATCAAGGATGGGTATGCCGCGAACAGTCCGACGCAGGACATTGGCGTCATCTCTCCAACAGCTGCCATCACTTCCATGCCTTTTACGCCTGTGGAAAGCATGGCTGCACTCAAGTTTTTCTACTACAAGATGGGAGACAGGATTTGGGGGGAATGGGGATTTTCTGATGCCTTCTCCATACATGACCTTTGGTTTACCCAGGCTGGATTGGCCATTGACCAATTGCCGCAAGTGGTTATGATTGAGAATCACCGCAGTGGCCTGGTGTGGAGATTGCTGGTTGGCTGCCCTGAAATAAAAAGGGGAATGAAAGCATTGGGTTTTTCTTCACCGTATCTTTAAGGCACAATTTCTTTGCCATTTATGAAAAGATTCATGCTCTTTGCTGTAATCGTGTTTTCTGTGATGACTGTGGATGCACAGCAAAAGACCTATTGCAACCCCATCAACATCGACTATGGGTATACGCCGATACCCAATTTTTCCACCTGGGGTAAGCACCGGGCCACGGCTGATCCGGTGATTGTCAATTATAAGGGCGACTACTTCCTTTTCAGCACTAACCAGTGGGGCTATTGGTGGAGTAGTGATATGAGTAATTGGAAGTTTGTGTCCCGGCGCTTTTTGCGGCCTTGGAACAATGTTTACGACGAATTGTGTGCACCTGCAGTGGGTATTGTTGGCGATACCATGTTGGTTTTCGGATCAACCTATTCCAAAAATTTTACACTTTGGATGAGTACCGATCCCAAAACAGACAGTTGGAAACCATTGCTTGATTCTGTTGATATAGGCGGCTGGGATCCCGCATTTTTTACAGATGATGATGGCCGTTTTTACATGTACAACGGCAGCAGCAACCGCTGGCCATTGTATGGCATCGAGTTGGATAGGAAAACATTTCAGCCCATAGCAACCAGGAAAGAGATGTTCGGACTCGAGAGCTGGCGGTATGGCTGGCACCGTTTTGGGGAATACATGGATGATACTTTTTTGGATGGGTTCATCGAAGGGGCTTGGATGACCAAGCACAAGGGCAAATATTATTTCCAATATGCCGCACCTGGTACTGAATTCAGTGGTTATGCCGATGGCGTAGCTGTAGGTAATGGTCCCCTTGATTATGTGCAGAATCAGTCTGACCCCCTGAGCATCAAAGCTGGAGGATTTGCCCGGGGAGCGGGACATGGAGCCACTTTCCAAGACAATCAAAGCAAATATTGGCATGTATCCACGATTGCCATCGGGGTGAAGAATAATTTTGAACGCAGGCTCGGCATCTGGCCAGCAGGATTCGATAAAGACGGGGTGATGTATTGCAATACGGCTTTTGGTGATTATCCCCATTACCTACCAGGAGACACGGTAGATCATGCCAAGAGCAGGTTCACCGGTTGGATGCTGCTCAACTACAAAAAGCCGGTAATGGTATCCTCTGTCTTGGGTAGCCAATACAATGCCAATAATGCGGTGGATGAAAGCATCAAAACCTATTGGAGTGCGGCAACTGGCAACAAGGGGGAATGGATCCAAACCGACCTGGGGGCCACCGCTACGGTGCATGCCGTACAAATCAACTACGCCGATCAGGATGCCGTGTTTTTGGGAAAGACCATGGGGCAAAAGCACCGCTATATTTTGTATCATTCGACAGACGGACAACAGTGGACTGTTCTTGTTGACAAATCAATCAACCAAACCGATGTGCCCCACGATTATGTGGAGTTGCCAACCCCTGTACAGACGCGTTATATTCGGATGGAAAACATACAAATCCCTTCCGGCAAATTTGCCATCAGCGGCTTGCGGGTATTTGGAAAAGGACTGGGCAGCAAGCCTGAAGCCGTCAGGGATTTTGTAGTGTTGAGGACGGATAAAGACAAGCGCAGTGCGTGGTTGAAATGGTCGCTGGTTGACAATGCCTATGCTTACAATATTTATCTCGGCACCGATCCCGACAAGCTCTACACCTCTATTATGGTGCATGATGCCAACGATTATTATTATAAGGGTATGGATCTCAAGAAAACATATTATTACAGGATAGAAGCGGTTAACGAGAATGGGGTTTCTGCATCCAGCAAGGTGATTAGGGTGGAGTAGGGATGAGGCAGAAGGGAAGAGGCAAAAGGCAAGAGGCACGAGGCACAGGAAAGCTTTTAAAAATTTGACGCATGAAAAAATATGCATTGTTGATGGTGTTGGTGATGGGCACATCCATCACTTCAGGACAGGATGTGAAGATGAATACATTCATTAGCACACTTATGTCTAAGATGACAGTCGAAGAGAAAATTGGGCAGCTCAACCTGATTACGCCGGGTTGGGGCATCCCCACGGGTTCGGTTGTTAGTACAGATGTCGAAGGAAAAATCAAATCGGGGAAAGTTGGCGGTTTGTTTGGTGTCATTGGCACGGAAAAAGTCAAACAGGCACAGGATTTGGTGATGACCCATTCCCGTTTGAAAATACCCCTGATGTTTGGATCGGACGTCATACACGGACATAAAACAACATTCCCCATTCCTTTGGGTATTTCTTGCAGTTGGGATACTGCCCTGATCAGGCAGAGCGCCATCCTTGCCGCGAAAGAGGCAACGGCAGACGGATTGAATTGGGCCTTTTCGCCCATGGTGGATGTTGCCCGTGATCCCCGCTGGGGTAGGGTGGCAGAAGGGTCTGGGGAGGATCCTTTTCTGGGTTCCCAGATTGCGCGGTCTATGGTTTTGGGATATCAGGGATCTGATTTGTCGAGCCCCTACACGCTTCTTGCCTGTGTCAAGCATTTTGCTTTGTATGGCGCTTCGGAGGCCGGACGGGATTACAATAGTGTTGACATGAGCCGCAACCGGATGTACAACGAGTACCTGCCACCCTATAAGGCCGCAGTAGATGCCGGGGTGGCCACCATCATGAGTTCATTCAATGATGTGGATGGTGTGCCGGCTTCAGGTAACAAATGGTTGCTCACTGATTTGCTGCGTCGTGACTGGAAATTCAAGGGGATGATTGTGAGCGACTACACATCCATCAATGAAATGAGCAACCACCGCCTTGGTGATTTGCAGGCTGTATCGGCATTGGCCATCAAGGCTGGCTTGGATATGGATATGGTTGGAGAGGGCTATCTCTCCACCTTGAAGAAGTCTTTGCAGGAAAAGAAAATCAGTCTTGCCGACATCGACCGGGCCTGCCGGATGGTGCTTGAAGCCAAGTATAAACTCGGACTTTTCACTGATCCCTACCGGTATATCAATCTCGAGCGTGGTAAGCAGGAAATTCTCACACCCGCCAACAGGGCCTTTGCTAGAAAGATTGCGTCAGAGTCATTTGTATTGTTGAAAAATGAAAAGAATGCCTTGCCACTTAAGTCCATGCAACGGGTGGCGTTGATCGGACCACTCGCCAATGACAGAAGCAATATGCTGGGTACCTGGGCTGTTAGCGGTGAGCCGCAGATGTCGGTCCCAGTAATGAACGGCATGCAATCAAAAGCTGCCAATGTGGTGAATCTTGCTTTTGCCAAAGGGGCCAATATCACCGACGATACCCTGCTTGCCCAAAAAGCGAATGTATTTGGATTACGTGTAGACATCGACAAACGATCTCCCGAGGCGATGATGGAAGAGGCAATAGCCATTGCCCGTTCATCTGATGTGGTAGTTGCAGTTGTGGGAGAGGCCTCAGAGATGAGCGGGGAAGCTGCCAGTCGCAGCGATATTACCCTCCCTGCCAGCCAGCAGCGGTTGTTGCAGGCCTTGTACAAGACCGGAAAGCCTGTAGTGGTGGTGTTGATGAGCGGCCGGCCATTGGTACTGACTGGTGCCATTGATGGTGCCGCCGCGGTATTGCAGGTATGGCACGCCGGCATTGAAGCCGGAAACGCCATCGCTGATGTGCTCTATGGTGATGTCAACCCCTCCGGCAAGCTCAGCATGTCCTTTCCCTATGCTGTAGGTCAGATCCCCGTGTATTATTCCCAGAAAACTACCGGCCGGCCTCAGGATCCGGGTAACAAATTTTCCAGCAAATACCTCGACATACCCAATGAGCCCTTGTTCCCATTCGGTTACGGGTTGAGTTATACCCGGTTTACTTATGGGGAGCTCACCCTCAGTGCAGATAGAATTAAACCTGGAGGTTCACTTACCGCTTCGGTGGTGGTGACCAATGCCGGCGGCCAGGATGGTGCGGAGGTTGTTCAGCTTTATTTGGAGGATCTGGTGCGCAGTATTACTCCACCGGCCAAAGAGTTGAAGGGATTTCAGAAAGTATTCCTAAGGGCTGGTGAAAGCAGAAAGATTGATTTCAGGATAGATGCTGAAATGCTCAAATTCTGGAATGCCGATTTGCAATGGGTTGCTGAGCCGGGTGATTTCAAAGTGCATGTGGGCGGGAGCAGCAAGGATACCCAGACCAGCAGGTTCCGATTGCTGTGATTGCGTTAGGAAAAAATTATCGAAGCGGTATCATTAAATGATACCGCTTTTTTTATCAATGAACGCTGAAAAGCCAGCACCCGAAAACGTTTTCGGATATAATTCCAATAGGATTAAACGTTTTAGTAAAAGCTTTTTTCTATTTTCAATCATGCTTATCTGCCCAGGCGGGGGATAATGTCATTTCAACGAGTCACTTAAAACTGCCATTATGAGAAAAATGATTTTGCTATCAACTCTCCTCATGTGTTTTGCCACAGCTGTCTGGTCGCAGACCAGGAAAGTGGAAGGCACAGTAGCCGGAGAAAACGGAGCACCGGTAGCAGGTGCATCCATCACCCTGAAAGGGACTACCAAGGGTACAACATCCAATACCGATGGTAGATTTTCCATCGACATCCCTTCATCAGGTAAATCCGTGTTGGTCATCAATTCCATCGGTTTCGCCGCCCAGGAAATTGCCGTGGGCAATTTGGGTGTATTGAAAGTGCAGCTGGCATCAGAAAACAAACAATTGGAAGATGTTGTGGTGGTGGGATATGGTTCGGTCAGGAAAAAAGACCTGACTGGTGCGGTAGGATCGCTGTCGACACGAGATATCGTCCGTGCCAATCCGTCCAACGCCACACAAGCCCTTCAGGGCCAGGTTACCGGGGTGGTAATCACCAAGCAGAGCAATAAACCTGGTCAGGCTTATGCCATTGACATACGCGGGCAAAACACCATCACTGGTGCAACAGAACCCCTGGTGGTGATTGACGGGGTCATCGGCGCCAGGCTGCGTGACATCAATCCGCAAGACATACAGTCCATCGATATCTTGAAAGATGCCTCTTCAACTGCCATCTATGGTGCCCGGGGTGCCAATGGTGTAGTGATCATCACTTCGAAGCGAGGTGTTTCAGGCAGACCCAGGGTGACTTTCGATTCCTATTTGGGTTCAAAGGTTCCTGCTCATTTTGCACAACTGCAAACTGCACAGCAGTTTTATCAGATGGCACAGGATGCCGTTTTAAATGGTGGTGCTGCAACAGCATTTACCGCCAGTGAATTGAACATGATCAATTCGGGCAAATCCACCAACTGGTTGGATCTGGTGACCAAACCAGGTTTGAATACCAATTCAACCGTAGCGGTTTCAGGTGGAAATGCCGGTACAACCTACCGTTTTTCCGGAGGTTATATCCAGGAGGATGGCAACATCCCCGTGACCAGTTTTCAGAAATATTCACTGAATGCTGCGATGGACAGCAAGTTGAACAATTGGCTAAAAGTGGGTTTCACCGCTTACATTAATTATGCCAAGAATCCTACAGGTTCTTTGGAAGTATTGCGTTCCGCATATAGGGCCAGGCCTACAGGTGTGGTGTATTATAAGGACATTGTCAACCCAAGTGAAGGCAATGATTTGGCCATCGGCCCTTGGAATGACCTTTCCGTTTGGATGGGTATCAAAGACAACCAGGTGCCCAATCCAATCATCGACACTGATCCTAGCATCTATCAGCTTACAACCACTTTCTCCAATTCCATGGGCAATGCCTATGTTGAACTGGGTTTGATCAAAGGGTTGACATTCAAATCATCTGTTTCTGCACAGGCCATTGACGAACGCCAAGGAGAATTCAGGAACACGCTATCGAAGTCGCAGTTGACCAATCCGCCCCGCGCCAATTATTCCAGCAGAAATCTGGGCAGTTATACCATCGACAATCAGCTGAGCTATAACCTGACAACAGGCAAACACAAACTGAGTGCCACTGCCCTGCAGAGTGCCTTTAAAAACACTGCTGAAAATTATGCCATTGCAGCAACCAACTTGCCATTTGCTTCCCTTTGGTACAACTTGGGAACCGGTGGTGTAGTTACTTCCAGCAGTGGTTACAGCAGCAATGCCCTTTCTTCCTATATGGCTCGGGTGAATTATACCTTCAATGACAAGTACTTGCTTACCCTCACAGGACGTGCGGATGGGGCTTCACAATTGTCTGATGAGAACAAATGGGCTTTCTTCCCATCCGGTGCATTTGCATGGCAGGCGGGTGATGAGGAATTCATCAAAAACCTGAATGTGTTTTCAGACCTCAAATTGCGGGTAAGCTATGGTGAAGTGGGCAACTCCAACGTGGCTGCCTATAGTACACAGGCCGGATTGTTGACCACCAGCTACAGCTTCGGCTCCAGCGCAGTTTCCGGATTTGCACCTGCAGCCATAGGAAATAAGGACTTGAAGTGGGAAAGAAGCCAGGAACTCAACCTGGGTATCAATATGGGATTCTTCCAGAACAGGGTTTCTGCAACAGTCGAACTCTACAAACGCAATACCCGGGACCTAATTCTCAATCAAACGCTTCCAACATCAACAGGGTTCAGTTCGGTTATCACCAATGTGGGTAAGGTTTCCAATAAGGGTATTGAAATCATGCTGAACACCCGCAACATCGAAACCAAAAACTTCAGCTGGAGCACCAGCATCAATTTCTCCAAAAACATCAACAGGATTGAAGCCTTGGCCAATGGCGTCACTTCAATTATCGGCAGTAACCTGTTTGTGGGCAAGCCGGTCCGTTCGTTTTATGATTACCGTTGGACTGGCATTTGGCAGTTGGCTGATAGTGTAGCAGCCAAATCATTCGGTCAGCTCCCCGGTGCTGTGAAGGTGGAAGACCTCAACAAGGATGGGGTCATTTCCAACTCTCCTGGAAAGGACGACAGGCAATGGTTGGGCACACAGCTTCCCAACTTCACGATGGGTATGACCAACAGGATGAGTTTCAGGAATTTCGACTTGTCATTCCTCTTCTATTACAGGAATGGTACCATGTACAAGAATGGAATGTTGGACGGTACGATGGGTGAATACACTGGAACGCGCTACAACCACATGGTCATGAACTACTGGACGAAAACCAATCCCACCAATGATTTTTATGGTCCGGGTGTTCCACAAGCCTACCGTGGAGCCAGAAGCTATGAGGATGCCAGCTTCATCAGGCTTTCTGATGTCACCTTGGGTTACAACCTCCCCAGAGAAGTGCTGGAAAAGAAAAATATTGAAAGGATGAGGGTCTATTTTCAGGTCATCAATCCTACCTATTGGACCCGATTCAATGGTATGGACCCTGAATACAATTCCAACACATTCATTGACGATGTGCCTAACCTGACCTTCGCAATAGGCGCAAACATCGGTTTCTAATCCAACATGTATAAAAAATATTTATGAAAAAATTAATTGGTATAAATGGCATGCTTGCTGTAGCAATGGCTCTCCTGATTGTTGCCGGCTGCAAAAAGTCATTTCTTGATGAATACAATCCTGCCAACAGGACTACTGACAACTATTACTCTACAGCAGCAGGTTATGAGGGGCTTGTTACCTCTTGTTACCCGCTGCTCCGGGATATCACACAGATCAGAACTCCTTATATGCTTGGCACAGATATATTTGCCGGAAATGGATGGCTGGGAACCCTCAATTTTCCTGGCCAAACTACTCAGTCAGGAAGCATCTGGGATACTTACGATATCGGTCTCAACTCAACAGTGGGTGAATTGCAGTCGACCTGGGATCTCTTGTACCGCGAAATCAACCGCTGCAATGCTGCAGTTGAAAGGGCTCCGGCAGTTGTGAACATGGTCGATTCTATCAGAAATCATCGGGTTGGAGAAGCCAAATTCCTCCGTGCCTTGTCTTACTTTTGGGCGGTGCAACTCTGGGGAGATGTTCCCATGCCACTGTCTGAAACGGTCAGTGCCAGCCTGGAAGTCAAGAAGGCGGCATCAAAAGATGTTTACAACCAAATCATCTCCGATTTGAATGATGCCATCGCCAAATTGCCCATCACCCAAAAAGATGGTGGCAGGGCAACACGTGGAGCGGCCAAATTCCTGTTGGCCAGGGTTTATCTTACCCGCGGTTGGAATTTCAACAATGCCCTTGGCGGTACTCCAGCTGATTTCACCAGTGCTTTGGCACTTTGTGATGAGTTGATTGCATCCGGATTGTATCCGATGGAAACAAACTGGAACAACCTATGGCCCATCCACAACAAGAACCCTAAAAAAGAAACTGCCACAGTAGCCAGTTCAGTTGCAATCGCCAACGCAAGCAAAGAGGTGATCTTTGCGGTACAATATGCCAACAATACCGGAACGGCCTACAATGGTGATGGCAACCTCAGCACTTCCAACGGCTTGATTGGCAACAATATGCACAGCGTCTTCAGTGGTGGTCCGAACAACGTTGCCCAGGAATCAAGGACCAGCACCTACAACCGCTTCCTGCCGCAAATGCAGGTGACCTGGGGCGGTTACAGGTTGTTTGACCCGGTGATGGACGTCCGTTATGAAGGGACCTTCAATTCTGTCTCGTATGCAACAGTAAATGGATCGGTTTCCTTGGCTTCAAACAAACCCTATCCGCAGGCCCTGTCACTGAGTTATGTTGTAGGTGATACCACAGCCGTGGTGCTGCCTTGGAATGTACCCATGAATGATGTTACCCAGTTGGGACGGAATATCCCTGGCGGTACTAAAAAATATGCTGTTCAAAATGTGGTTGACCTTTACTGGTTGGGCAAACTCACTTCACCCACACAGGTGATTGTGGATCCCATGGCTTGGGGCGGTCCCATGTTCTGGAAATTCTGGCAGCCTGGCATCTTATATGCTGATGGTTATTCCACCTTCAATGATCCCCTCTTCCGTTCTGCAGAGCTCTACCTGATGGCTGCTGAAGCCATTGTAAAAGGTGGTACCGGTGCAAAACTCGGCACAGCAGATGTTTACTACAACAGGGTGCTCGACAGGGCATTGGGAAGCAATGCCGGCAAATCCCCCATGTGTGCTGCCAATCCCGGTAATGTTCTGGATCCGCTCACCAATATTGTTTCTTA
>JBDLUN010000020.1:0-3129 GCA_039805245.1 Bacteroidota bacterium
AGCCAATACGATTGTTGGAGGCGTTCCTGCAAAAATGATCAAATCTATTTGAGCGAGATCATTTAACCTGCTTAATAAACTTTATAATTCACGCTTCATCATCCAATCCGTTTGCTCATCATCTCCCATTTTAAAAATGTGGGTATCAAATTTAACAAAGCCATTCTTTGTATAAAAACGGATGGCCCGGTAATTTTCTTCCCAAACACCCAGCCAGATATAACTGCAGGTAGTTTTTCTTGCTTCTTCAATGGCCTTATTCATCAATAACTGCCCCACTTGCTTTCCATGAAAAGCCTGCAAAACATATATGCGTTCAATTTCAAAAGCATTCAAGTCCTTCAACTCTGTCTGAGCCAAGCCGGTATTGAGTTTCAAAAAGCCTGCCACCTTCCCGGAACATACAGCAATATAAAAAGCCGATAAAGGATTTGCCAACTCTTTACCTAACGTTTCAACCGAAACCTTTTCTTCCAAATACTTCGACAAATTCTCAGGAGTATTGCAATGCGCAAAAGTCTCAGTAAATGTCTGGCAGGCCAACTGCTGCAATTCCAACACATCTCCTGACCCTATTTGCCTGATTTCAACCTGTTCCATAAATAATATTTGTTATGATGCAACAACAATTTTGACAAGCTGATAGGCTGTCAGAAAAGCAGGACGGTCATCACGCACTTCCAACACCATAAAGAAGGTTTCACCAACGCTTGCATTTGGTGGGATTTTGATGAAAGCTTTCAATCCTCCTGTGGACTGCACAGCGAGCTTGGTTGTATTTTTAAAGGTACGGAACTGCCACCAATGGGCTGAAATGCCATTGCCATCAGGTTCTTTGACAACAGCATCCAAGGTAATCTCCTGACCAGCCTTTGCTGTAAGAACATGCTTACCCCTCATGGTGATGATGGGTGCGTGGTTAGCGGATTTGAAATCCCTCTTCACAGACCAATCCATCCGTGCTGCAAAATCCTTTTGGACAGCGGCAAAAAAGTCGGGAAACTCTTCTAAATCCGTCTCGGCCTGATCAAGTCGTTTCAATGTGGATGCAGAAATGACCAGGTCCTTCACTTTGGAAGTGTCATTGCTGAAAGGATCAACATAGGTTTGGATATTGGGATGAAAAGGCTTGCCGCCCCATCCGCCCGGACTGTCCTTTTCCCATGCAAACAGTCCGTTGGAAAGCATGTTCATAAAAGTGGGATTGTCTCCCTCACCCAACCAGGAACCCTTGGGTTGGACGGGCATCCAAACAATGTAACCTTTTGCCTTCAGTTCGGCATCGGTATAGCCATCCATGCCAAAATAATCAAACCTGTCGCCTTCCACCATCTGTTTGCCATCACCCCAAACGCGGTACAATGCTCCTAACGGACCTTTAGAACTGATGTTGGCAGTCATCCAAGTTGGAGTCAGGTATTTTTTATTCTGTTCGTTGGCAACCAGTTGTGCCCCATATCCATAGTTCGGACCATTACGGTATTGCCTTACATCCATAGCCGGCCAATGGGGCTGAATATAGGAAGCATTGGTCCCATCCTGATCTCCTGATGGCAGCAAAACCACCTTACCATAAATTTTTTTCCGGATAGCTCCCCAGGCTGCTGTTCCTTTGTATTGGTCTTCAATGGATTTCAATGCCCGTGAAACCGTACTGAGTCCGCCCCATGCGGTTATAAAAAGCTGACCGGGAACATCATCCATGATGGCATTTTTGATGAAATCAGAGCCCTCGGTATCCTTCGAAATATCCCCTTCAAACTCAATGTTGCCATACCGGATGCGAGATTTCAAATAATCAGGACTTGGATATTGGGGGTCATGCATGACGAGGTTGGGATATACTTTTTCATACGCTTCAACGGCCTCGTGAATGAAGCGCTCATCCTTTCTCCACCGGTAAGATTCGCAGGGGCACAAATTCAACCCATAACGAGTATACTCCCTACCGGGTACCATGAATTTAGTCCCTTTGCCATCGCCCTTCCAATGAAACTGACTGCTTGCATAGATCAAACCTTCCACCTGCACGTCTGTGCTGTATAACAAAAACCTAATGAGCGAATTGTTGTCGTCCAATTCCGGATCAGCAGTGATGATAACGCGGGGCTTCAATGCAGATTGGGCTGATGCCTCATGCCATACAGCCATACCAGACAACAGGATGAACAACAGACAAGGAAGAAAATGATTTTGCTTCACTTTTTATTCAATTTAAGGCAAATTTTTAAAAGGTCTACAAGATTAATCAAACATCCTTTTTTAGTGTTTTAACAACAATTTTTTGGAAAAACTGTAAATTCAATTATGAAAGTTAATTCAGTCAATTACATATCAGATTACAGCATCAGCGTATGTTTTGATGATGGTATTTCCGGACCATAGACCTTTCAGATTTGGTTACAAAGGGTATTTTCAAAGTATTAATGGATAAATCATTATTTGCTAAAGTTTATATAGCAGGTTACTCAATTGCATGGTCTGATCAGCTTGAATTTGATGCGCTTTCAATATACATGGACCTGAGTGGTAAAAATTTTGGAGACATTCGCTCTAACAATAAGGAAAATTTAACCCTCAGAATTAACTCATCCCCCACAAACCAATACCAGGGCGGCGGTTTCACTTTCATCGATCACAAGCGTAACACGGTTTCCTGGTTTCAAATCCCCCACCCGAATCTCTCCTGATGAAGCTTTGATGACTGTCTTTGCATTCAGCTTGATCTCTTGCACTACATCATCTTTTCTCCGGATGGTAATGACACTGCTGTCTACTGTCAGAAGCACCCCTGTTCCGCCAGATCCGCCACACAAATCCTTGTCCCCTGTTTGTGAAGCACCTGCAGGATCTAATTGTTGTGGATTGTTTACAGCTCCACCCATACCCATCGCAGGGGGTTTTAAACTTTCTACAATACTATAAACAGATAAAAGAGTCACCAAACTACTCAGCAAGATCACTCCTGCCATCCATTTTCTATCTGCCTTCATTTTCCCCCATACAACCGGAAGGTATACAACCATCCAGTACCCTACCATCACTCCCAACACATTCAACAACACATCATCAATATCAAAAATTCCGATTTTGAAATACGCCTGCGTAAGTTCAATAGCCAAACAAAAT
>JBDLUN010000021.1:0-6348 GCA_039805245.1 Bacteroidota bacterium
ACCCAGTCCACATCCACCTTTCTCTTTTTGAGTTCATCATCAATTTTCGGCAAATCATAAATGCCTTTTTCCTTAATATGCCGTGCCAAGAAAACTAGCCTGAGTTTTGCATCTGTATTGTATTGCCTTTCAAAATATTGCACATCCACACCATGTTGGATAAAATGAATCTCCTTTTTCCTACCCGGCAGCAACCTGCACAATTCATCATATATCGCAATATTGTGCGCAATAAAAAAATCAATGATCAATGCATACCGTTTGGCAAGATGCAAGTATGCGTCGTCATGACAAATAAAGCATATCGTTTTATTGGACTTCTTATAATTTTGCAAAGCTGCCAACTCTGTTTCCAGGTTGGTGAGAATCAGTCCTGCCCTATTCGAGATCAAAGCAGCCAATTGGCGCTTTACTTCTTCAAGAGGCTGTTCGCTATGGTATTCAAAAATGATATTTTGAGGATCAACAATAACATCATCCCTTCTTTTTCCAGGCCAATGCAAGGGGTTCAAATAAAAACAGGTGATATCAAAAAAATCATCCGGACGATTGGCCAACATGTTTTTATGGAAATTGGCACAACCACCCATCAGGTTGAGACTGAAAACAATCAATTCCGGTTTATCCCCCATTCGATTCATTTTTTAAACATGATTCCCTGACCGGTAGGCAAAGACAAAATGTTTGTATTTTTTGATTGGGCAAATTCATCAAAAGCTAATTTCTGAGCTGTATGCATTGGAAATCCATAATCATCTAAAATCACCACACCACCCACAACCAACTTATCCCAAAAATAGTGGATGGCTGCCATTTCAGGAACCACTGCATTCATATCAATCGACAAAAAAGCTATTTTAACTGTTTTGCATACTTCCAGAGAATCCGGAATCATCCCTTTGATAATATTGACATTGAAGCCCTGAAAAGTCTTTTTTACTTCTTCATAAACAGGATGGTAATGGGTAGCATAAATACCAATGCCTGCTTTTCTTTCTTCTTCTGTAATTTGTTGCGTTGGAAACCCTTCGAAGGTATCCAACAAATGAAAAGTTTTATTCAACTTGTTGAAATCGACATACTCGATGATTGCCCTTGAAAAAGCTCCTGTATTCACACCACATTCAACAAAATCACCATCCAGATTTTTTACATGATCTGCAAACCAACAAACGATGTACACCCGCCATTGTGAGGTGAACCCATCCCAAGGCTTGGTATCAGCCGCGGCCTTGTATGCTTGTGCGAATCTGGGCTCACGGATGAAATCACAGTTATTGCTCGTCGTCAGGATATCTGTATCATAAGTAATAGGTCCCAAATAATGATTGGCGCTTGTCTTGGCATCAATCAAAAGTACCCTCCTGTGGTTCCTGATGAACCATTCTATTTTTTTATACAGAAAACGCAATTGTAGCAGCATCTCTTGGGTATCTATTGATTTAAATTAATTTTCTAATCCATACTCGCATGACCAAATCAAGCCACGATGGTTTCCATTTGTCCGGTAACGGTATTGAACACCTCCTTGCCAACGAGTTGTTGCCTTTTTTCCTCAGTGGAAAAGGATGTCAGGTCCGGCTTTCTGCTCAAACTGAATTTCGGTGATACAAATCCCTCTTCGCAGCTCAGTTTTTTTAAGTTTTTCATTTTGTCATTCCTGATAAAATAAGCATTGTTCCCATGTGAATTACATCCCACAAAAGAATAGCCTTTTTCCTCCCCGAGTTGGCAAAGCGATTGAAGTGAAGTACCCCAATAATAAACGGCATCCTTTTTGTCCCATACAAAATCAGCCTGATAGGGAATGACCCAGGGATTCAAACCGAATTCAGCGTTATATTCAACAATCACGATAACGGGATGAAGATCTGCCAAAGCCTTCCATACCCAATAGTCATTGCCATCAATATCGATACTCAACAAGCCCATGTCAGGGCCAAATCCATTTGACCTGATCAAATCCGCAATATTATCCTTGGTGATAAACGAACAAACAGACTTGAGATTGAAAAAAGCACTTTCGATATTATTTCTGATGAAATGGATATTGTCTTCATCACCATCAATCACCAATCCCTCCCACTTGTTGTTAAAAAGCAGGAATCGGGTATTGGCTTCAGTGTAGCGTTCAACCCCAAATTCTACAAAAGATTTGTTCTCAATATCCAGATGATGAATCAACCATTGGATGATACCATCGTCTCCAAATTGGGAAAATACCTGAAACTCCAATTCAGACAGGTTTGTGAAACTAGTTTTTTGTGCATGCAAAGCAGTTTGTATCTGCCCCAAATTTACTTTAGTGCTTTTGTAACTGTATTTGTCATACTCATAAGCATGAATAAATTCTGTGATTTTCCGCTCAGTAATCACAATATTCTGGAGATACTTAGCCCATTTAATAATATTGAATTTCATATTGCCACTTTATCATTGTTAAACCTTTCAGGTTGTATACTCGATAATACGCATAGGATTTCCCACGCAAACTGCGAAGTCTGGAACATCCTTTAACACCATGGTGTTGGCCCCGATAATGGCTCCTTTGCCTATTGTCACCCCTTTCATGATGGTGGCATTGAATCCAATCCAGACATCATCTTTGATGATGATTTCCTTTTCATGCAAGAAGTTCTCCTTTTGCAGACCTATTGTTTGGATATGGACTATATCTTTATGCCGGGATGCCGAATCCTTGGGGTGGGATATATTATCATGAATGTTTACCCCATGTGCAATAAGCACTCTGTTGCCAATGGTAATTTTCTTGGCAGACCATAACTTGGCTTGTTGATTGATGTAACAATAATCCCCAATAACTATTTCACCACCGTGGGCAAACAAAAGCAGTTGACCTTTGATACTACAATTGTTACCGATCCTGATTTTGGATCTGTCGTTTAAATTATTGAATATGCTGGCGCCATCGAACAATTGAGTTTCATTGCCAATGATAGCGTTACGTTGAAAATATGCCAATTGCTTATTTTGCACTTCATCCTCGTAGATGGCCAGACTGCGTAGGAAGTGACGGTAAAACAAACGAAACAAATATTGCTTGATCCTTTTTTTCATGGCAAAAGTTTCCATTCAGCTTCCACAATAACATTTCCAAAATCAATGCCTTCATACCTTGAAAAATCGGTTCCAGTATCATATATCTTAACAGGAAACAAACTTTCCACTTGGTCAAAATTAAACCCATAGGGAATATAAAGTGCAAAAGTGAAATTGTATGCATTTGGTGCAATAATTCCCTTTGGTAAAGCGACTTCAATTTTCCAAAGATCCTGTTGGACATCATCCGAATTCAATTGAGTCAGTTCCCTTAAAAAAGTTGCAACACGCACATTATATTTGTCTTGCAATCCAATGCCCAAGATAACATTTTTAATATCCCGTTTTGCAACAACCTCTACTCCCAAGATAATGCTGTCATCAAATCCGAAAGAATCAGCTATTTTGCCGGAAGCGTTGAGCGTCTTGATGCATTTAAAATAAATGGATTTTTGCATCGCCAATTCTTCAGGAACGGTATAACAGTTTTTTTCTTTCTTGATGCCATCACTTGGACTGAGGTATTCTTCGATGATCAGTCCTGTTTTGTCGAAACGCTTCAAAGTACCTTTTTCAATCAATAGGCTTTTGTTGCACAATTTGGCTATGGCACCCATTTGATGACTCACAAACAAAACCGTCCGGCCATCATTTACACTCACATCCTTCATCCTGCCCAAACATTTCTTCTGGAATTCAGCATCTCCCACCGCCAGCACCTCATCTACAATCAGTATCTCCGGTTCCAGAAATGCAGCCACAGCAAAAGCCAACCGCACATACATACCGCTGCTGTACCGTTTCACAGGCGTATCGATATAGGCCTCCACTCCTGCAAAATCCACTATTTCATCAAACTTCTTATCGATTTCCCATTTGCGCATTCCCAGGATGGCGCCGTTGAGGTAAATGTTTTCACGCCCTGTCATTTCCGGATGAAAACCAGTACCTACTTCCAGCAGTGAGGCAATTTTACCCTTCGTATAAACTCTTCCGGTGGTTGGAGACGTGATTTTACTCAGGATTTTCAGCAACGTGCTTTTGCCGGCTCCATTACGACCGATGATCCCTAACACTTCTCCCTGCTTCACTTCAAAATTGATATCTTTCAAGGCCCACACAAAATCACTGTCTCCTTTTTTTGTCCGGTCGTTGGGTCTTCCAACTTTGGTATAGGGGTCTTCCTTCCCTCTCACTTTCGCCCACCAACGGTTCAGGTCGTGGCTGATGGTGCCAGTACCCACCTCTCCCAGTTGGTAGAGCTTGGAGAGGTTTTCAACTTTGATTGCGATATCGCTCATGAAATAGTTTGGAGAGTTTAGTAAATAATCAAACTGTATCCATGAAACTGCGTTCCACTCTGTTAAATATGGTGATTCCCGACAACAAAAGCAAAATCATAAAAATTGTGCTGTAACCCAATGCCGACCAGGAGAAGGTTCCTGTTCCCAGGTAACCATATCGGAAAGTTTCAATCACCGCAGTCAATGGGTTCAATAAAACATAGGTTTTGTATTGGTCAGGGATGGATGCCAACGGATAAATCACCGGGGTAGCATACATCAACAGTTGGATGCCAAAAGTCAATAGAAAAGTAAGATCCTTGTACTTGGTGGTCATGGCAGAAAAAATCATGCCGGCACCAAGGGATATGCCTGCCATCAAGACCAGTAGAAGGGGAGTTAAGAGTAAATAGTTGTTAGGCTGGATAGATGAATTCCCTTTGAATATGAAGTACCCGTAAAACACCAGGAAAAGCAGGTATTGTATGGCAAATTTGATCAGGTTGGAAACCACAATCGTGAGCGGCATGATCAACCGGGGAAAGTAAACTTTACCGAAAATATTAGCATTGGTTGTGAAAACAGTTGATGCCTTGGTGAAACATTCCGAGAAATAGTTCCACAGGGTAAGTCCCGCCATATAGAAAACCATCCTAGGCTGCCCGTCAGAAGAAATACCCGCAAAATTACCAAACACGATGGTGAAGGTGATGGTGGTAAAGATCGGTTGGATGAAAAACCAAAGCGGACCGAGAATGGTCTGTTTGTAAGTCGCAACAAGATCCCGCCGAACAAACATCCGCAGGAGGTCCCGGTAGTTCCAAACCTCCTTCAGCTTCCAATCGAAAAGTGAAGACCTTGGTTCAATCACTTCCGTCCATGCCGAACCTGACTCTTTTTCGCCTGTATTCATTTTTTAAACACTGTATGGTAAAGAATGGTTGACAACTCAAAGCTATTCAATTAAAGCATGAATAGCCAATAAATGAGTGCGGAGAGAGAACAGCGGATGACCAAGACAAGAGGGAATCCGTTTATTTGAACTCCAAGGCTAAACGCTTCACTTCTTCCAGAGAGATGGCATATTTTTGAGCAATGCCTTCATGAGAGAGTTTGCCAAGTTGAAGATCTTTGAAAATAGAAATTGTTAATTCGATTCCTTTCTCGATTCCTTTCTCGATTCCTTTCTCCATTCCTTTCTCCATTCCTTTCTCCATTCCCTGCTGTATTCCTTGCTGCATTCCTTGCTCGAGCCCTTTAGTCATTCCTTCTTTTAACCCTCTTTCCATTCCCGTTTTGAACCCTTCTTCGGTGGCCATTTCTTTTTGGTAGTCTTCGATGGCTTTTTTCGTTCGAATATTATCCAAGTACCGGTCGTATGCATATAACTGCTCTGGCGTGAAGTTGGATTCATCAACCAGTTCAATGGCTTTTTTCAGCTCTTCGAAGGTTTCGTAGTGTCTGATGGGCATGGTTGAAAAGTATTCGGGGTCCGTAAAGAATTTCATCCACCCTTGCAGGGGAATTGACAAATCAAATTTACTCATTTTCCGGAATTTAGGCAATTCAATGAAATGGAATTGCATCCCCACGAGTTCTGATAAGCGATTTCTTTTTCTAGTGATATCATATGTTTGGATGAAAACCTCATCCTCTGCATCGATATTGGCATTGATGATGCAGATGCAATGGACAGGCTGCAGGTTTTCAAAGTCAGATCCGGCAGTCAGTTGCCTGCTGTAAACCTTACAGGCATTAAAAAGTACCCTTTGCAGAAAAGATTTGTGAAAAGAGATTTGCATTTCCACGATGAAATGCCTGTTGGAGGCATCTTTGCAGCGCACATCAACAATGCTGTTCTTTTCATCAATATGTTCTGGGTTCAATTCGGGTTGCAAGTATTCAATTTCCACAACAGGGTCTTCCAGCTTGATGATAGCATTTATAAGGGAAATCAGGATATCTTTTTCTTCTCCGAAGATCCTTTTGAAGATGGGATCAGCCA
>JBDLUN010000022.1:0-7061 GCA_039805245.1 Bacteroidota bacterium
CTACTTTTAACACGTAATTCACTTTTTCTAACCATTAAATTCCAAACAAATGGCAACTGCAAAAAAAGCCGCTAAGAAAGCTGCCCCTAAAAAAGCTGCTGCTCCTAAGAAGGCTGCTGCAAAAAAGGCCGCTCCGAAGAAAGCCGCTGCAAAAAAAGCTGCACCTAAAAAGGCTGCTGCTCCTAAGAAAGCCGCTGCTAAGAAAGCTGCACCTAAAAAAGCTGCTGCTCCTAAGAAGGCTGCTGCACCTAAAAAATCCGCCGCTCCAAAAAAGGCTGCAAAGAAAGCTGCTCCTAAAAAAGCTGCTCCTAAGAAAGCTGCTAAGTAATCATCTTACAGCAAAAAGTATACAGGTCCCGCTTTTAGCGGGACTTTTTTATTCCTCCCCTAGCGTAATTTTAGACAATCAACCTACGAGTATGTCGATTTCCAATGCAGCTATTTCGGATATGTTCAGCCTGCTGGGCAAACTGATGGATATCCACCAGGAAAACAGTTTCAAATCCAAATCATACAGTAGTGCCGCGTTTGCCATCGATAAATTGCAGGTCCCGCTTACACAGGTTTCACCTGAACAAATCAGCACGCTGAATGGCATAGGTGTTTCCACTGCAAGTAAGATTATAGAGATTCTGCAAACGGGTAAAATGCAAAGTCTTGAAGATTTGATTGCCAAAACACCAAGTGGTGTGCTGGATATGATGCAGATCAAAGGTTTGGGACCTAAAAAAATATCCACTATCTGGAAAGAGATGGGTATTGAAAGTGTTGGTGAACTTCTCTATGCCTGCAATGAGAATAGGCTCACGATGTACAAAGGATTTGGCGAAAAAACACAAAAAAATGTAGCTGACGCTATTGAGTTCATCATGCGGCACAAGGGGCATTTCCTCTATGCTGAGGTAGAAAATTATGCGCAGCATATCCAAGCTGTTCTTACAGCACAATTTCCAGCATCCCAATTGATGCTTGCCGGTGATTACAGCAGACAAATGCCCACTTTGGAAGAACTGACCTGGGTTACGGATATCGAGAAGCAACCCTTGACATCCTGGTTGACACTACAAGGCTTTGAAACAAGCAATGCAGTTGAGGAAATCACCACAGCAAAGGGTAATGAAGGCATACAATTGCAATTCATCCATACAGCAGCTGCAAGTTTTGCATTCCGTTTATTTGAATTGAACGCAGATCCTGCATTCCTGTCGGCCTTCCAACAGCAATATCCCACAGCACTCCAAAATATTACAAAGGAAGAAGATGCCTTTCAACTGGCAGGACTGCCATATCTACCCCCCTTTATCAGGGAATCAGCAGAAGCCTTGCAATTGACAACAACAGATCTTGAACAAATCATAAAGCCTAGCGACATCAAGGGAATCATCCATAGCCACAGCGATTGGAGTGACGGCAGCAACACCATTGAGGAAATGGTGAAAGCCTGTATCGCAAAGGGTTATGAATACCTGGTTATCAGCGACCATAGCAAAACAGCTTTTTATGCCAATGGGCTTACTGAAGAGCGGGTCAGGATGCAGCATCAATATATCAATACGCTCAATATGCAATATGCCCCATTCCGGGTATTCAAAAGTATTGAAAGTGATATCCTTAATGATGGTGCACTGGATTACCCTGATCATATTTTGGGCACATTCGATCTGGTGATAGCTTCAGTGCATTCCAATTTGAAGATGAGTGAAGAGAAGGCCATGATGCGTTTGCTGAAGGCTATTGAGAACCCTTATACCACCATCCTAGGACACCCCACAGGTAGATTGTTACTGAGTAGGAACGGCTATCCCCTAGACCATGAAATCATCATAGACGCCTGCGTTGCCAACAATGTTGTGATTGAAATCAATGCCCACCCCAGGCGTTTGGATCTGGACTGGAAATGGATCGGAAGGGCCCAAGAGAAAGGAGCCATCCTATCAATCAATCCTGATGCACACCATGTAGATGGCTACGATGATGTACGTTATGGCGTTCTGGCCGCTCAAAAAGGAGGATTGCGCAAAACAAACAACCTATCTTCCTGGAGTCTGGAAAACTTGGAAAAACATTTACTGCACTGATGATTCTTTTTTCACCTGGTCCCAAATGGCATCCAATTCAGTCAGGTTCAAATCGGTCATCTTTTTTCCGTTTGCGGCAACGATTTGCTCCATACCCTTAAACCGATTCATGAATTTTTTATTGGCTTTGGAGAGCGCATTATCCGGATCGATTTTATTGAACCGGGCAAAATTGACAATGGAAAACATCAAATCACCCAATTCCTCCTCCAATCTTTCCTTATTGATATCAGGCTGATGACTATCAGATTGAACATCCTGTTGCATCTCCTCTTCCACTTCCCCCAGTTCTTCTTTAACCTTTTCCCAAACCTGTGTTTTATTATCCCAGTCGAACCCAACTTGGCTGGCTTTTTCTTGCAAGCGCATGGCCTGAACAAGAGAAGGCAATGAGCGTGGCACCCCACTCAATACGGAGGTCTTACCTTCTTTCAGTTTGAGATTTTCCCAATTGCGTTTCACTTCCTCCTCGTCTTTTACTTTGACATCCCCGTAGATATGCGGATGCCTGAAAATCAGTTTTTCAGCGATCCCATTGATCACGTCTTCAAAATTGAATTGCTTTTGTTCAACACCAATTTTGGTATAGAACAAGACATGAAGCAGGATGTCGCCAAGCTCTTCCCGGATGCCTTTCCAATCCTCATCCGTAATGGCATCAGCTAGTTCATGGCATTCTTCTATGGTCAATTGACGCAGCGAATGAATGGTCTGTTTTTTATCCCATGGACATTGCTCACGCAATTCATCCATAATTTTTTCCAAACGGGTAATCGGGTGATTGTTCATGTCATTTGTATTGTTTCGAGAGGTCCAGCAACTCAATATTCTTGAAATCGATTTCCTGGCCTTCACTTTGTAAGGCGATAAACCCTTTTTTGAGCAACTTACCGTCAATCTTGATGGCAGGATCATATCCATTGGCAACACCACCGCCAATCTGGGGTTTGGCGTATTGCAGCACCGTGTCGCCATTGATGAGATGAGACACCAGCGAATCACCCAACACAATCAATTCGGCATGCACCCATTGGTCGCCATAGTAGGTTTTGGAAGAGGAATTGATGCAATGCCTCGGATCTATCCTTCCCTTGAAAACCACATCCGTTCCTGGTGAACACATGTTTCCGGTGGGGCGGGCAAAACCATCATCCAAGCCACCAAGCAATTGCAGTTCAACAGAGATGGGCCAATCCTGTTCCTTCAAAATCGTATGAGGATCCTGCGAATGGTACATCACCCCTGAATTGATTTTGGTATAGGATGGTGCATCAGCGCGCCAAATGCCGGTGAACCGGTAATCAAACCGCAATTTGAAATGCGAGAATGGTTTGTTGTATAAAAGGTGACCATACCGGTTGTTGAAATTTTCGTATTGGTCGTACCGCACTTTGATCATACCGTCTTCTGCCCGGAAAGTGTTGCCATAATTATCTCCCACCTCATGATGGAATATTTTGACGGTCCAGTTGTTCAGGTCTTTCCCATTGAAAAGGCTTATCCACTTTTCCTTTGGCGGGTCAATCCATGCAATCATAACCAGCAGTCCGATGCAACCCAAAAACAGTATGGCTTTATTGTGTTTCATGCAAAGGAAGTTACGGCAGAATTGTCTTAATCAGCGTTTTATCAAGACGATTTTCCTTTAAAAATCCATTTGTATTTTCCTGCTTCCAAGGTAATTCCCCAATAGTCAAAGACACCAATACTTCTATCGCCAGCAGCGTTGAGTACAGTTTGACCGGTGATGCCGAAATATTTGTTGGATTCTGTCTTGAAAATATTTTTTGTGGTGGTAAAGTCGGTATTTGATGAACGCATGGATTCAACAGTTCTCGCAATAACCCATACAGCGTCATAGGCTGCAAGCGCATAAGCATCAGGTTCCAACCCGGTTTTGGATTTGATGGCTGCAGAAACAACTGACAAATCAGGATGGGCAGTTGCAGGGAGTCCGAAATTGGGTGCAACAAATCCCACTGCCGCTGCAAAACCTGCAGCCTGAGCATTGGCTGTCAAAGCAGGACTCAATACAATACCGTCGCCACCATACCATTTGACAGCAGTAAAAACGGGGTCCGCTGCTGCCTGCGCCATGATATCCACTCCTTCATCAAAGGATGCCAAGTATACGCACACTTTGTCTGCACCTTGGGCTGCAATGTGAGTCTGCATGCGGGATTTAAGTGTAGCCAACAATGTTGGGATATTGGGAGAAGTTGCAGCATAGGGCGTTTGTGCATCAACTTGTCCACCTGCAGCCGTAAAAGCCTTGCCAACGCTTTGTTGCAATCCCTTGTTGCCTTCATCATCACGGGATAGAGTGATAACAACTTTCTTTCCCTCCTTAATCATGGTTGCTGACAGTGCTGGTCCTTCTACCACATCACCCGGGCAGAAACGGAAAACGCCGTCATCTGCTATTGCCAAACTGCTGGCCGTACTTCCCTGGCTGACAAGCAAAAGATTGTTGGCATCAGCGATTGGCTTCACAGCGGCCAGTTCTGCACTCGATTGTGGGCCAATAAAGTATTTGATTTTTTTATTCAGTCCGCTATTGATAGCTTCTTTAGCCATTGCGGCATCCAATTTGGTTTCGAATGTTGTCGTTGAGAACCGCAGACTGTTTCCCTTTTGCTGCATGAAACTGTTTACATCTGTAATGGCCAATGCGATGGCTTCCTGGGAAGTAATCCCCAAACTTGACCAGTTGCCTGTAAGCGACAACAATGCGCCTATTTCAACAGTATTGGGCACATCTGTTTCTTCTTTTTGGCAAGCGGATACTAAAATCAACAATAAAAAAACTAAAGATGAAAACTTCTTCATAACCACATTGGGTTTGGTATAAAATGAAAACCCCGGATCTCTCCGGGGTTGTGCCCAAGACTGGATTCGAACCAGCACGCCGTTTCCAGCGCTACCACCTCAAGGTAGTGCGTCTACCAGTTTCGCCACCTGGGCCCGAGGGATGACAAAATTATTGAATTATGGGGAGAAGAAAAAATCAAGACAGCATTATTTTTTCAAGATAATCCGAAAGGTAGTGCCTTTACCCTGTTCGGAGTTGCGGATAATCAGCTGCCCGCCATGATATTCTTCCACAATCCTTTTGGAAAGGGTAAGTCCCAATCCCCACCCTCTTTTTTTGGTGCTGAAACCAGGGCGGAAAACCTGTTCCAGATCGGCCAGGGCAATACCTTTTCCATTATCGGTAACATCAATCACCGGCTGGTTGTTGACCTGATGGAGGTCGACCCTGATAAGCCCCCTTCCTTCTTCCATCGCATCCAATGCATTTTTGAGAAGGTTTTCAATCACCCATTCAATCAGTGGCGCTGCAACTTCAACCATCACCGGGTCATCAGGGAATTCTCCCGTTTGCAGTCCTATGCTGGATGCCGCCCTTTTGCGCACATAGTCCATGGTCCTCAGGATCAATGCCCGCAAGTCTGTAGATGTTTTCCGGGGAGTGCTGCCAATCATGCTGAACCTTTCCGTGATGCGATTCAGTCGGCTGATATCCTTTTCCATTTCAGTAAGCACCCATTCTTTATCATCTGACTCTTTCAGCATGGCGGTCCACCCGCTCAACGCAGATATCGGTGTGCCCAGCTGATGGGCTGTTTCCTTGGCCAGGCCTGTCCAAATGCCATCCTGTTCGGTTTTATGTCGGAAACGAAGTGCTGACAACAACATGGCTATAAAGATGATTACGATGATCAGCTGGAAAACCGGGAAATACCTGACCAGCATTAACAACTGAGATTCTCCATAATAGTAGCGGTTGAAATGGCGGCCTTCTGGATCAATGAATGTTGTAACCACATGTCCCTCTTTTTTGTATGCCTGCAATTGCTTTTGCAGGTATTGTGGATTTGCGGCAACCGACTGGCTATCCAGGTTGAGGAAGCTCATGATGCTGTCTTGTTCGTTGGTTTCAATGACCGGAATATCCTTTTGTTCCGCGATGATAACGGCGGGGAGTGAAATATCTACATCTTCACCGGCTTTGGCAATCAACTGCTGGGCGGTAACCCATTGTTGCATTTGCCGGGATTCCTTTTCGGCAATTCTGGTGCTGAGGTATCCTGAGTAAAAAAATGTCCCAGCGATGATCACAACTGCGATAAGAGAAAGGATGAAAGTACCGAGGAATTTTTTCGACATAATGCGAATGGATTGGTAACCGGTCACAGGCAAATTTGGTGAATAATAAGCATCGGACAAAGAAATATCCGTCATTCATGTTATTTTTGGAGGAATGGACAAAAGCGTTCAATTTCCTTCTGTAGCAGTAGTCATTCTCAATTGGAACGGTCAACCTTACCTCGAAAGGTTTCTGCCCATCCTAAAAAAATCCACTTATCCGAATTACAGGATTTATGTGGCCGACAATGGTTCTACTGACCATTCTGTTGCCTTTTTGATGCAATACCATCCGGATGTGGTTGTGTTGGCAGAGAAGACCAATGAAGGCTTTGCCGGAGGTTACAATAGAGCTATAGTTCATGTGCAGGAAGAATACCTGGTGTTGCTCAACTCCGATATTGAAGTAACGCCAGATTGGCTGCAACCTGCTATAGCCATGCTTGTTGCAGACCCTACCATAGGTGCCGTCCAACCCAAGCTGTTGGATTACCATGCACGCGAAAGGTTTGAATATGCCGGAGCAGCTGGTGGTTGGATTGACCGGTTGGGATATCCCTTTTCAAAGGGGAGGATCTTTGATGCCTTGGAAAAAGATGCACACCAATATGACGTACCTACACATATTTTTTGGGCATCCGGTGCGGCCATGTTCACCAGAAAATCAATTTTTCAGTCCTTGGGCGGTTTTGATGCCTTCTTTTTTGCCCATCAGGAGGAGATTGACCTCTGTTGGCGTTTGCAGTTGGCCGGTTACACCATTATGTCTTGCCCCGCTTCTGTTGTATATCATATTGGCGGCGGTACCTTGCCCAAAGACAACCCCAGAAAGGT
>JBDLUN010000023.1:0-8920 GCA_039805245.1 Bacteroidota bacterium
ATGCTGTTTGATGAGGACCTAAACCTCATCATTTATGATCACCTCATTTCAGAAACCAATGAACCGGCAAAGAAATTCACCTATCATCCTGATGGGGATTATGAGGGATTCCGTTGGCTAAACGGCAAGTGGGTTCACGTGGAGAAGGTTTTCAACCAGAAATTGGAAGACGGTCAGGCTCCTGTTGAGAAACCCATCAGCGACAAAAAACTGCCACCCGTAAAAAAAGACAACTGAGGATCAATCATCCAGTTTCAATACGGCGAGGAATGCTTCCTGTGGCACTTCCACGTTTCCGATTTGTCTCATGCGCTTTTTACCTTCTTTCTGTTTTTCAAGGAGTTTACGCTTACGGCTGATATCACCGCCATAACACTTGGCAGTCACATCTTTACGCATCGCAGAAATGTTTTCCCTGGCTACAACCTTCGCACCGATGGCCGCTTGAATGGCAATTTGGAACTGCTGGCGTGGCAATAATTCCTTGAGTTTCTCACATAGCTTGCGGCCAAAGTCTTGCGCGCGGCTCCTGTGAATCAATGCAGAAAGGGCGTCCACCTTATCACCGTTCAGGAGAATATCCATCTTTACGATATCACTATCGCGATATGCAATGGGAGTGTAATCAAATGAAGCGTAACCGCGTGTCTGGCTCTTGAGTTTGTCATAGAAATCGAATACGATTTCAGTAAGCGGCATTTCGAATATCAGTTCAACCCGGGTTTGTGTCAGGTAGCTTTGGTTGATCAGCATACCCCTTTTGCCCAGACAAAGCGTCATGATATTGCCGATATATTCTGGTTTGGTGATGATCTGGGCCCTGATAAAGGGTTCCTCAATCCTCTCCATTTGGGTGGGGTCAGGCATTTCACTCGGGTTGTTTACCTGAATGACTTGATCCCTGGTACCGTAGGCAATGAAACTAACGTTCGGAACGGTGGTAATAACGGTTTGATTAAACTCACGCTCCAGACGCTCTTGAATGATTTCCATGTGTAGCAATCCCAAGAATCCGCATCGGAATCCAAAACCTAAGGCTTGGGAAGTTTCCAATTCGTAAGTGAGGGAAGCATCATTGAGCTGCAGCTTGTCCATACACTCCCTGAGTTCTTCAAAATCCTCTGTATTCACTGGGTAAATTCCTGCAAAAACCATGGGTTTCACTTCCGAAAAACCCTTGATCATGGGAGCTGGGTTCACCGCATTGACGATGGTATCACCCACTTTTACTTCTTTGGCATTTTTGATACCGGTGATCAGGTATCCCACATCTCCACATTTCACTTCCTTCTGTTCCTGCATGGTCAACTTCAGGATACCCACTTCGTCAGCGGCATAGTCCATATCGGTAGAAACGAATTTGATTTTCTCGCCCTTTTTGATGGAACCATTCATGATCCGGTAGTACACAATGATACCCCTGAATGAGTTGAATACAGAGTCGAATATCAGTGCCTGCAGTGGCGCGTCAGATACGCCTTTGGGAGAAGGAATGCGGGCTACGATGGCTTCCAGGATGGCTTCGATGCCGATGCCTGTCCGTCCACTTGCCAACAAAATATCTTCCGCTTTGCATCCAATCAGATCAATGATCTGGTCTTTGACCTCTTCAATCATGGCACCATCCATGTCGATTTTGTTGATGACGGGGATGATTTCGAGGTTATTGTCAACAGCCAAATAGAGGTTGGAAATGGTTTGTGCCTGAATGCCTTGTGTAGCATCAACCAGCAACAGTGCACCTTCACACGCGGCAAGAGCCCTGCTCACCTCATAGCTGAAGTCAACATGTCCGGGTGTGTCAATAAGGTTGAGGGTGTATGTTTGTCCGTCTGTATGCTTGTAATCAATCTGGATGGCATGGCTCTTAATAGTAATCCCTTTTTCACGTTCCAAATCCATGTCGTCAAGCACCTGATCCATCATCTCACGCTCACTGATGGTATTGGTGGTTTGTAGCAAACGGTCTGCCAAAGTGGATTTGCCATGGTCGATGTGGGCGATGATACAGAAGTTCCTGATATGTTTCATGAAAATTTGATAATGATAAGGGGTTTAGATTCAAATCATTACGGAGTTGCAAAGTTAATCATTTTGAAATCCCTGTAAAACTTGTATTTTCGTCTTCTATGGATAATTTGAGAGAACAGTTTGATGTGGCGGTAAAAGAAGTGGAAATGCTCCGTGACCGGCCCAGTAATGAAACACTATTGCTATTATATTCTCTGTTTAAGCAGTCCAATGAAGGGGATAACAACAATCCCCCACCGGAAAATCCCTTTGATTTTGTTTCCAAAGCGAAATATGACGCTTGGGTATCCCAGAAGGGAAAATCAAAGGAACTGGCGATGGGGGAATATATTGAATTGGTCGGTAAACTGAAAAACTGATCAGCTTTTCAGTCCTTTGATAACCTGAACAAATTCACTGGCCACCAGTGAAGCTCCGCCTACAAGGCCACCATCAACATCCGGTTGGGAGAAGATTTCCGAAGCATTGGCACCTTTGACACTGCCGCCATAAAGGATGGATATTTTGTCAGCTGTTTCTTGACCGTATTTGCCTGCGATAACTTTCCGGAGGTGCGCATGCATTTCCTGCGCCTGTGCAGATGTTGCTGTCTTTCCTGTACCGATTGCCCAAATGGGTTCATAAGCAATCACCACTTGCTCAATTTGCTGATTATCAAGGTGAAATAGAGACTCATTCAACTGTTGCGTTACATAATCATTTTCAGTGCCGGCCTCACGGATGGCGAGCGGCTCACCGCAGCAAAAGATGGGTGTAATTCCTTTGGCAAGGCATAGATCGGTTTTGGTTGCCAACATGGCATTCGTTTCGGAAAAATATTCCCTTCTCTCACTGTGTCCGATAATGCAATACCGGATACCGATGGAATCCAACATATCTACTGATACTTCCCCGGTATAGGCTCCAGCCTGTTGGTGGTGACAGTTTTGTGCGGCTATGAACACATTCTCTTTGCCGGAAATGGTTTCATTGGCCGGTATCAGATAAGGGTATGGAACGGCAAATACTACAACCTGATTGTTTCCCAAGTCGAGGTTGTTTTCAAGAATTCCATTCAGCAAGGCATTTCCTTCCTGAAGTGTCTTGTTCATTTTCCAGTTTGCTGCAGCGATTTGTTTTCTCATTGTTGATTGATTTGATGGTAGAGCTGAACTATTGTATTGATTTCATTTTCAGTTGATTGGACCCCTTTCATCTGTTGCCATCTGGTTAGGGTCAATTTGAATTGGGCCGGGTCATAAACGACTGGTTGTTGCCCTCCCCAGGAAAATGCAGGAATATATTTGGGTGATAAGGCCTGACAGTCAAAAACATTAGCGAAGATCCCAATGACGGTACCACTGTTCAATGCCGTATTGATGGCTGTTTTGACATGATCGCCCATGAGTACACCTGCTTTGGGTCCGGCTTTATTAAATTCCTGCTTGGATATATGCCAATATTTGATGCTTCCAGCTGTGTTTTTGACATTGGAACAGGATGTTCCTGCACCCAAGTTGCACCATAATCCGATATGGCTATCTCCTATATAGCCATGGTGTCCTTTGTTGGCATATCCATGAAAAATACTGTTTTTGACCTCCCCTCCGATGGTGCAGTGAGGACCGATAGTGGTTCCTCCATAGATGGTTGCACCCATTTTTATAACTGAATAAGGTCCAATATAAATGGGGCCCCTGAAAGCGGAACCGCACATCAGGTGGGCATTTTCAGCGATGATGATAGGACCGTCACCTGTGTGAAAATGGCAGTCCTCCACCCTAGCCGATTCATGTACAATGAGGTTATGTTGGCCCGTTTTGCGGAGGTGCACTGGATTCATCATATACCCTTCCTGTGAGTAGAATATGGATTCATCTGCACTGATGGCAGCTGCATTGTGCTGTAGCATGGCCCAGGGTGAATCCAGCAGAAGTGTTGAGGAGGCAAAGGGAATCTGTTCTATGGGTTGTACCGTGCTGGCCAGTATTTCATTTGCAGCATGCATAACCAATTCCATATCACTGGCTACTGCAAATTTTTGCCAACGTGCCCCGATCGTTTGTGTACCGAACAGTAAATCACTAAATGGATTGATATACGTCAGGGGAAGAAATTCATCCTGTGTGTTGCCTGATGTCAAATGGATTTGACGCATGTGCTGTCTGCTGAAGATGACAATAAGGGAAAAAACAAACCCTCCGATTGGAGGGTTTCAAGATCATTTCTTGGCGTATTTCTTTTTGAATTTGTCGATTCTTCCTGCTGTATCCACCAAAATGTTTTGACCGGTGAAAAACGGATGGGAAGTATTCGAAATTTCAAGCTTGATTACGGGATACTCATTACCGTCCTCCCACTTTACAGTTTCCTTGGAATGGGCTGCAGAGCGTGTAAGGAAAGTTGTTCCGTTACTCATGTCTTTGAAGACAACAAACCTGTAATCTTCTGGATGGATACCTTTTTTCATTTTATTGATTTTTAGGCTGCATGGATTTGGCCATGTCATTGTTAAGTGTGCAAAATTAAGACTTTTTTGTTAAAAAGCGTAATTTTTTCGATTAGGAACGCATATTTTCAAATTGCAGGGGTAAATCCAATTCTGCCTGACGGCAAGCCTGTATGGCTTCCTGCAAATCGTCAATTTTTTTGCCTGTCACACGGATGATGTCATCCATGATTTGGGTCTGTACTTTCAACCCGGATTCCTTCAGTAATTTGGTGATTTTTTTGGCATCCTCCTGTTTCAAGCCATTCCGGACCAGAATTTCCTGTTTGAAGGTTTTACCGCTGGGATAAGAATCCTTGGATTGATCAAAAGCATGTGGTGAAATACCTTGTTTATTGGCACGATTGATCAATACTTCCACCAACTGACGCATTTTCATATCATCAGAAGTTTCCAGGTTGATCTTCATGTCTTTTTTATTCAGATCAATCACCACTACAGAATCTTTGAAGTCAAACCTGTTGGTGATTTCTTTTTTGGTGACATTTACTGCATTATCGAGCAGTTGTGCATCCACCTTGCTAACGATATCGAATGAAGGCATAAAATCAGTTTAAGCTTTTTTCAGTTGGTGTTTTTTGCCGAATTGAATCCATAGGGTGATACCGCAAACCATCAAACCGGAAGAAATCAATTCCGCTTGGGTTGGATGAAATCCCCAGATGTCATAGGTGGTATTCACCCTGATTTTTTCAACCAGGAATCTTTCCAGTCCATTCAGCACCAAGTATAGTGCAAAGAGCCTGCCAGGAACCGTAATTTTTTTCCGGAGCTGCCATAAAACAAAAAAAAGCAGGCTGCAGGCAACAATTTCATAGAGTGGTGTGGGAAAAACGGGTGGCGACAGTTGGTTGCAATAACTGCCAACACAGTCTTTTATCGGAACACCTACTTCGTTTACATTATGCGGATAGTTGTAAGCCCAGAACCAATTGGGCAAAATGGAAATGCCTTTGAAGTTGGCATGGGGTATGCTATCCAAATGACCGTGTTCTGCAATCAGGATTCGGGTGAAGTCGCCTCCATTCATCAACGCATTGTGGTATTCCCACTCCGCTGCAGGGACAATCTTATTTTCTGCATTGACCGTGTAGGCACTGTTGAAAATTCCCCAGTCACCGTCACCAGAAACATGGCAGCCCATCCTGCCAATGGCATAGGCGATCATCAATGCAGGTGCTGCTGAATCTATGAGGTGCCTGATGCCAATTTTTTTCGATCTGGCAAACAGGATAATGACAGTGGCTGCCAAAATCAAACCTCCGTAAAAGGTGAGTCCGCTTGGCGACAACAAATTCCCGATAGGGTCCTGAATGAACCGGTCCCAATTCTCCAGGTTATCAAAAATTTTAGCCCCCAGGAATCCGGCTATGGCTGCATAAACCGTGATGTCTCCCACCCTTTCATGCGGATAAACTTTGATTGTTTTTTCTTCCGGCTTGGCTAATGCCTGTTTTTTCTTTTCATAATATTTGAGGCCGGAAAAAAGCAAACCCAGGAACAAGCCGCCAACCAATGATCCCTCACTGGAAAAAACATATTCCTGTGGATTCACCTGGCTATCATTCAAGAATACACCCAATAGCTTATATCCTACCAAAAAACCGAATCCGAAATTGGCAAGCAACTCAGTCAGGCTGGCAGGTTTGCCAATGATGATTTTTTCCTCCAATGGAAGAAGGAGTCCGAGAGACTCCTTCCTGACCATTTCTTTCCTCAACAGGATTGAAGCCACCACAAAAGCGATAGCCACGAGAAATCCGAATGAATTGATGTACTGCGTGAATACCGGGGGATTGCTCAGACCCAGTGCGTCTTTCAGGAAAAAATACAGGTTTGGATACATACAATCAATTGCAGAATTCTTCGTAAGCTGCCATGAGGTTTTGGGCAATCATCTGTGCAGGGCGTCCTTCAATCTGATGCCTTTCAATCATGTGAACCAATTGTCCGTCTTTGAACAAGGCAACAGCGGGAGATGAAGGTGGATATGGCAACAAGTATTGCCTCAATTTGCTGACTGCATCAACATCAAAGCCTGCAAATGTGGTGGTGAGCCTATCCGGTTTTTTTGATCCGTTGTTTACAGACATTAAAACGCCAGGTCTTGCGCTGCCTGCTGAACATCCGCATACTGAATTGATCACGACCAATGTAGTTCCTTTGTCACTGACCATAGCATCAACATCTGCGGGGGTAAGCAACTCCTCAAAGCCTTGCTCTGTGAGTTCCTCTTTCATTGGAATAACAATTTGTGCTGGATACATATTTGTTAAGATTTTCAGCAAAGTTACACTTTTGCGGCTTTTGAGTTAATTTAGCACAAATAAAGTTTGATTTGAAAATCTTAGCTTTCTTGCTCTCCATCTTGTTGGTTTCCGGAGTCCATGCACAGACAAATCAGTCGGATACCATCATCGTCAAACAAGATACACTCCCAACAGAACCGGAAGAACCAGTTGATGCCGATACCGTTTTGCGCGTTATCAACCTCAACCCTTACTTTACCATTCAAGTAGACTCCACGCTTGTATATGATTTCCAAATCAACAAACCGAAAGAAAACTATTTCTGGTACCTCAAAAATGCTCCTGTAGGAGTTAAAGTCGATAAAAATACTGGTGCCCTGTATTTCAAAGCCGACAAGTCCTTTTTCAAAAGTGGCAAATTGAAATACGATATACCCTATATCGTAGAGTTGGGTGTGCAGAATTTGAGGAACGCTGAAGAGCGGTTTGAATCTACATTTACCCTGCTTTTTTACAATACCGAGGTGATTGTCTCCAAGTTGAAACCAACCGTTGGTTCGGTTATGTACATGGAAGAAGGTGATTCCATCAGGTTTAGGGTGCAATGTGAAGAAGGGTCGTTTCCGGTTGAACAGATAACCATTGTAACCAATGAACCCATCAGCAATTTCAAATCAGTAGTGCGATGCAATGACGAGTTTGCCTGGATGGTTCCTTATGACTTTATCCGGGATAATGATACAGCCCGGCAGAAGTCGCTTGTCTTACAGTTTATAGGAACCGACAAATTCCGGAACAGGGATACGGCAACAGTTCGCCTAATTATCAAGCCTGGCATCAACTATATCCAAAAGAATCTGGAACACCAGCAGGTGGCTGCAGAGCTGAAAAAATACATCACGAACCTGAAGCTGACCTTCTATGTCATCAGCACCAATATCAAAAACAACAAATCAACCCGAACAGGTTTCGACATCACCGGTTCTTCTACTGCCATGTTGGGGACGATACTTTCTACAGCAGGAGAATCTGTTGCTGCCAAAAATGTGGGTAAGGTATTACCCAGTGTAGGTCTCACATTGGTACCGGTCAAAGAGGCTGTAGCACCCAACAAAGTGCAGGAGCAGAATACCGCGTCACAGGTTCGTGCAACCATCAAAAGGCTGGATTACATGCTTACGGAGAATATGCTGATTGGAGAAAGGGATCCGGAAATATTACCCAAAACCAAAAAGCTCCGTGAAGAATTGAAGCAGTCGCAATTGCAACTGGTAGACCTTCCCATGGTGGAATTCGATCCCCGCTATTCGCAGGAACAAGCAGAAAAGTATTTCAATAATCCCAAAGTGAACAAAAAATACAAGCTGAAAGTCAATTAACATTTCAGCTTGTATTTGTACCTCATTTCAATTTAGATGTATCCTAGGATTTTCAGCATGCTTTGTGCGGTCTGCTCTTTGGCATAAACCCAATCGTGCAACTTGCCATGTTTGTCATATCCAATGATGATATGCTTAGGCGAAGGGATCATGCAATGTTTGATGCCACCATACCCACTGATTTGGTCCTGGTATGCCCCAGTATGGAAAAATCCGAGATACAGTGGCTCATCTGGAGCGTTACCTGTAAGCTTTGGTAGGAAGACCTCATTAACATGTTCTTCTGAATCATAATAATCATGGCTATCGCAGGTAATACCTCCCAAAACAACCCGTTGGTATTCGTTTTGCCATTTGTTCACCGGCAACAGCAGGAACTTTTCACCTATGCCCCAGGTATCGGGTAAGGTGGTGATAAACGAAGAATCAATCATATACCAAATTTCACGATCGTTTTGCACCTTTTCTGCAATGACAGAATAGATATGTGCCATACTTTCGCCAACGGTATAACTTCCGAACTCAGTGAATATATTGGGCATGGGCACTTTGGCCTTTTTGCAGGCCTTTTTGATCGTGCCTACAATTTCATTGATCATGAAAGCATAATCATATTCAAATCCCAAAGAGTGTTTGATGGGGAATCCACCACCGATGTTGATGGAGTCCAGTTCCGGACAAATCTTTTTCAGCTGACAATACAGGTTGATGACCTTGTTCAGTTCACTCCAATAATAAATGTCGTCCTTGATTCCCTTGTTGAGGAAGATATG
>JBDLUN010000024.1:0-15801 GCA_039805245.1 Bacteroidota bacterium
TAGGCAAAGTGGCACATTTCAGAAAATCGGGTATAGCCATTCCCAATCAGCTTTTTCAGGAGGATATGCAGCGTCTCACCGTTTTGGTGGACCATTTCAAACCCCGTACCATTTTGGTTACGGGTGATTTTTTCCATAGCCTGGCCAATGGCGAACATCAATATTTTGGTCATTGGCGGCAAGTGTTGGACGATACAAGGATTTTACTGGTTCGTGGCAACCATGAAGTGCTTCCTGACCATTCCTATGCGGATTTGGGCATTGAGGTGGTTGGCAAAGCGTATCATATTCCTCCATTTTCATTTGTTCACGAAATGCCCCCAATGCCCACCGCTGATGGGTTCTGGTTCTCAGGCCATATTCATCCCGGTGTTAGGCTCGGTGGTAAAGGCCGGCAGTCGATTGTGTTGCCCTGCTTTCATTTTACTGCTAACCAATGTGTATTGCCCGCATTCAGCAGGTTTACCGGAAAGCATTTGATTGAACCCAGTGAGGGCGATCAGGTCTATGCCATTGCCGATCGGGAAGGTGCTCGTATCCTAATTCCAATCAAACCCTGATATTGGTGATATTTGTTTAAAGTTTCGGTCTGTAAATTGAACAATATCTGCTTTTTTCATCTATTCTTTAAAAAAAAGTCGAAAAATCTTCCCCCCAAAAGCACACTTGTCTCTTTTTAATCATTAACTTGTTAACTATTCTTTAACCTTTTAACCAAAGCCTGCGTATGAAAAAAGCATTGAGAACGATCTCATTTGTCCTTTCATTGGTATTGTTGGGATCTGCTGCATGGTCCCAAAGCAAGACAGTCACAGGAAAGGTGGTTGACAAAGCGGGTGCTCCCGTATCCAAAGCCACCATTCTTGTGAAAGGGACAAATGTCGGTACTTCCACCGATGAAACAGGAAGTTTCAGTTTATCCGCTCCAGCCGGAGCAACAACATTGGTCATTTCATCAGTTGGTTTTGAGTCTATTGAAAGACCCATAGCCAGTGGTGTAATGGACATTTCTCTGGAATCATCACAATCCAAGATGCAGGAAGTGGTGGTTGTAGGTTATGGTACCCAGAAAAAGGCTACCATTTCCGGTTCGGTTGTCTCTGTAAAGGGATCTGACCTCCAAAAATCACCAACTGTCAACCTCAGTAACTCCATTGCCGGCCGTATGGCAGGTGTGGTAGCGGTGAACAGGTCTGGTGAGCCGGGTTATGATGGTTCTTCCATCAGGATCCGTGGTGCCAATACCCTGAACAACAGTGATGCCTTGATCGTAATCGATGGTATCCCGAACAGGGCTGGTGGTATCGACAGGATCAACCCCAACGACATCGAAAGTGTTTCCGTATTGAAAGATGCCTCTGCCGCAATTTATGGTGCGCGTGCTGCAAACGGTGTAATCCTCATTACCACCAAAAAGGGTAAACTGGGTAAACCAGAATTGTCTTACTCTTTCAACCAGGGTTATTCCCAGCCAACGGTTATTCCCAAACTGGCCAATGCTGCACAATATGTTGGCATGCTGAATGATTTGGATATCTATCAACTGCCCGCAAGCCAGTGGGCCGATGCAACTGCAGCCTACAAGAGCTCAGGTGTGTACAATGGTCGCAAAGCGCCATTTTCACCTACTGATATCCAGAAGTACAGTGATGGATCAGATCCTTGGTTGTACCCCAATACCGATTGGTATGCAGCAACCTTGAAGAATTGGTCTCCACAGTCTCTCAACAACCTGCAATTGACTGGTGGTTCAGAGAATGTGAAATACCTGGCTTCTTTGGGTTATAATAATCAGGATGCATTCTACAAAAATTCAGCAACCGGTTATTCTCAATATGATATGCGCATCAACCTCGATGCCAAAATCAGCAAGAATGTCAATTTCTCCATGGGTGTTTTGGGTCGTGAAGAGTACAGGCGTTTCCCAACAAAGCCTGCTTCTGCCATCTTCAGGATGCAGATGCGTGGAAAGCCTCAGCAACAAGCTTTCTGGCCTGACGGCCGTCCAGGTCCGGATATTGAGAACGGTGAAAACCCTGTTGTTATCACTACAAACAAGACCGGATATGACCGCGATAAGCAAAGTTATTTCCAAACAAACGGACAATTGGATATCAAAATCCCATTTGTTGAGGGTTTGAAGTTTTCCGGAACTGCTTCAATTGATAAGCGTTTCAGGTCTACCAAAAGGTGGGAAACACCATGGACACTATATGAGCGTGGTACAGGTTTCGAGGCTGATGGTAAAACACCTATATTGGTGGCCAGCAAGCGCGGACCAGCAGAGCCAAGGCTCACTCAAGGATCTGAAAACCAGTTGAACATCCTCTTGGGTGGTATTGCCACTTATGAGCGTAAGTTCAACGATCATGGCTTGCTTGTATTGGCTGGTGCCAACAAGGAGACCATTGATGGCGACAACTTCAATGCTTTCCGCCGTTACTTCATCTCCACTGCACTCGATCAGATGTTTGCGGGTGGTGACCTGGAGAAAAACAATGGTGGTGGTGCTTATGAGCGTGCCCGTTTGAACTATTTCGGTCGCGCTGCCTATAACTACAAAGAGAAATATCTCCTCGAATTCCTCTGGCGTTATGACGGTTCCGACATCTTCCCAGAAGCAACCCGTTTCGGTTTCTTCCCCGGTGTGATGGCTGGATGGGTGTTGTCAGAAGAGAATTTCATGCTCGACAAATTGCCAGTATTCAATTATTTGAAAGTACGTGGTTCATGGGGTCAGATGGGTAACGATCAGATCGCCACTTACCAGTATTTGTCTACCTACGGTTTCAGGAGCTATATCATTGGCAATACAGAAACCAAGACATTGTTCGAAACCAAGATCCCCAACAACAATATCCAGTGGGAAGTGGCCAATAACGCCAACATTGGTCTGGAAGGCCGCTTGCTGAACAACAAGATCTCCTTTGAAGTGGATTATTTCTACAACAAGCGCACCGACATCCTTTGGGTGAAGAATGCGTCTGTTCCCCAGTCTACCGGTCTTACACTCCCTGCCCAAAACATTGGTGAAGTGGCCAACAGTGGTATTGACATGATGTTGGGTTACAGAGGTCAAGTAGGTAAGGTTAATTTCAACGTATCCGTTAACGGCGGTTATGCCAAGAACAAGGTATTGTTCTGGGACGAAGCTCCTGGAGCTCCCGAATGGCAGAAGACCACCGGAAGGCCGATGTACACTTTCCAATCTTACGTGTATGATGGTGTATTTAGAGACCAGAAGGAAATTGATGCCAACACCATCAACTACAAGGCTATCGTAAATACCCTGAGGCCTGGTGACATGAAATACCAGGATTACAACAAGGATGGTAAAATCGACCCGAATGATCAGGTGCGTTGGGACAAAACCCAGCTTCCTCTCTTCCAGGGCGGTATCAACTTGAGTGCGAATTATGAAGATTTCGATCTGACTGTTCTTTTCCAAGGAGCTGCCGGTGCTTTGCAATATGTAAGTGCTGGTGAGTCTGGAAATATCGGTAACTATCTCCTTGATATCTACGAAAACCGCTGGACTGTAGACAACCCAAGCAGCGTTCATCCCCGTATTGCCAACAGGAATGACCAGTATTTCTCTGGTAACAATACCTACTGGCTGCGCAGCTCAGATTACATCCGTCTTAAGAACTTCGAACTCGGTTATAACATGCCTGAAAGGCTGATCAGCAAGATTGGTTTCAAAAAGTGTAGAGTTTATGCCAATGGTTTGAACCTTTTTACGTTAGACAAACTGAAAGTATATGATCCGGAAACCGTAAATTCAACCGGTCAGTACTACCCACAGTCCAGGATCATCAATTTTGGATTTACTGCCACCTTATAAACCGTAAAAAAACGAAACAATGAAAACAAAGTTTTTATCTTTTACAGTGGCGATATCAGCATTGTTATACACATCATGTAACAGTGATTTTCTCAACACTAAGCCTCTCGACCAGTTGTCTGAGTCGACGGTATGGACCGACCCGAGTTTGACAGAGGCGTTCGTTACCGAACTCTACGGCGGATTGGGCAATGGCGGATTCGATGAGCAGATGCTTGCATCACTCACCGATGAGGCTTCATTCACCCACCCGGGCCGTGGTATCACCACCATCACCGAATCGAGGTCAAATCCTGCCGATATCGGATGGGTCAATGGTACCCTCAGCTGGTCCAACATGTACCTGAGGATCAGGGCCTGTAACATTGCCATCAGCAACCTCTCCAAATCACCAGCAGGTTTCTCTGCTGCGTTGATTGAGCGTTTGAACGGTGAATCAAAGTTCATGCGCGCCTATTTCTATCAGCAACTTGTGCGTTACTATGGTGGTGTGCCTATCATCGACAAGCCTTTTGGTTTGACAGACACCAGCTTCCTCTCATCCAGGAACACCTACGAAGAGTGTGTAAACTTTATCGTAAAAGACCTTGATGATGCAGCCTCTTTGCTCAATGGTAAGTCTATGTCTGCTGGTCGCGCTTCCCGCGCTGCAGCTCTGGCATTGAAATCCAGGGTGCTGTTGTACGCTGCAAGTGATTTGTATGACGTCAACACAGCCAAATCCAAGTCTACTGTTCACAGCGCATTCGCCAAGCCTGAAATCCTGGGTTACACCAGTTCAGACAGGGCTGCACGTTGGACAAAAGCGAAAGACGCCGCCAAGGCAGTACTAGATCTGCCGGGATTGGGTAACAAACTCAATCTGACAGCGCCAGCTCCAAAAGATGAAGCAATCGTCAACTACTCCAACAATTCATTGGCCAAGAATGGCGGTGAAAAGGAGTTGATCTTTGCCCGTTACTTCATCAATGCCAAAGCTGAAAACGGTGGTCGTATCGGCCTTTTCAATGGCCCGAACGGATACCACAACTGGGCAGGAAATGCACCCATTCAGAATTTTGTTGACGACTATCAAATGATGGACGGATCCAAATTCAGTTGGTCCAACCCTGCTCACGCAGCAAGTCCATACGAAAACCGTGATCCGAGGTTCTATGCATCCATTCTTTATGATGGTGCAGGATGGAAACCCAGGACTGCTGACGTAGCTTCCAAAGACCCTGCCAACCAAATTCAGGCAGGTCAATATGAAGTCATCGTAGGCGGCAATAAGGTTGCTTATTTTGGACTTGACACCAGGAAGAGCTCTGTTGAAGACTGGAATGGCAGCTATACCGGCTATTATTTCAGGAAGTTCACAGATCCGAATCCAGCTATCATCGACCAAAACACTTGGCAGCAGATCCCTTGGCCATTCCTGCGCTATACAGAGGCAGTGCTGAACTATGTTGAAGCCTGTATCGAACTGGGTCAGGAAGCTGAAGCCAAGGCTTGGTTGAATAAAGTCCGTTTCCGCTCAGGTATGCCGGAAATCACCGCCACAGGCGATGCACTCCGTCAGGCTTACCGTAACGAGCGTCAAATTGAAATGGCTTTTGAAGAGCAGCGCTACCATGATGCACGCCGTTGGATGATTGCTTCATCCACCCTCGGTCAGAAAGTGCGTATCGTTAACGTAATTGGTACCCTTAAGGCTGGTAAGTCTGTTACTTTGTACAAGTATGATAAAGACAATTACAATTATACTTACAATGTTGTTAATATGGACCCCGGAAAAGAAAACCGCGCTTGGGCAGACAAGATGTATTTCCTGCCTATCCATCGCGATGAAATGAACAGGAACAAAAACCTCGTTCAGAATCCTGGATACTAATACTTGCATACATTTTAAAAGGAATGGCAGGCCTAGTGTCTGCCATTCTTTTTTTATTTAAGTTTGAAAAAAAGAAATCGTGAGGATTAATCTTTCAACTGCTGCCACTTTGCTTTTATTGGGAATCGCAGGATGCAATACAGACCGTTCTGCCACGACCTTGTTCAATGCATTGCCTGCGAAAACAACAGGAATTGATTTCAGCAACAGGATTGAAGAAGGACTCAACACCAATGTTTTGATGTATGAGTACTTCTACAATGGAGGCGGCGTTGGGGTAGGCGACTTCAACAATGACGGACTTGAAGACCTCTATTTCACCAGTAACATGGAAACCAACCATTGTTACCTTAACAAGGGGGGTATGCAATTTGTGGAAGTGGCAGCTACTGCTGGTGTACAGGGCCGTCCAGGGCCATGGAAAACAGGGGTTAGTGTTGTGGATATCAACGCAGACGGACTATCCGATATTTATCTGTGTTACGCCGGGAATCTGCCGGAAGAGAAAAAACGTAACCAGCTCTTCATCAATCTGGGCAACAATGCCGAGGGCATTCCCGTTTTCAAGGATGAAGCTGCAGCCTACGGGTTGGATCATCCGGGAAACAGCACCCATGCCGTTTTTTTTGACCACGATCGGGATAATGACCTGGACATGCTGCTGGTCAACCACAATATCAAATCCTTACCCGTATTGGATGAATCCAGTACTGCTGACCTGCTTGAGAAAACCGACGAAATCAATGGCCTTGTTTTTTTTGAAAACCCCGGAAAAGGACAGCCTTTTGTCAACAAAACAAAGGAGTTGGGAATCCGCAGTACAGCCCTGTCTTATGGCCTGGCAGCCGGTGTTGCCGATCTGAATGAGGATGGTTGGCAAGATATTTATGTTTCGAACGACTATACCATACCTGATTATCTCTATATCAACCAAAAGGGTAAAGGGTTCATCAATACCATCGACCAAAGCATGGAACATTTCTCCCATTTTTCCATGGGGAATGGCATTGTAGATATCAACAACGATCTTTTACCGGATGTGCTTACACTCGACATGCTGCCAGAAGACAACCGCAGACAGAAACTGTTGATGGCACCAGACAATTATGAAAAATTCGAATTCAACCTCCAGGTTGGTTTCGGCAACCAATACATGCGCAATATGCTGCATGTGAACCAGGGTGTTGACCCTGTTTCCAATGTAGTGAGATTTGCAGAAGTGGGACAGCAATTGGGTGTGTCCAATACCGACTGGAGCTGGAGTGCCCTCTTCGGCGACTATGATAATGACGGATGGAAAGACCTGTATATTACCAACGGGTATTTGAGGGACTATACCAATCTGGATTTCCTCAAATACATGGGGGATTATGTACAAAATAACCAACAGGATATCCAACGTGAAAATGTGTTGGAGATGGTCAAAAAAATGCCATCCTCCAACCTCCGGAATTATGCTTTCCGCAACGAAAAGGGACGTCAACTCAACCAACAGACGGAAAGTTGGGGACTCCAAGAGGAAGCCAATAGCAATGGGGCCGTTCATGCAGATCTGGATAATGACGGCGATCTCGACATCATCGTAAACAATATCAACAAACCGGCATTTGTATTGGAAAACAGGTCCCGCCAACAAGAAAACGCCAAACACCATCTAGCTTTCAGGTTAAAAGGGGAAGGGGAGAACACTGCCGGATTGGGCGCTCAAATCAGGGTTTTCAATGGCAGTAGCCAACAACTCCTTTTGCAGCAGCCGCATGCGAGCTACCAATCGAGTTTGAGCACTATATTGCACGCCGGACTCGACTCCACCAACAAAGTTGATTCTGTTGTGGTCCGTTGGGCTTCAGGAAAAATCCAGACCATCAGGTCTGTCAAGGCAGATACCTTGATGCAATTGCGTGAGCAGGATGCTGTTATTGCCCCAATACCAGGGAGCATATTGAAAACTGTTTTTTCCACATCCGGGAAGCTCATTACAGCCCATCAGACGGCCATTTACAATGATTTCAAAAGGCAATCCCAATTGGTTACCCCAATGTCATTTTTGGGTCCTGTAATGGAGCAGGCTGATCTCAATGGAGATGGTTTGGCTGATTTGGTTATTGGAGGAACTGCAACCAGTTTACCTGCCGTTCAATTACAACTGTCTGGTGGGCAATTCCGCAACTTGAACCAACCCAGCTTTGTGGAATTGTCTGGAAAAGAAACCGGAGCAATCTTGTTGAAAGACATGGATGCTGATGGGGATATCGACCTTTATCATGCTGCGGGGGGATACGGACAACTGGAACCAGACGACCCCTTGCTGACTGATCAGTTTTTTGTGAATGATGGCAAAGGGAATTTCAAACCAGCAGCGCCACTGCCAACCATGAGAAAGACCTCCCGTTCCTGCGTGGTTAGCATCGATCTGGATGGGGACCCCTTGCCAGACCTTTTTATAGGCTCCAGGGTTTTGCCGGGCAATTTTCCCATCATTCCGCGAAGCCATGTGTTGAAAAATCTGGGCGGAGGTAAATTTGAAGACGCAACGGATCTTTATCCGGCAGTGGCTTCAGCAGGCATGGTTGCTGATGGTGTCTGTATTAATATCAATCAGGATGGTCAAAAGGAGTTGATCTTGGTGGGTAATTGGATGCCTATCCGCGTATTCAACTTTAACGGCGGTGTCTGCAAAGAAACAACAGATCAGTTTTTTAATCAGTCGCCCAGCGGCTTGTGGAATACTATTGAATCTGCAGATTTCAATGGCGATGGCAAACCAGAGCTCCTTTTGGGCAATCTTGGAGAAAATGCACAACTGAAAGTGAAGCCGGGAGAGCCGTTGGAATTGTACGCCAAAGATTTTGATGCCAATGGAGCAGTAGACCCCATGCTCACCAGTTATGTTATGGGTAAGAAAGTCCTTTTTCCTACCCGTGATGAATTATTGGATCAGATTACCATGATGCGGACGAGGTTTACTGACTATGGCAGTTATGCAGAGGCCGGATGGGATGGGGTTTTCACCAAAGAGGAATTGAAAGATGCCACTGTTGCCGATGCAAAGGTTTTGAAAACAACCCTTTTTACCTGGACCACCACTGAAAAATTCAAGGAAGTTGAACTTCCCCATGAAGTGCAGGGTTTCCCGGTATTTGTAGCAGCTGCATGGGATGCTGATGACGACGGCAAAACGGATCTTTTGCTGTGTGGCAATATCCACCATGCCCGTTTGAGATTGGGCAATATGGATGCGGGTAATGGATTGTTGCTGAAGGGAAATGGCAATCTCCAATTCAGTGCCATGCCGGCTGTACAAACCGGGCTCTGGTTGCGTGGAGATATCAGGTCAGTGCAAACCATAGGTCGCAAATTGTTGGTGGGTATCAACAATGTAGGCATCAGGGAATACAACAAAATGAAATGATTATGCGGTTTAATCTTGTCCTCTTGGGGCTGATTTGCATTTTCGGTTGTCAGTCACCCGTGACAGCTCCCAAGCAATTGGGTACAGATGCGATTGACAGGGTCTTGGAGCAGTCGACCGAAATGATGGTGCATGATGTTTCCAATCCGCCACTCGCTGCCCGCTTTTATGCCTATACCTGTTTGGCAGGCTACCAAGCACTTACTTTTTTTAATCCTACAGGTCCTGATTTTACGGATAGTCTCAATGGATATATCCCTTACCAAGGTAAGAAGGTGGCTGATGCTGATGCGCGGCTTACCGCCGTAATGGCCATGGCAGGAGTGTCTGGTAAACTACAACCCTCAGGCACCCTGATGAATACCTGGTTGACCCGATTCAAAGACTCATGTGTTGATGCAGGGATGTCAGAGAAAACAATCCTAGCCAGTCAGCTTCTGGCAGATTCTATCGCCAACCACCTCTTGCAGTATGCCAGGTCTGATGGGTACAAGCAATTGAGCGCCTTTACCCGATATGCCCCTTCCAAAAAGGATGGCAAATGGTATCCTACACCTCCAGGATACTTCCCCGCAGTTGAACCGTTTTTTGCCAAAATCAGGCCTTTTACCATTGACTCCAGCAAACTGGATGATTTTGTAATTCCTTCCCCTGTTCCATACAATACAGCGAAAAATTCAGGATTTTACCAGTCAGCCCTGGCCGTTTATGAAGCCGATAAAAATGGTCTTGGACGTGATATCGCTGCATTTTGGGATTGCAATCCGTTTGCCTTGTCTGACAATGGACATTTGTTGATTGGATTGAAAAAGATTTCGCCCGGTGCTCATTGGATGGGTATTGCCGGTATTGCGGCAAGCCAAGCCAATCTTGATTTCGAGGCCAGCTTGAAGTTGCGTGCAGTTTTGGCCATGTGTATGATGGATGGCTTCTGGTTGTGCTGGCGGGAGAAGTACCGGACCGACCGCATAAGGCCTGAGACAGCCATTCGTAAGCTCATCGATCCAGCTTGGAAACCCTTTCTCCAGACCCCGCCATTTCCGGAATATCCCAGTGGGCACTCTGTTGTATCCAGTGTAGCAGCTGAGGTGCTTACCCACTTGGTAGGGGATGGTTTTGCCTATACCGATACGGTAGAGAGGCGTTATGGTATAGCCGATAGGAAGTTTTCCTCTTTTAAGCAGGCGGCTGAAGAGGCCAGCCAGTCCAGGTTTGCAGGGGGGATCCATTTCAAGGATGCCATTGTAAACGGACAAATTCTTGGAAGGGCCATGGGTAAGGCCGGTTTGAAAAAGCTTGGCTTGTCTGAATGACGCTGACTTGCTTATTTTTTCATCTGCAATGACTCAGCAAGCATTTTCCTGATTCTATCTTCCAATTTTTCAGAAGACATGCTTTCCCGCATGGAGTCAACTTTTACCGGGAATGAAAACGGGGTAAGCTTTTCAGGTCTGGTGATGATTATTTTGGATTTTTCAATCCGCTTCAGCATCTCTCTCAAACGGCTCTCTTCCATTTGGTCGTCCATGACCTCCTGAAAAGCTTGACGGAGCAAGATATTGTCAGGATCATACTCCATGAACACATTGAAAAGGAGTGAAGTGGATGATTGCAGGTGCCTCGCCTTCTTTTGTTCGCCGGGCATCCCTTGAAATACGAGTCCACCAATTACCGCCACATCCCTGAATTTTCTTTTCGCCATTTCAGTCGCATTCACACTTTGCTGAATGGTTGCCGTTAGGTCAGCCGAGGAGAATAATGCCTGCACGTTGCTTTCATCCAAAGGGATGGGCTGGTCGCTGAGCAGCTCAAAGCTGTAGTCGTTCATCGCAAAGGAAAAGGTGATGGGGTGATGGCGGGTTATCCTCCAGGCGAGGATGGCCGCCATGGCTTCATTCACCAGCCTGCCTTCAAACGTATGGACAAAAAGGTGGTAGCCGTCTTTGGTTTGTATCAATTCAATCAGCAATTCATCTGCGGAGGGAATGGCAGACAATGCGCGTTGCAGGTTGAAAATAGGTTGAAGTTTGCGGAGGCTGGGATCATCAGGATCGGATGTTGCAGCCTCAGCAAGTTTATTTCGCAATAACACGCCCATATTGGCTGTCAGAGGCATACGTCCGCCCATCCAGGAAGGGACGATCGACTTTTTGGCATTACTCTTGCGTACCAATACCGTCATGTCTTTCACAGATACCAGTTCAAGGTTTCTGCCGGCAAGTGAAAATACATCTCCCGGATTGAGTTTGGAGATGAACCATTCCTCAATCACACCCACGTAACCACCGCCAACCCATTTCACTTTCATCATGGCGTCACTCACAATGGTGCCAATGTGCATCCGGTGGCGCATCGCATTGCGTCTACCTTCCATCTTGTAAACACCATTTTCAAGGATTACTTTTTGGTATTCATCGTATTGCAGAAGTGCGTTTCCACCCGTGGTGATGTATTGCAGTACCTTTTGCCATTCATCAACCGACATTTCCCGGTAACAATGGGTTTGGATAACTTGATTGTAAATATCAGCCTGACTGAAGCCCGTTCCTGCTGCCAGGGTGCAGAGGTATTGGGTAAGTACATCAAAGCAGAGCGATAGTGGTATTTTGGATTCCACTTTTTTGTCTTGCAAAGCATCTTGCAAGGCAGCCGCCTCCAGCAGTTCCAGCGAGTGGGTAGGCAAGAAATAGATGCGACTTTTTTCTCCAGGTGCATGCCCACTTCGCCCAGCTCTTTGTAGAAATCGGGCTACGCCTTTTGGTGAGCCGACCTGAATGACTGTTTCCACAGGCCTGAAGTCTACGCCCAGATCCAGGCTGGCTGTGCAAACCACCGCCTTGAGTTTGCCGGCATGTAAGGCTTCTTCCACCCAAAGACGCAGTTCCCGGTCGATGCTGCCGTGGTGCAAGGCGATAGTACCGGCCAGTTCAGGAGCTATTTGCAGCAAGGTTTGGTACCAGATTTCACTCATCCCTCTGGTGTTGATGAAGATCAGGGTGGATCTGCTTTTTTCCAGGATGGGCAGCACCTGATGCGCCAATTTGATGCCCAGATGGCCAGCCCAAGGGTAGGATTCCACCTCGTCAGGAAATACCGGAATGACTTCAATATCCTTCTCCAGGGTGGCTTTCACGATCATACCGTTGGCCGAACTGCCATTTTGCATCAGGACAGGGTGGAGTAAAACATCCCTGGCTTCCTCCAGGTTGCCGATTGTTGCGGAAATGCCCCAAACCGAAGGTTGCTTAATCGGATTGCAATGGATAATCCTGCTGATGGCGAGTTCAGTTTGTACCCCCCTTTTGGAACCTATCAGTTCATGCCATTCGTCTACGGCGATGACTTCGAGGTTTTCAAAAACGGTAACATGGTCTTTGCTGGAGATCAGCAGGTGTAGGCTCTCAGGTGTAATGATCAGGATTTCTGGCAGCGATGCCTTTTGCTTTTGACGTTCTGCCATAGGGGTATCGCCATTGCGGATGCCCACCTGCCAGGGCATTTGCAGTTCCTGCAACACTTCTTCCATGGCCCTGCCAATATCTTTGGCCAATGCCCTTAATGGGGTTACCCACAATAGCCGGAGCTTGTTTTTTTGACGTTTTTGCCAATTGTCTGGATGCGCGTTGATGAAACTGATCAGGGCACCTAAAAAAACGGAATAGGTTTTGCCACAGCCTGTTGGGGCATTGACGAGTCCACTTTTGCCTTCAGCAATATGTTGCCAGGTTTCCAGCTGAAAAGCGAATGGCTTGCGCCCCTGCTCCTGCATCCACGATGATATAATTTGCAGACCTGACACCCTATTCATCTGATGCGCCACCGATGACAATGACGATCTCCCCTTTTACACCCTTGGCGGCAAAATGGTCATGAACTTCCTGCAGGCTACCCCGAACGGTTTCTTCAAATTTTTTGGACAATTCCCTTGAAACGGAGCAGGGCCTTTCCTGACCGAAATAAGTGATGAGTTGCAGCAGGGTTTTGACCAGGCGTACAGGAGACTCATACAGGATGATTGTTCTTTTTTCGGCTGCAAGTGCCGTCAGCAAAGTATGCCTACCTTTTTTTATGGGCAGGAATCCCTCAAAACAAAAACTGTCTGTGGGCAATCCGCTGTTCACCAATGCCGGAACGAAAGCCGTTGCCCCTGGCAGGCATTCAACTTTGATGTCATTTTTAATGCACTCCCTGACCAAAAAAAATGCCGGATCAGAAATACCCGGAGTGCCTGCATCTGTGATGAGGGCCATGGTTTTGCCAGCATGGATTTCCTGAACAATCCGTTCAGTGATTTTATGTTCGTTGTGCTGGTGATACGAAAATAGTGGCTTGCTGATGCTGTAATGTTTCAGCAATACGCCCGATGTTCTGGTATCTTCCGCAAGGATGGTGTCCACGCTTTGCAATACGGTGACCGCCCTATAGGTCATATCGGCCAGATTACCTATCGGAGTGGGTACGATGTACAGCATGTTAAGGATGTTGTGGAACTCAGATGATGCTGATCTCAAAGTGCTCCATCACCTGGTTGGCGAGGAGTTTGGAGGCAGCCTGTTCTGCAGCGGCAATGGCTTCAGCCTCAGTTGCAGCTTCAATTTGCAGGGTGATGCGCTTGCCTATCCTGACATCGCCAATTTGTTGCAGTCCCAGGTTGTGCAGTCCGCCCAACACGGCCTTGCCTTGCGGGTCAAGCAGGTCTTTCAGGGGCATGATATTGATGGCAACACTGTAGGTCATGTGGTCTTGTTTTTGAACAGCAAAGATACTGCAATATAGCTGAAGAAAATGAATGGAACGGCAAGCCATCCCAGGAAAGGAATGGAGAGGACTGAAAGAGTGATGAGCAGGTATCGTGCTTTATTCTCTGCCAATCCCCATGATTTGAATTTGAGATTGAGCAGGGGCAATCGGGAAACCATCAGCCAGGATACCAATAGGATGATGGCATACAACACCCATTTGTTGAGGAGTACTGATTGGATATTGTAGTTGTTGTAAAGTAGCAAGAGGGGGAAAGAGGCTATCAGTAATCCTGCTGCAGGTGTGGGTACGCCCTCAAAGCCCTCTCTTGGGGTGGTATCGATATTGAAACGGGCAAGTCTCCATGCTGCACCCATTGGGAAGAGCATAGAGGGCAAAAGCCAACCTATGGCAGTATCCATCCCATCAACTTCCTGTGCATAGGTGATCCTCAGCAGTTGAAAGAGAATCAATCCAGGAGCAACACCAAAGGTAACCACATCCGCAAGTGAGTCTAGCTGCTTGCCCATCTCGGAGGTGGCCTTAAAAAGACGGGCCACAAAGCCGTCGAGGAAATCGATGATAGCAGCTATACCGATGAAAACCGACGCCCACCAGATCCTTTCTGGCAGGAAAATCTGCCAGGCCCCGTCCTGCAAGCTTACTATGGACTCACCGGTTTGGAGGATCAGGATGATGGCGATGAATCCGCAGCACAGGTTGAGTAAGGTGAAGAGATTTGGGATTTGTTTCATGGTTGGGTTGATTTATGAGGCACGAGGCATAAGGCACAAGGCACAAGGCACAAGGCAAAAGGCATGAGGCAAAAGGCACGAGATTAGCGTTTCATCAGGCGTTCAATCTCATCGGCCTTGACTGGTATGTTTTTAAACAGGTCTTTGTTGCCGGTTTTGGTTATCCAGATATTGTTTTCTATTCTCACGCCCATTTGCTCCTCTTCAATATAAATGCCGGGTTCAACGGTCAATACCATCCCTTCTTTCAGCGGTTCGGTTTTGGTGCCTAAGTCGTGCACATCAATGCCGAGGTGGTGGGAAATGCCATGGTAAAGATATTTTCTGTATGCCCTGTTGCCCGGAGATTCGTTTTTCACATCTGCTTTGCTGATTAGTCCGATTTTCAGGAACTGCTTCGTGGCTTCATCGCCCACCATATCATGGTATTTGAGGATGTGGATGCCTGGTTTGAGTATGCTTTTGGCATAGTCGTGCAGATGCAGACAGGCATTGTAGACTTCTTTCTGTCTTTTTGTGAATTTGCCATTGACCGGTACCGTTCTGGTGAGGTCTGCGCAGTAACCGCCGTATTCGGCACCAAAATCCATCAGCACCATTTCACCATCTTTGCATTCCTGGTTGTTGGCCACATAGTGCAGGGTCCTTGCCCTGTCGCCTGAAGCGATGATGGAGCTGTATGCGGGTCCGGCTGACCGGTTGATCATGAATTCGTGTATGATTTCTGCTTCAATCTGGTTTTCCCAAACACCAGGGGTGATAAACTGTAGCAAGCGGCGGAAGGCCTTTTCGGTGATGTCCACTGCCTGTTGCATGACAGCAACTTCCGCTGCTGATTTTACAGCGCGAAGGTCTCTCATGATCCTTGCAGACCTTTTATAGTTGTGCAGGGGATAGCGAGCCATCATCTCCTGAGCATAGCGGTAGTCCCTTACAGCCAAGAGGTTGGCCTTGCGGTCATTTTCGTTGGTATTGAGGTAGATATTGTCGGCCAGGTGGATCATGGGTTGCAGCATTCCGTCAAGGGTATCCAACCAGATGATGGTCTCAATGCCCGAAAGGGCTGTGGCTTCAGCCGCGCGATGTCTTCTGCCGTCCCACTTCTCTTTCAGCTCGTTGGGGCGAACCAGTACGAGTACTTCACGGTATTGTTTGTCGGGATTGTCTGGGAACAGGA
>JBDLUN010000025.1:0-13715 GCA_039805245.1 Bacteroidota bacterium
TGACCATATCTGTTTTATTCAAGACCAGGATGGCCTTCACTTTGAGGGAAAGTGCTGTAAACATGGCATCCAATTCTTCAAAATCATCTCTAATGTCAGCCATCAACAAACAGACGTCAGCATCTTCCATGCTTGATCTGACAGCCTCCATCATGCGCTCATGCAGTTTATATTTTGGCTCAATGACTCCGGGTGTATCTGAAAAAACTATTTGATAATCCGGTCCATTTAAAAACGCCCTTATGCGGTGCCTTGTTGTTTGCACTTTGGAAGACACTATTGCCAACTTTTCTCCTATCAATGCATTCAACAGTGTGCTTTTTCCTGCATTGGGTTTTCCGATGATATTTACAAATCCTGATCGCATGCTTGCTGCAAAGGTAACATCTTCAAAATTGTTTTGCCCATATTAGATTTTCCCTTATCTTTGCAATGCGAAGTAGAGCAGCGGTAGCTCGTCGGGCTCATAACCCGAAGGTCGCTGGTTCGATCCCAGCCTTCGCAACAAAAAAAAGCAACCTTACGGTTGCTTTTTTAATTTTCTCCCAATTTATTTTCAGGATCCTTTTTTCACACTACTTGCTCCAGATGCCCTCGAGGAAATGCTCTTGGGTGTTCCATAATAAATGATATTGCTTGCGCCAGATGCAATTGCACCTAAATTTCCGGACACACTCAGCTTGATGGTTGATGCCCCTGTGGCTTTCAATTCTGCATCAATGGCCTTTAAAGCTGCTCCTGAAAGTTTGCTCGCCCCAGTAATATCAGCATTAACCCTATCTGCCCTGCCCATGATTTCAATATCCGACGCGCCTGTAAATTGGATCATCAAAGCATTGCAATCAAGCTTGCCGGAGAAATCACTCGCACCAGTAAATCTGAGGTTAAGCTCTTCAGACTTGATGATGTCAGTGATGAGAAAATCAACTGCACCAGAGGCCTGAATATTTTTCAACTGTGGTGATGAAATGTAAATCTTGAATTCAGGATTTTTACCCCACCAGGCTATGTTGCTGCCTTCCAACTCCACATGCAAAATTCCTGCAGATACACGGGTAATGATTTTATCCCTGGCTGATTCAGTAGAAGCACTCACCCCAACTGCATATTTGGCACTCTGGGAATAATAAACCTTGAATGGCCCTTTTACAGAGATTCCAGTAAAATCATCCAGATCCCGGAGTACTACATTTTTATCGTTCATAATTACCTTGTCCTGACTCGTTGCAAGCATTGCATTTATACTGAACAAAAACAAAAAGATGTACCTCATAAATTGAAAGTTTAAATTAATTGAAACCTAAACGGATGGCTAACCAAAATGTTACCGTAGCATGAATTTACAGATATATGACTTCACATTTCACACAAAAACATAATTTTGCATCGTTCCCGGGGTGCTGCAATGTTTGCGGCTGAGATCAAACCCGTTAGAACCTGATCAGGATAATGCCTGCGCAGGGAAGGAAGAAACAGCTCTTGTTATCCTTTCCTGTTTTTGTCAACCTGACTGATATTTTTTCACTATCAGACAAAACAAAAACAGTATGAATCGCACAAAAATCATTTCTTCAGCGCTCTTGCTGATTGGTGTAAGTTTCAGCAATGCCTACACACAGGATTCCGTTCCCAAAGACAGTTTAAAAGCAATTGCCAAACAGCCCAAATTGATGCCATCCATTGAAATCAAGGCGGTGAGGGCTGGAAAAGATTATCCGTTTACCCAATCCATCATTCAAAAAGCAACGATTGAAAAAAACAACTTGGGCCAAGACATTCCCTTACTGCTGAACCAGCTTCCGGCAGCTGTTGCCAATTCTGATGCGGGCAATGGATTTGGGTATACTGGCATCCGCATCAGGGGAACAGACCCAGCCAGAATAAACTTCACGCTCAATGGCATCGCCTATAATGATGCTGAATCACAGGGTGTTTTTCTGGTCAATCTGCCAGACATCCTCTCTTCCACCAACAGCATCCAAGTACAAAGGGGGGTGGGCACGAGTTCAAACGGAACAGGTGCTTTTGGAGCGACTGTCAACCTGCTGACCAATGAGGTCAATCAAGAGGCATACGGACAAATCAGCAACAGTCTGGGGTCATTCCAATCACGCAAACACACCATCAAAGCGGGAACAGGGTTGATTAAGGGGCAATATTCAGTTGACGTAAGGCTTTCATCCCTCTCGAGTGAAGGATACATCGATCGGGCCACAAGTGATCTGCAATCATTTTATGTGTCTGCTGCCAGCATTAAAACATCTTCCTCATTGCGGATGAATATTTTTTCCGGCAAAGAAAAAACTTACCAGGCTTGGTATGGCGTTCCGGAAGACAAACTAACAACCGACCGAACTTATAATCAAGCAGGTTTGGAAAAGCCTGATTCCCCTTATGAAAATGAAACAGACAACTACACCCAAACTCACTATCAGCTCTTCTACAACAAGGTTTTGAGCCCATCCTGGAACCTGTCTGTAGCTACCTTTGCAACTACTGGTGCAGGTTACTACGAACAATACAAGGCATCAGAACCGTACGAAAAATATGGCCTGACAGCACCCCAATTCAATGGTACCGTGCTCACCGGCACAGACCTGGTCAGGCAGCTTTGGTTAGACAATATTTACTACGGCGGCAATTTCTCTTTTCAACAGAACAAGGAGAATCAGGAGTTGATTTGGGGTGGAGGAACCAATTTATACCGAGGTCAGCACTTTGGAAAAATCATTTGGGCGGCCAATGCCATTCCCAAAGATAAAAAGTGGTACGACCATGATGCGTCCAAAATGGAGCAACACCTTTTTGGCAAATGGCTCGGTAAAATGGGGAAATGGAAGCTTTTCGCAGACCTGCAACTCAGGTCAGTAGCCTATCAAATTGATGGGTTCAGAGACAATCCGGATTTGAAAATCGACCAAAACTGGTTTTTTGCGAATCCTAAGATTGGTGCGAGATATACGAGGAATAACTTTTCAGCATTCTTGTCTTATGCCACGGCGAATAAGGAACCCAACCGTGACGACTTTGAAGCCGGAGCCAATACCCAACCCCAACACGAAACACTGCATGATATTGAAAGCGGTTTTGAGACCAATCTTGGCAAGCTGAATCTTGTGACAACAGTTTATGGCATGTTCTATGTAAACCAGCTCGTTTTGACCGGTAAAGTAAATGATGTGGGTACCTATACCAGAACCAATATACGCAACAGCTACCGGGCGGGAGTTGAATTGGAGGCAAACCTGACATTAACCTCCAAATTCAAAATCAGCAATAATCTTGCCCTCAGCCAAAACAAGATCAAGTCATTTACAGATTACTACGATGATTATGATGCAGGTGATCAGGTAGCTACACTGTTTAGGAATACTAACCTTTCCTTTTCACCGGCAGTTGTCAATAATGCCCTATTGTCCTATTCCGCATGGAAGAACGGTGAATTCAGGTTGTTATCAAAATATGTGAGCAGACAGTATTTGGACAATACATCAAGAAAAGACAGAAGCCTGGCCCCGTATTTCACGCAGGATTTGCATTATACCCACGATATCAGCTTGAAGAAAATCAAGTCAATTGCGTTGTTTGTGCAAGTCAACAACCTTTGGAATATCCGTTATTCGCCCAATGGCTATACCTATACTTACCAGTTTGGTGGCGAAATCAGCAGGAATAATTTCTATTTCCCTATGGCAGGTGTGAACTTTATGATAGGATGCACCATCAACCTTTGAGCCAACATTAATTGCCAATAATCAGCTTTTACATATTTATCATGGGGCCGATCTGATCAGATCGGCCCTATATTTTTATGTTGCAGAAAAGTCTGATTCATGAAATACGCATTCATTAAAACAACATTGCTGATTGTCATTGTTTACGGATTGTGGTCTTGCGGCCCCGCCAACAAAGTGAATTATACCTGGAGCAACAATGGATTCAAGCTAACGAATCCGGTAACAAAAATATTTGTTGCCGCCTTAGTGAAAAACCCACATGTGCGGGAACATCTCGAAGAGGAGATGGCCAGCTCAACCAGGGTACAAGGCTATAGCGCGGAAAAAAGCAGGGATTATTTTATGCCCAATATTGCAGAGAAAGCCCCGCCGCCAGTGGAATCCATGATGGATAAAATCAAATCACTGAACTGTGAACTGATCTTCACCATCAATTTGGTTGATAAAAAAAGTGAAACCCGATACCTGCATGGCGGGATGTCCTACTACGGCCCCTACCCAGGATATGGACTGCACTTTAGGGGATTTTATACCTATTGGTATCCCTATATTTATGACCCGGGTTATTACGTAACAGACAAAACCTATTTCATGGAAGGCAATCTTTTTGATGCCACTAGCGGAACCTTGATTTGGACAATCCAAACGGAGTCACTCAACCCCAACTCCATAGAAAAATTTAGTAAGGAACTGATAGATATGATGATGCGAAAAGCAATCGCCGATTTGGGTTATCTCCAAAAACAGTAACCTTAACCTGGAAAACTATCCCTCCAGGAAAGCATACCACCGGTAACATTGATCACATTGCTGAATCCGAGAGACTCAAGTACCATACAGGCTTGGCCGCTTCGGTTGCCGCTTCTGCAATATATAATTACTTCCTCATCCTTGAGATGATCTATCGACGCGGTATCTCCTACCCTAATTTCACCCAAGGGGAGCAAAATACCTCCGATATTGAACTCGGCATTTTCTGATGGTTCTCTCACGTCAACCAGGTTAAGGTTCTCTCCTGCTTCAATTCTGGTTTGGAGTTGTTTTACGTCAATTGTTTTCATCATTGTAAATTATAATGTCATTTATCTATTTGGCAAGTTAAGGGAATCCAGATTCCTTTCTGGTTTGGAAACGCCCAATTTAATATCCATAAGCTGACCGGAACGGATTTTATTGGGCTGCATGAGCTCATTGAGTGGTGGGGGATTTTGCCAATATACAAAGCCAGCGCTGGTATCTGTCAAGTTTTCATCCAGTACAACCACACCGGGAGTAAGTCCGTTGACCTCCATGACCAATCGAGCTTCCTGGTAATTCAAGCCGAACAAATCAGGAACAGGCAACTCATCACCACCCAATCCTGCACCAATTAATAGGTCGATTACTGACCCCATCCTGATTGGGTCGCCTGGTTTGATGGCTGCTCCACCCGTCAGTTGTTCCTTTACCGCATTTTTGGCAATATCAGGAACAAAAGAAGTGTCACCCAATTTCAATCCCAGTGAGCGCAGTTCCAGCAAAGCATTCCGGAGGCTCATGCCAATCAGGTTTGGCATGGCAATGGTGGGCGGAATCATCCGGTTGATGGTGAGGTAGATAATCCGGTTCACCTTAACTGTTGCTTCAGGTTCAGGAAATTGTTTGATTACAATATTGGGTGCCAAGCTATCCACATAAATGGAATCCTGAACAACCACTTCAAAACCCTTGCTTTCCAAGTCATCCACAACTTTGCTGTAATCCTTACCACTTACTTCTGGAACGGTCAGGTATTCCCCATGATTGGTAATGATGTTCAGGAACAGCAAAAAGATGGCCACAAAGGAAATGGAAACACCCATGCCGGCCAAGATATTTTGCCAGAGGGGTCTTTTGGTTATGGAGGAAAAAATCATATCCCCTTGGTTTGTTTTGATTCAAGTGCCTCATCAATCAACATACTGTAAAAGTCTGATAATGAGCCCCCCATGACTGCTACCTGCTGCGGCACCAGGCTCGCAGCACTTTGTCCGGGTACCGTATTGATTTCAAGCAAATACGGTTGGTTCACCTTTTCATTATAGATAAAATCCATCCGTACAATACCCCTGCAATTGAAAACTGCATAAATTCCTGCAGCTGCTTCTTTGATTTGTGAACTGATCACCTCACTGCAGTCTGCAGGGGTGATTTCGCTTGATTTCCCTTTATACTTGGCCTCAAAATCAAAGAAATCGTTTTCCGTGATGATTTCGGTAAATGGCAGGGTAATGATTTTACCTTTGGATTTGAAAACACCGATGGTGAATTCCCTTCCACTGATAAATTCTTCTATGAGCACCTGATCATCCTGCTCGAAAGCCTTTTCGATGGCCTTATCCAACTGGGCAGGATCTGATACCTTGCTCATACCAATGCTAGAACCTCCGTTATTGGGTTTAACAAAAACGGGAAATTGCAGCGTATTGGGCAATGGATTTGACTGTTTGTAGGTTTGCTTGAAGAGGTGAACTGACTTGGCCACGTTGAATCCGGAAGCAGCGGCCACAGCGACGGTATATCGCTTATTGAAAGTTATGGCAGAGGTGGTGGTATCACATGATGTGTAGGGGATATTCAGCAAGTCGAAATACCCCTGCAGTTTGCCATCCTCGCCCGGCGTTCCGTGAATACCAATAAAAACAGCATCAAAAACAACCCGACCTTCCGGCAGTAGCAGCGAAAAATCCTGTTTGTCAACTGCAAAGCTGGCACCTTGCTGACTGATGTATTCCCAGTTGTCGGTCCTGATATCAATCTTATATACATCGTACCGGGATTGGTCCAGGTGCTGTTGGATGGTCAAAGCGCTTTTGTAGGAAATTTCCGCTTCTGCGGAATATCCTCCGGTAACAAAAGCAATTTTAGGTTTTCCCATGTTAACGGGTTTAAATTTGTTCAGATACCTGCAAATATAAGAAAAGGTGATGGCCGTTGCCGGCAATCACCCTTTATGATTTGCTAAAATGAGGCTTTTAGAGATGCAGCTTTTCTTTTTTGGCCATCAATTCTTCAACTGTTTCTACATACATTTCATCAGGTACACAACAATCAACAGGACAAACAGCAGCACATTGGGGTTCTTCATGGAATCCCTGACATTCAGTGCATTTGTTTGGGGTAATATAATAAGTATCATTGCTGATTGGACTGTTTTTGTGATCGGCATCAACTAAAGAACCATCCATGAGGGAAAATTGTCCTTTTACGGATGTTCCTTCGGATACTGCCCACTCCACACCGCCTTCATAAATGGCGTTATTGGGGCATTCCGGTTCACAGGCACCACAATTGATACATTCATCAGTAATTTTAATTGCCATGATATTGCGTTTTTTTGAGGTTCAATTTGGCTCTATTTTTGCACAGAGCGATGGAATAAAGATAAACCAATGATCTGAAAAATTGAAAATGAATTTAAATAAACGCATTGAGTTATTGGTCAGATTGGGTGAATACCTGATGGCAGATGAAGAGTCCTACCAAAACGCCAGAATCAGGGCTTATGAACAAAACCGCTGGTTTTCGGATGAATTTACCAGACATGCCAGTTTGATGGTTGCCCAAAACATGCTGAATGGCGATGTTCTTGAACAGTTTGCAGTTCGATATGATGTTCAGGAAGTGCAGGCATCCCCCAAAACCGTAGGGTTGGTCATGGCCGGCAACATCCCTCTGGTGGGGTTTCATTATTTGCTGTGCATATTCTTATCCGGACACCATCAGCGGATAAAACTTTCTTCCAAAGACCAGGTCCTCATCAAACATATCATTGAACAACTCGTAAGATGGGAGCCGGAAATCGAACAGTTCATCAAGTTGGATGACATGTTGAAAGGCTGCGATGCCTATATCGCCACCGGCTCAGACAACAGTTCTCGGTATTTTGAACAGTATTTTGCCAGATTCCCACATATCATCCGCAGAAACAGGACTTCTGTTGCCATCCTGACAGGCGCGGAAAGTGCAAATGAACTTGCAAAACTGGCAGATGATGTGCATCTTTACTTTGGATTGGGATGCCGAAATGTTACCCAGGTTTTTGTTCCCAAAGTGTATGATTTTCTGCCTATGCTGGATGCATTCAGGAAATACGGCTATTTCAGGGACCACGAAAAATACAGGAATAATTTCGACTACCAGCTCACCATTGCCATCATGAACAACCGGTATTACATGTCCAATGACTCCATTGTTTTGCTGGAAAATGAAAGCCCCTTTTCCCCCATCTCCCAACTCCATTATTGTTTTTATGAAGATGTGGATATACTGACCGGAGGGTTGGATATGGAAAAAATACAATGTATTGTAGGTCAAGGATTTATCCCGTTTGGCAAGGCACAAATGCCAGAAATGAGCGATTTCCCCGATGGTGTAGATACCATGGAATTCCTCATTAGCGTGTAATAAATTGTTAAATAGGATGACAGGTTGACTGAAATTCCGACAGGTTTACTTATTTGCAGTCGAGAGGCATCAAATTTGCTTAATAATAAAAAAAATACCATGAACATGAAACAAACATTAACGGTTGTTCTGATCAGTGCTGTAACTTCTACTGCAGCCATGTTTGGTTATGATTCATTCATCAGAAAACCAGGATTGATTCAAGAGCAAAACGGCAAACTGCCTGCCAGTTATGCAGGATTTTTCGACAGCAAAAACAATGCACCAGGGCAGCCAGTAGATTTCCAACCCGCATCTCAGGCCGCCGTTCCGGCTGTGGTTCACATCACAACCACCATTGGCAACAGTCAGGCCAGCAATAACCTTCCCAAAACCAGAAGGAGCCCGTTCAGTGACTTTTTCGGGGAAGATTTCCTCGATGATTTCTTCAGTGGTCCGCAAATGAGAAGCGTTCCACAGCGCGCCAGTGGTTCAGGTGTCATCATCAGTGAAGATGGTTACATCGTAACCAACAACCACGTAATTGAACAGGCCAGTGATATCAACGTTACGCTCAATAACAAAAAGCAATACAAAGCAAAATTGATTGGAACTGACCCAAGCAGCGATTTGGCACTGATTAAAATTGAAGAAAAGGGCTTGAATTTCCTGCTGTATGGGAATTCAGACCAGGTCAAATTGGGCCAGTGGGTTGTTGCCGTTGGATATCCGCTTAATTTGGAAACAACTGTAACTGCGGGTATTGTGAGTGCCAAGGCCAGGTCACTTGGATTGAATTCCAGGAGGAGTGCCTCCCCCATTGAGTCATTCATCCAGACCGATGCAGCTGTCAACCAGGGCAATTCAGGTGGTGCATTGGTGAATACCAATGGTGAATTGGTTGGGATAGTTTCCGCCATTGCTTCTCCGACTGGCGCTTATGCCGGCTATTCTTATGCCATACCCGTCAATATTGTCAAAAAAATCATCAATGACCTTTTGCAATACGGTACTGTTCAGCGGGCTTATTTGGGCATCAGCTATTTGCCGGAATCAGCTCCTGAATCAGAAAAAACCAAATTGAATTATAAGGAAGGACAGGGTGTTTTGGTATTGGATGTTTCCAAAGATGGCGCTATGAATGGAACAGGTATTCAAAGCGGCGATTACATCAGTAAAATAAATGGTGTCAAAGTAACTTCCGGCAGTGAAATGGTAGAGCAAGTGGCAGGATATAAGCCTGGAGACAAAGTTTCAGTTGCTTACATAAGGGCTGGAAAAGAATACACAACCTCAATTGTTTTGAAAAACAAGGCAGGCAATATGGAACTGGTAAAGAATGAAATCTCTCAGAAATTAGGAGCTGAGATCCAGGCACTTGATAAAAAGAAAGCAACAGAGTTTGGTGTAAAGGGCGGTGTAGTGGTTACCAAGATCGGCTCTGGCTTGATAGACGACCAAACCAGGATGAGGGATGGCTTTGTTATCCTGAAGGTTAATGGAGCAGAAGTAAAGACTGTTGACGAGCTCAATGCCGCCATGGCCAAGTCTCCTAAAAAAGTATTGCTGGAAGGTTTCTATCCCGGCTATGAAGGTGTTTATCAATACCCAATAGAAATTACCGAATAATGTCGGTCACCTGATAAAAAAAGGGATGCCCAAGGGGTGTCCCTTTTTTATTTCAACCAAACCTGATAACCCCAGGGCTGGAGTTGGATGACCTGATTGCCCCCAACGAAATCGCGTATTTCATCTGTAAACAATTCCCTGTAGCGCCCTGTCAATGATTCTCCATCAAATTCCACATGCGAAAGTGTCCATGGTGAGAGGTTGATTGCAATAAATGCTGATCCAGAGGGTCCTTGTCTGAAAAAAGTGAGCACGTGGTGATCAACATTATTCCAAAGCAGATGACAAGCCTTTTCATCTCCTGATACATTGAATGCATCATGTTCCCTGCGCATTTCGAATAACTTTTTATAGAAATCATGCAAGCGCGGTTGATTGTTCCAATCAATGGGATCGTGATCAAAAAACGCCAACCTTTTGGGATTGGGCATTTCCTGTCCGCTATACATCAAGTGTACGCCCTTCCATGTTGCAGAAAATACTGCCAACGGAAGTGCCATTTCGCCGTATTTCTCTTGTTCTGTGCCATTCCAACTGTTTTCATCGTGGTTGCTGGTGAACCAGGCCGGACAAAAATCCTTGAATCGTGCTTCAGCGTATTGGCCAAGCACATGCCGCAAATCGTGAATATGGGGAGCACCCTGATCGGCACATTGTTTGGCTGTGTTCATCCATCTCCAGGTATAGGCCGCATCGAAAACCTGAGCATAATCAGGGTTATCGAGCGGATCCAGTTCTGCCAACCAAAAAAGTTTATGGTCTTTTTCAAGCGACAATCTGGCTTGCAACCAAAAATCAAGTGGTGTCAACATCGCCATATCACACCGGAAACCATCCAAGTTGAATTCCTGAAGCCAGAAACGCATCGACCTGATCATTTCCAACCGCATATCCTGGTTGCTATAATCCAGATCTATCACATCATCCCAGCCATGGCTGTCATAGAATTGCCCGGCATCATCACGCTTGTAAAAATCAGGATGACTGAAAGTCCATTCATGGTCGCAACCCGTATGGTTAGCCACCCAATCTACAATCACTTTCATACCCAATTCATGGGCATAGTTTACGATTTCCTTGAATTCAGCCGCTGTTCCAAACTCGCTGTTGATTTCAACATAACTCGAACAGGCATAATAGCTGCCGAGAGTTCCTTTTCTGTTTTTCACTGAGATGGGCGTCAGGGGCATGAACCACAAAGTCTCAACACCCATGTCTGCCAAGCGGGGCATATGTTCCCTAAAAGCGGCCAAATTCCCTTTTTCCGAATACTGTCTGACATTAACCTCATAGATGTTGGTCCTGAGGCTCCAATCAACCTGATTAAAATCCACTTTCATGGTGGAAAGTTACGCAATACCCATAAGAGCCAAACTGCAAATCACAAAAGCGAACCAAAGAGCCCTGCTGTTGTTAAATCTTTCAGTAATTTTACATTCATCAGATGAAACAATTTTCAATACCTGCGCGGTACAGGAGTCCCTTTATAGCCGATATCAAAAAGCAAAGGAAAGAAGCCGACAAGCTGAAAAAGGATTATAGTCCCACACAGCTTGATTTGGGCCGGTTACAAATCAAATTGGCCAGGCATTTTGGCTTCTGCTATGGTGTGGAGAATGCTATAGAGATTGCGTTTGACACGATTGCCCAGAATCCGGGAAGACGGATTTTCCTGCTCAGTGAGATGATACACAATCCCATTGTGAATCAAGACCTGTTGGCCAGTGGCTTACAGTTTCTGATGGATACAAAGGGTAAGACGCTCATTCCTTTTTCCGAATTGACAGCAGACGATATTGTGATTATTCCAGCGTTTGGAACAACCTTGGCCATTGAAAAAGAGTTGAAAGCCATTGGCATTCAAATTGAACAATACAATACTACCTGTCCTTTTGTTGAAAAGGTCTGGAACAGGGCCGAGCAGATTGCACAAAAAGGTTACAGCATTGTAGTACACGGTAAACCCAGCCATGAAGAAACCAGGGCAACTTTCTCACACAGTGATGTGCATGCACCGACATTGGTGATCAACGACATGGCGGAAGCGGTCATTCTCGGAGAATACATGAAAGGCCAAAGGAGTTACGCGGATTTCGACACCCATTTCAAAGGCCGTTATTCCGAACATTTCAATCCTGCCAAGGATTTGGAAAAAATTGGTGTGGTGAATCAAACCACTATGTTGGCAACAGATACACAAGCCATTGCGGATTACCTCAAACAAATCATTGCAGACAAGAATGGTCTGGATACCGATAAGGTTTCCGCATTCTTTGCAGATACCAGGGATACACTTTGTTATGCCACAAACGACAACCAGACTGCTGTGCGTGCGCTTTTGGAAGAGGATGCGGACATTGCCATTGTTATCGGGGGCAGAAACAGCAGCAACAGTTTGCACCTGGTTGAGTTGTGTGAGGAGAAACTGCCAACCTACTTTATACAATCAGAAACCGATTTGATTGATGCCAATACCATACGCGGATTCAATTGGAGAACACATGAGGAATATATCCAAGAAAATTTCCTGCCTCAAAAAGACACCATCAGGATATTGATGACGAGTGGAGCTTCATGTCCTGATGCCATTGTTGAAGCCGTCATCTCTAAATTATCTACGCTTATTCCCGGTGCCCAGCCCCTTGTAACCAACTGACCCAATCTGTTGGTTCAGCCTGTGATGCGTTGGTTTGCCCATTCCAGTGCCATAGCCAACTGTTGATCGGGAGTCATTTCGCTGTTATCCAATATGATGGCATCATCGGCCTGCTTTAAGGGTGATACTGCCCTGGTGGAATCGATATGATCACGCGTGCGCAAGTTCTCCCCCACTTCCTCAACAGTAATGGAAGGATTTTTCTGTTGCAGTTCTTTCAATCGGCGTTTAATCCGAACTGCTTCGCTGGCAGTCATGAAGATTTTCAACTCGGCGTCAGGAAAAACCATCGTTCCAATATCCCTTCCGTCCATCACAACACCCTTAGCTTGCCCGATGCGCTGTTGCTGGGCTACAGCAAACTCACGCACTGCCTGCAATGCAGCTACCTCACTCACTTTTTGGGCGACTTCCATTTCCCGAATTTCCTTCTCAACAGGTTCACCATTCAACAGGATTTCATTGTTGCCCGTTTCACCGTTCAATTGAAATTGCAGATGGATGGCTTGGAGCGCCTGTCCAACCGCATGTGTATCGGAGAGGTCCACTCGATTTCGGATGAAAAATAAGGTTATTGCCCGGTACATGGCTCCGGAATCGATAAACACATAATTGAGTATTTTGGCCAACTGTCTAGCCATGGTACTTTTCCCGCAAGAAGACCAGCCGTCAACAGCAATATTGATCTTTTTCATTGATGTCATTTTGAATTTCAATAAGAAGACAGCATGAGGTCAAATTCAATGTTCAGTTGAAACAACAGCAAAAGCCAATTTCCTGTCAACCCTATCTTCAAAACAAAACTAACCCAATATTTCTTATCGCTCCATTGACATGAATAAAAATTATAAAGGAGATCAATCCTTCAACACCTTGCCAGCCATCATCAACTTGCCGGTTTTGTCGAGAAGTTGATACTGATAGATACCGCGCAGGAGTCCGGTGAGGTTTACCCGGTCGCCACTCTTCAGCTGCTTGCGTTCCAACACTTCCCTGCCACTCATGTCGTAGACCTTCAGGGTCAACTCACGCAGCATGCCCAGTTTGTAGTCCACCTGCATATTTGTTACTACCGGGTTCGGATACACCTTGATGTAGTCACCATTGCTCCAATTGGTCACGGCCGTTACCACATTCGCTGCGGTTTTAAACACCACCTCAAATCGGTCTGCAGCACTGCTCTTGGCGTCTGATGTGATCGTGTATGCCAGATCGGTATAACCTCCTCCCCTTTCAATCAGGTATTCCTTTGCAGTAAATTTATCTTTCAAGTATGCGCGACGTGTGGT
>JBDLUN010000026.1:0-3876 GCA_039805245.1 Bacteroidota bacterium
CAGCATGACTTGTTAAATAAACATCAATTCAAAACAGCAACATCTGTTGTGAAATTTTTTATCGCTATTATATATATTTACTGCATGAAAAAGATTTCTCTTTTGTTATGCTCCGTATTTCTGTTATTCTTTACACATGCACAACCCTTTCAAATCATGGATTTGAAGCAATCGGTTGGTCTTTGGGAGGGCAGTCTGACTTACCTCGATTATTCGACTGGAAAACCATATACCATGTCGGCTAATATTTCCATCAGTCTGACAAATGATCAAAAGGGATATATCATGGGATTTGAGTATCCCAAAGAACCGCATGCAAATGCCGCAGATACCAGTTATGTTGCCAATGGAATTTTCGGACAGGAAAAAATCGTGTCCTTTCAAAAAGAACCCTCAGGTGATTTTGCATTGACAACAGAGAAAATGGGCGAAGATGGCAATGATCATCAAAAAGCCATTTTGAGACATATTTATCTTTTGAAGGGCAATGCCTTTTCCATTTCCAAAGAAGTCAAATTTGAAGGAACAAATAAGTGGATTAAAAGGAATGCATACCAGTTCAATAAAAAAGAGATTGGATTACAGCAAGATGAAAACGCCGTGAAGGCCGTCATTCAGCAACTTTTCGACGGCATGCGTAATGCCGATTCTATTTCGATCGCTTCCGTTTTTGCTCCCAACGCCATCATGCAGACCATTGTTGTTGACAAAGATGACAACACGGCAGTTAGTCAAAGCAAGGTTGCCAACTTTGTATCATTTGTAGGTAAACAAGCCAAAGGGGCAGCTGATGAACAAATCGTCTTTGAAACCATCAAGATTGATGGTGCACTTGCCATTGTATGGACACCCTACCGCTTTGTGTATAATGGCCAGTTCAGCCATTGTGGTGTCAATTCATTTACATTGGTCAAGTTGCCTGACGGTTGGAAAATCAATTACCTGATTGATACACGTAGGAAGACAGGTTGTAATTAGGGATTTTACATTCCTGCCGGCCTTGAAACCAGGTGTAGTGATGGCTATTTATTGTTCCATCCGTCAATAAAGCCCGCTTTTATTGCGTCGTAGTTTGTCAAAAAGAATATAACCAGAACGATAACAAGCAGGATTTTCCAGTTGTTTTTGAAGAGCATTTTCAAGTCGTTGAATAATTGATTCATGTCTGTAATTTTGATTTGAATGTTTATTTCATTGGGTTTCTTAGGCTCAATGGCATCGACAACTCCAAAATCAACTTCCAATTCCCGACTTATTGCATTCAAGGAGTGCAGACTGGGTTTTACCTCGCCTTTCTCAATCCTTTGAATCGTTCTTAAAGTGATTCCTGTTTGGTCAGCTAGCTGCTGTTGTGTCAAACCTTTTTGGGTTCTGATTTCCTTGAGCTGTTCAATGCCTGTCATGTGCAAAATTGGTTTGAATTTGCGAATGTAAAAACGGCATCCTTACGACATGCATGCGACAACTGATCAGTTTTCAACATTTTCTTCGCTTTTGGCTTGTACTACAAATAGGATTTGATGAGGTAAGTTGTGTATTTGGTCCAACAATTTGGATTGAGTTGTGTTTTACTGCTACCAAACACAAAATTTTCCGGATTTATGCATCAGAAGCTCTCCCATTTCATTTTAATTATTTGTTTATTGACTGCAACTGCAACACAGACCCTGGCTCAGGGAACCGGTTCCATTGGAGGAACGGTGGTTAACCGCAGTAGCCAGCAGTTATTGGCAGGTATAACCATCGAACTTAAACCGGGGGACAGGAAAGGGGTTTCGGATTCAGCCGGCAGCTTCCGGATTTCAGGAATCCAGCCCGGTAGCTATGCCATTTCATTCAGTGCTTTGGGCTATCAGACCAAAATCATCAATAATCTGGTTGTGACCAGCGGCAACGAATCCAGCTTGCAGGTGGAGCTGGACCCTGATGTGCAGCAATTGAATACAGTCGTGGTCAGTGGCCGCAGGAATACCGCTAAAGTAGCTACGATTGAAAGTCCGTTGAGTATCCAACGCTTAACTACAGAAGACATCAAAGCCAATCCTGGGGGCAATTTCGATATCAGCAAGGTGATACAGTCGCTACCCGGCGTTGGTGGTGGTATTGGTGGAGGCAGTTTTAGGAATGATATCATCATCCGTGGGGGATCACCCAGCGAAAATGTTTTTTACCTCGACGGTATTGAAGTGCCCATCATCAATCACTTCACCACACAAGGCAGCGGCGGCGGTCCGCAGGGGATATTGAATGTCAGTTTCATCGAGGATGTGCGGTTGAGTACCTCTGCTTTTGATGCCCGATACGACAATGCGCTGAGTTCGGTTTTTCAGTTCAAGCAAAAAGCCGGTAATACCAAGCGGGTCCAGGGGAATTTCCGCTTGAGTGCATCGGAAGTGGCCGCAACATTTGATGGTCCGTTGAGCAAGCGAACCACTTTTCTGGCATCCGCAAGAAGAAGCTATCTCCAATTGCTCTTCAAAGCGATCGATTTGCCCATCCGTCCGAATTACTGGGATTTCCAATTCAAAACAACCACTAGAATCGATAAGAAGACCACTTTAAGTTTCTTGGGTATTGGAGCGATAGATGAATTCAGTTTTGCGGCACCGCAAGATGCAACACCCGAAAAACTCTATGTTATCAACAGCAATCCAAGCATCAACCAATGGTCGTACACCTTTGGCGCCACCCTGAAACGTTTGACGGAAAAGGGCTATATCAACCTGGCCTTAAGCCGGAATACGTTGGACAACAGGGCCGACAAATACCTAGACAATGACAACCCCGTTGAGACAGAACGCACCTTCCGGATCAAAAGTCTGGAAACGGAAAACAAACTCCGTTTGGATGTCAACAACAGCTATGGCGATTGGAAACTGAGCTATGGTGCGGTATTGCAAAGTGTGGCATTTGGCAATGATTTTTTCCAGGTGTTTCGCCAGCCTGTAAAAGACCAGCTGGGCAATACCTTGCAGCCTGGCATAACCCTCAACTATAAAAGGGATATGGATTTCCTGCGTTACGGTGCTTTTGCTCAAATCGGACGCAGGTTGTTGAACAATCGCTTGGGATTGAGTGCAGGTGTAAGGGCAGATGCCAACAATGCAGCAAATGGGAACAAGAACCTGCTTGACCAATTGAGTCCGAGAGTCAGTTTAAGCTATGCCTTAAGTGACCAGTGGAACATGAGTTCCAGTTATGGAATCTATTACCGGCTGCCGTCTTATACCCAATTGGCATTTTTGGGTGCCAACGGAGCAACCAATCCAGGTGAATACATCCGCAGTGAGCATGTAGTGGGCGGTTTTGAATACTTACCATCCGCCACCACCAGGTTTACGTTGGAAGGATTTTATAAGCGATACAACAATTATCCCGTCAGCATACAAGATGGTATCAGCCTCGCCAATAAAGGGACCGAATTTGGAGCTATTGGGAATGAACCTGTTCGACAGGATGGAAAGGGCCGCGTTTGGGGGATCGAATTTTTTGCCCAGCAGAAATTGACCCAAAAATTGTTTGGCGTGTTCAGCTATACTTTTTACCGCAGTGAATTTACCGGAGCCAATGGTGTTTTTGTTCCGGCCAGTTGGGATAACCGGCACCTGGTGAGCACCACATTGGGGTATAAATTCGGCAAGAACTGGGAGTTGGGACTCAAATTCAGGTACCAGGGAGCTGCTCCATTTACGCCTTACAATCTGGAGCAGAGCCGGTTGAATTTTCTTACGCTCGGCACAGGTGTCTTCAATTTTAATGAAGTGAATTCGTTGAGGTTGCCGGCATTTAATGCAGGAGACCTGCGCATCGACAAAAAGTGGAACTACCGCAAAACAACCCTGGATGTTTTCCTTGATGTCACCAATTTCTATGCAT
>JBDLUN010000027.1:0-3452 GCA_039805245.1 Bacteroidota bacterium
TTACCATCAGCATTGAGGTATTCACGGGACAACCCGATTGTTCTGTTGGCCAGCAAGCCAAACGGTGCCATCCGCTTTTCCTTCTCCACAAAAATGAATCCATTTTTATTTTTGTTCTTGGCTATGAAATTGAGCTGCTGCAAGGCCCTATATTGGTTGAAATCAATATTCTTTTTCAACAAATGGTAACGCTCCCTGCGGTTAAAGACCCCAAACAATTCCCGCTTATAAGATGCAGCAGAACCATCCTGAAAGATGTCAGACAACCGCATAGACAAGCTGTCTGCATGCTCCTTGAAACGCTTTCCGTTTTTCTCCTGCACACCATCAGCACCAAAATCCAGGTATATGTCAAAATAAGGTATTGAGCTGCTCAACATGCGACCATCTTCACTGTAAATGGTTCCCCGCTCGGCATCCATCTCACGATACTGAAGGTGAAGGCTATCACTCAGAGCTCGCCAATAACCGCCCTCCACCTGCTGAATGTAAAAGGCTTTTGCGAAAACGCAAATGCCCATTACCAGCATCAGCAGGTAAACCAGGTAACTGCGCCACAATATGTCCTTTTTTGCTTCCAATTATTTGACTGATTTTATTTTTTTTGACTTGGCTTCTCGTCTAATGACACAGGCGGCTCCACTATTTCCTTAAGCCCCAAAGGCGCTACCGCTTCCTTAACCTCAGACTGCTTGGTCATAAACATCCACTCACTCCTCACCATCTTGAACTCATACTGCAACTCTTTCAACTCACGACTGGTCTTATTGATATCCTTAATCGACCGCTCAGCATGATGGCCATTATAGATATAGAGTACCGCCAGCGCCGACAAAAACAGAAAAAAGGGGACATTCTTGACCAACCAGACCTGATTGATCAAAAACCGTTTGCCTTCTTTTTGCTGCTCTTGCATCCCATTCATTTATATCAAAACAATCTGAATACGCTGTATCAGTTATCCAACCTTACACCCACCCGCAACCGGGCACTCCTTGACCTGGGGTTCCGCCGAACTTCTTCAGCACCTGGCTCAATAGGCTTTCTTGTTACCGGTTCAAAAGGCGCCTGCTTGCGTGTACCGAAAACCGGATCCGCCTCACCACTCCCTTCAACCCCCGATCTCAAAAACTGCTTCACAATCCTGTCTTCAATACTGTGGAAAGTTATTATCGCCAACCTTCCTCCTGGCTTGATGACAGCCGCCGCCTGCTCCAGCAAATCCCTCAAGGCCCCCGTTTCATCGTTTACAGCCATTCGCAAAGCCTGAAACACCTGGGCAAAATATTTATTCGGATTACCCTTGACAACCGGAGCAATGGAAGCCTTCAAGGCCGCAATCGTCTGAATCGGAGCCCGCCTGACCTGTTCACATAGCAAATGGGCTAGGGTTCTCGAGTTGGTCACTTCCCCATATTCCTGAAACACCAACTGCAGCGATTCGGGCGTCGATTGCTGCAAAAAAGCCGCAGCCGTGAGCTCAGCAGACCGATCCATCCGCATATCCAATGGTGCATCAAACCGGATGGAGAACCCCCTTTCAGGTTCATCAAACTGATGACTGCTCACCCCCAAATCAGCCAGCATGCCATCCACTTGGGCAATCTGATGCAGACGCAGGAAGCGCGACAAATGCCGGAAATTATGCGGAACAAAAGTCAACCGGTTATCCTGTGGCAGATTCGCTTTGGCATCTTCATCCTGATCAAAAGCAATGAGTCGACCTTCAGGACCCAACCGAGACAGGATAGCCCGTGCATGCCCACCGCCGCCAAATGTGCAATCCACATACACGCCATCCGGATTGATAGCCAGGGCATTAACAGCCTCCTGCAACATAACCGGCACATGATAAGGCTGCGACTGATTGGCTTCAGCCTGCCTGCTAGGCCCTCCCGGGTTTTGATCCGGCTTACCCATGCTGTTCTTTCTTCGCCATCACTTCTGCAGCCAGGCCACTGAATGAATCGGGTGAAAAGTTGTCAAAGAGCTTATGGTACGTTTGCTTATCCCAGATTTCCATTTTGTTCATCGCAGAAACCAACACAATGTCCTTTTCCAAACCCGCATGCTCCAACAACCCCTTGGGCAACAAAATCCTGCCAGCCCCATCCAACTCCAACTGCATGGCTCCATTCAGGAAATACCTCCTGAATTCTCTCACTTTCGGATCGAAATCGTTCAGTGTACTCAGGTTTTCAAAAAGAGGCTTCCAGCTTTGCATTGGATACATCGTCAGGCACTTTTCAAAGCCCCTGTTGACCACAAAAACAGGTTCCTCCCCTTCCGGCAGCTGTTTTTTTATGCCTGCCGGCAGAAGAAACCTACCTTTGCTGTCGAGGGTAGCCTCATATTCGCCGATGAATCCAATCATGGAGGATATTTTGAACTAAAATTTACATTTACTGACACAAATTAACACATTTTCCCACTTTTGACCCCTGATAAGGTTCGCTATATTTTTCCACAGCACAAACCCTTGCTGCCATTGGGTTTCAGCGAAAAGAGGCAAAAAAATGTGCATTGCTCAATTAATTATGTGCACAACCTGTGAATTCAATGTGAATAACATGAGCGAGGAAACAAACAAAGCCATCAGTATCGACGCATACGACTACCTGCTTCCGGAAGATCAAATCGCCGAAAAGCCTTTGCAGGAAAGGGATTCATCCAAACTACTGATCTACAGCAACGGCAAAACAACACATAGCCATTACAAGCATCTGGCACAAGAACTGCCAGCTGGCACGCACCTGTTTTTCAACAATACCAAGGTTATTCCGGCCAGAATGCACTTCAAAAAGGCTTCAGGTGGGCATATCGAAATCTTTTTACTGGAGCCTGAACAGGGAAATTATGCTGATTTGTATGCCAAAACAGCCATTTTGTGGAAATGCTTGGTCGGTGGTGTCAAAAAGTGGAAAAATCAGGAAATGCTGGAAATGTCCCTATCGGTAAACAACGGACCGGTCAAACTCCAAGCCACCCTGCTGCAAAAAACCGCTGGCCATTGCCTTATCCGCTTCCAATGGGACGCGGAAATCGCCTTTTCAGATATCCTCGCGGTTGCAGGTGCCATCCCTCTACCACCCTATATCAAGCGAAAACCGGAAGAAGAGGACAAAAACCGATACCAAACGGTGTATGCCCAACACAATGGTTCAGTGGCAGCGCCAACAGCAGGGCTCCATTTCAACGAAGCCCTGCTCCAAAGACTGAGCTATGCGGGCATCAACCACAGCTTCCTGACCCTCCATGTGGGTGCTGGAACCTTCAAGCCTGTCAGTGCCACAACCATTGCAGATCACGACATGCATGAGGAACATTTTGAAGTGGATATCAAAACCATTCAAATCCTAGCAGACGAAAACAAGCGCATCATACCCGTTGGTACAACATCGATGCGCACACTTGAAAGCCTTTATTGGCTGGCCCTGAAATTGGAAAAAGAC
>JBDLUN010000028.1:0-4229 GCA_039805245.1 Bacteroidota bacterium
AACAGGCATTGTCATATTCACCGCACTGATTTCCAACCATCCACTCCCTGTCGCAACGGGTTTGACGAGAAAACCCATCTTTTTCAGCAAATTCACTTTTGCCGTATCCGGCAATGGTATGCCTGGAAGGCTGTTACCAATGCTGTCGGTTCCCACTAGGTCCGCATCTTCAGTACTTTTTTGAAGTGATGCCGTTGCAGTATTGCCAACATCTGATTGCTCCTGCTCAAGCCACAAAAATCCTTTACCATGGGTAATTGTTCCACCTGCATGACCGGTCAAAATCATAGCAACCATGGCAGCCAGCAAGATGGGTTGGAAAAACTTATGCGTTCGGCTGATGTGGAGATTATACTTATGCAAAAAATAAACGACTCCGCTTAAAAAGGTGAATGTAATAGCCGTCCATTGGTGTGTACTGATTGTATTTTCGGGATAATCACCTGAATTACCCAAGAGCCAACCGCTGCCGGCACCAGCCATGGCACTCAGCCATGCAATAAGCAGGATGAAATTCAGCTGCCTTGACAATCGCAAAGTCTTGTCGGGATGCAGGTAATAAACCATAAAAGCTATGCTGAAGACCCCGATGGGAAGGTGCAGCAACACCGGATGCAGGTTACCCAAAAAGGAAGTTATCATGCGAGCAATCCTTTTACCACATGACCGGAAACATCCGTGAGCCGGTATCTCCGCCCCTGTGTCTTGTAAATAAATTGTTCATGATCGATACCCATGAGGTGCATAAGTGTTGCCTGAAAATCATGCACATGAACCCTGTCATTCACCACATTGTGGGCGAAATCATCTGTTTCACCATAAACAAGTCCGGGTTTAACCCCGCCCCCAGCCATCCAGATGGAATAGCATCCGGGATGGTGGTCTCTGCCAAAGCCTTCTGGTGTCAGCGATCCCTGTGAGAAACTGGTGCGACCAAATTCCCCGCCCCAAATAACAAGGGTGTCATCAAGCAGTCCGCGTTGCTTCAAATCTTTAACCAATGCTGCAGATGCCTGATCAGTTTGTTTGGTGGCACGCCTGATTCCCGAAAACAACGCACCATGGTGATCCCAACCCAAATGGTACAACTGGATGAAACGCACATCTTTCTCCGCCAACCTTCTGGCCATGATGCAGTTATAGGCGAAGGTTCCGGGCTTTTTGACATCTTCTCCGTACATGTCGAGGATATGCTGGGGCTCGTCAGACAGGTCTGTTACAGAAGGGATGGCCATCTGCATCCGGTAGGCCATTTCGTGCTGGTTGATTTGGCTCTCCACCTCGGCATCATGCCATACTTCATTCTGCATGCGGTTCATTTGCTTGATGAAATCAAGTGCCCTCCGGCGATCCATCCTGTCAATGCCCTGGGGGTTGGACAAATAAGGCACGGGGTCGCTGGCAGACATGAACTGTACACCCTGATGGTGGGAAGGCAGGAAACCACTGCTCCAGGAAGCGTTGCTGATGGGCTGGTCGCCACCACCCTTAGATAACATCACAATAAAAGAAGGGAGGTTTTCATTCATACTGCCGAGTCCGTAACTGAGCCAGGAACCGATACAAGGCCTTCCACTCAGTTGATGTCCGGTTTGTGTGAAGATCACCGCCGGCTCATGGTTGATCTGTTCGGTAAACATCGATTTCACAATGCACAGATCATCAGCTATGGATGCAATATGGGGAACATGTTCGGAAAAATAGGCGCCGTTGCTTCCATGCCTGGTGAAAGTGGCAGAAGGCATCGCAAGGGGAAAGGAATATTGGTTACTGACCATTCCGGAAATTCGGTTTTGTCCGATGACAGAAGAAGGTATCTCCTGGCCATGCATGGTGTAGAGTTTCGGCTTGTAATCAAACAACTCCATTTGCGAAGGACCACCACTTTGGAAAAGGTAAATCACCCTTTTGGCCCGGGGCTGGAAATGGGGATCCATCAAGGGTTTGTTGATTTCTTCAGTTGCTGCCATGGTCTGCTTTGCTGCAGGTTTTTTGCTACCACATCCCACCAGACTTTGCAAGGCCACTCCTCCCAGGCCCAGTACAGAGCCTTTCAGGAATTCCCTTCGTTTATTTTCAAAATGGCGTTGGAACAATTCTTCCATGATTGTTATTTTCTGGTTAGAAACGCATCGGTGTTCATCAAAGCTAAAGCGAGATTGGAAAAGGCGGTCAGTTGGAGTTCGTCCAATCCCTCCACCTTGCCTGCACCGGTAGCCAACAAGGATTGTCTTTTGGCTGGCTCATTCCGGTAGGCGGCTTCTTCTTCTCGGTAGAGGGTAAGGGCAGATTGTTGCTCCTTGGGGGAGGGATGCCTTCCGGTAATCAACCTAAATCCATACCGGATGCGGGTTTCAGGAGTAGCTCCCCCTTCCTTCATCATCCTTGCCGCCACAAATCTTGCCGCTTCCACAAATTGCGGATCGTTGAGTAAAGCCAGTGATTGCATCGGAGAACTGGAAACCTGTCGCTTTACGGTGCAAACAGAACGGTCTGGAGCATCAAAAATATGCAGGAAGGGCACTACACTGGTTCTCTTCCGGATGGTATAGATGCTCTTCCGGTAAAGATCATCACCCGTGGAAAGGATATACTGATACCGCCATCCCTTATCACTGAGCTCCTCCCACAAACCTGCCGGCTGATAAGGGTATACACTAGGTCCCCCTACTTTATCCGATAGCAATCCGGCAATCTGCAGGGCATTGTCGCGAAGCATTTCAGCGGGATACCGGTAACGCGGACTCCTTGTCAGCCAGGTATTGGTGGGGTCAAGACTTTTAGTGGCCGCGGTTGTTGCAGCCGACTGCTTATAGGTTGCACTCATGAAAATATATTTCATCAGTGCCTTGGTATCCCAACTATTGTCGCGGTACCAAACGGCCAAATGATCGAGCAATTCGGGATGGGTAGGCAATGCCCCCTGATTTCCAAAATCATCTGAACTATTGACCAAGCCTTTGCCAAAAATGAGTTGCCAGATACGGTTTACAGCCACCCTGGAAGTCAATGGATGCTTTGGATCAAACAACCATTTTGCCAATCCAAGCCTGTTCTTGGGCAATTTGGTATCATAACTAAATATGGCTGCGGGTGTGCCGGGATTTACCTCAACGCCATACTTATCATATACACCCCTTTCGAGCAAAAATGTTTTCCTGGGCTTGGGCAGGTCACCCATCACCATCACCTCTTTGGTTGAATCATACAAATCAGCGATAGATTTTCTGGTCAGCATCAGCACAGAACTATCATAAACCTGTTTTGTTCCTTTGGGGCTGAAAGGCAAACGCTGATGCAAATGCTTGATTTCCGCAGGCATCAACTGGTTGTTGAAAATATGAAATTCATCAATCTCTCCGCCAGGCATGCTTCTATCCAGATCCCGCTTGCCGAAAACCAATCCACGGTATCGGCTGGTCTTGTGGATATTGGGATAGGAGCGGATATTTTTATACAGGTGGTCGTACTCAACCTCCGTGGCAACCTGTTGGCCGTCGATAAAAAACCGCAACCCGGAAGCCTTGCTGCTGCCATTGTAACTGACCACAACATGATACCATCGGTTAGCTTCGAGTGACGCCTGTGACAATACGCTGATGGCATCATGCGGAAAGGCATGGCTCAACCTGAAATTCAATCGGTTGTTTTTCAACAGAAGGTCATAGCCCTGATAACCGTAACGATGCGGGTCGCTGGCATGAAAAACAGTTGCCAGAGGATACTTTTCAGGCACTTTGATCCATAAACTGAAAGCAAATGGGTCATACCGCTCGAAATAGGCAATATTGTAAGGCTCAAAGGCAACATTCGTTTCATCGTTGTATTTCATAGACTGGCCTGACACCCCCCTGCCAGTGTCGGCTTTTTTAACCAACGCATCGAGCTTGCTACCAGTGGCATTGACAAAATAATCTTTGTCTTTGATTTTTTTGACTTGATCAAAGTCGAGCTTAGCCACCAATTTGGTAGTCAGCCGGTTGGCAATCATACCAGCATCTGCAGCATTGAGTTTGGCAGCTTCCTCTTTTAATTTGCTTTCCTCCTGTTTTTCCAAGGTTGCGAGCTGCCTCGACAAGATGCCGATCTTTTGATCAGTTTCCGGTGTAGTCAGTCGCAAGGTAGGACCAGCAACCATATCCGGTCCGCCATAGTTCGGACTGCCCTTTTCAAAGGTGCTGTTGAAAAAGGCGAAGAGGGAATAATAATCCTTTTGGCTTACCGGATCA
>JBDLUN010000029.1:0-14024 GCA_039805245.1 Bacteroidota bacterium
TTGTTAAAATAGCACAAATTCCATTATGCTTGTGGAGGGATTATCTTTCTTGAACATCTAATCCAACAGCATATATTCATAACACATTAAAATCAACCACCATGAAACAGATGCTTTCAACGTTGTTTGCCTTCTTTGCCCTCGCTTTTTCTCTGCAAGCCCAGCCTCCTGGTGGAGGTGATCCGGAAGCCATGAAAGCCCGCATGAAAGAGCGAATCAAGCCCATGCTCCTCGAGCAGGTTAAGGTTACAGATGCCGAAGCCGACAAGATTATCGATGCCAGCTTTGATTTTCAGATGAAATCCCGTCCTATCCGCATGGACCAATCTCTTTCTGAAGAAGACAAAGCGAAGAAGATGAAAGAGCTTGAAGCCGCCCGTGACAAGGCATACAAGGCGATTCCGCTTACCGATGAAAAAATTGTTGCAGTAAATGCATTCTATGATGAGATGAGAAAACGCATGCAGCAGGGTCGCGGACAATAAATTCAAATAACTCCCCTCCTGGTCAGGAGGGGTGCCGAGATCGAAGAACGAAGTGAATCGGTTGAGGCGGGGTGGTGGAAATAATATAAACTACCACCCCGTCACTTACTCTCAGTAGGTAAGCCTGTCATCTTGGTATTGGGTACATCAGATGAGCATTAAACTCTTTATCTTAGTACAAACTATTGCCATGACTAGCCGCCGTTCTTTCCTCCAAACCCTCTCTGCTCCCGTTTGGGCCCTTCCATTTGTTTCATCAATTGCTGCAAGTGAACATCAAGATGGAAAAGTTTTACGGGTAGCATTGATCGGCTTGGGCAGCTATGCCTCCAGGGTTGCAGAAGCGATGAAGGATTCAAAACGGGCGGTGGTGGCCGGATTGGTCAGTGGCACCCCTTCCAAATTGATAAGCTGGAGAGCAAAATACAATGTGCCGGAGTCAAACTGTTATAACTATGAAACGGTTGACCAAATCAAAAACAATGCTGATATTGATGCGGTTTACATCATTACGCCCAACGCATTGCACAAGGATATGGCTATCCGCATGGCCAAGGCGGGTAAGCATGTGATCGTGGAAAAACCTATGGCCTTGAATGCGAAAGAAGCCAAGGAGATGGTGGATGCCTGCAAAAAGGCGGGGGTACAATTATTGGTAGGGTACCGAATGCACTTTGAACCTAAGACACTGGAAATTATCCGTATGCGCAATGCCGGTGAGTTCGGACAAGTAAAATTTTTTCAGGGATTGTGTGGTTTCAGGATAGGCGATCCAAAGCAATGGCGGTTGAACAAATCCCTTGCCGGTGGAGGATCCATGATGGACATCGGCATATATGCGGTAAACGGGGCACGGTATATGATAGGGGAAGAGCCATTATGGGTAACAGCCCAGGAAACCAAGACAGATTTTGTCAAGTTTGCCGAAGGGGTGGATGAAACCATACAGTTTCAGTTGGGATTCCCTTCGGGAGCGGTGGCATCCTGCTTATCAACATACAGCATGAATAACCTCGACAGGTTTTTCCTCAATGGGGACAAAGGATTTGCCGAATTGCAACCATCTACTGGTTATGGACCCATCAAGGGTCGCACCAACAAAGGTGAGTTACAACATCCGCATATCACACACCAAACCATTCAAATGGATGAATTTGCTGCCATTATACTGGATGGGAAAGTTCCCATTATACAAGCAGATGGTCAGGAAGGACTGCGTGATATGCTGGTTATTGATGCCATTTACGCTGCAGTAAAGAGCGGTAAAAGGATATCACTGTAAGAGCCTAAGATTGGGGCATTAGTGTCTACCAAAAATTGTTATTGTCTTTTCTTTCTTCCCTTTTGATTTCACCATAAGATTTGGGAGTCAATTCTTTTTTGGGTGATGGTATCAGGTCTTGTTTGGGTAAGAGATTGCTTGGCACAAAAGAACTCCTATTGTTGTCTTCTTTGCCTACTGTCTTTTTGATATTGCCTTTCACATTGGCTTTGGAATCGACGTTGATGGAATTGGAGGATACATTGCCTTCAATAACACCACCGGGGAGTACATGGACAGAATTGTAAGCCACTACATCACCCTTGATAACGCCTTGTAGCACCAGGTCGTAACATTTCAGCGAACCACCGATTGAACCCGTTTCACTGACCACAACTTTACCATTGATCTTGACGTCACCTTTGATGAAGCCTTCAATCCGACCGGATATTTTCCCTTCAATGGTTCCGGTAACCGTTACATCCTTAGGGATAAAGAAACTTTCAACAATAATATTTTTTTCAAAAAACTTCATAGAGATTGGATGGATTTTTTACTTGTTTTTATTCGGTTTCTTTGGAAACTACATAGGTTGAGGAGTTGCCGAGGTCGATACCCACAATGTTGGAGGCACCAACGGAAGGCATCTTGGAGGAGTTGTGGTAGTAACCGATGGCAGCCAGGGTATCCGGTTCTGCAACGATTTCAACAGGCATGATTTTCTCGAATTCATTCCTGAAGCAGTCTCTGATTTCCTGATAGTGAACACCGCCACCGCAGACATAGATTTTCTGCAGGGTTTCAAAGTCACGGTCGGATATCATGGACCGGATAGTGTCTGAAATGTATTCCTTGTAGAAACTCTTCAGGATATTGCTTCTCAAGGTGCTCAGATTCACGTTTTGCCTGTTCAAAATGACGCTTCCTTTTTTGAAAGCTTCATCCAATTGATGGTCTGTCATGAAACCGATGAAATTATCGCGCTCCAATTCATCGCGCAAGTGTTTAATGCAACGGATGATACCTGGGACTGATATGACCGTTCTTCTGTTTAGTCCTTCTGAAGTCACCACACCCATTTCAATAGTACCAAAACCGATGCTGATCATCAGGAAATTCTCTTCAGTAGCGTTATACTCCTTCTTCAATCCGATTACACAGGCAGCCAGCTCTGGAATGATATCAAATTGGGCAACTTCAACGACCTTTCTTTCAACGATGCCATCACGCTTGAATACGGATGTATCGTATTCAACCACAAAGTTTTTGTTCATCAGGTATTTTTCTGCCAATGGCCTGTACATGTTGTAGGTGGAAAAGGGAAAACCTACGGTAAGGTTTACCTTTTCAGAATAGTTGTTGGCAGACAGCAGCAATGCAGCATTGAATAGAATCTTGTAATCCAATTCTTCAGGGCTGGCATTCACAATCCTGTGGGGGTTTCTACCCAAATTTTTACAGGCATCTCCAACAAGATACCAGTTGTCTTCATGTTTGATCCTGATGCCGTGCAGCAATGAACTGGCTGAAACTGGATTCCTTCCGAAAGAAGATTCGAGCAAGCTGGTGAAACCGGTTATTTTCATGACGCAATGATTTAATTGACTTGTTTTGAGAATGGTTTGACAGGTATATCAGATGGAAAATTCAAATGTTTTGATAAATTAAACACCACTAATCTACAAGTTGTCCACATATTTATACGCAGAAAATGCAAAATTATTTCTTTTTTCTGATAATTTTTCTATTTTAAATAGTTTTCAGCTAGTTAGGAGGTATTTCAGATCTTATTATACCCGATTGGATGCTTAAAAACAATATTAACCTCTTCACCCACCTCAATTTCTTCGTCAGAATTCCTAAAAATGGTAAGGTCACGGTAACCCGTATTGATCCGAATCACATGAAAATGTCCCATGAAAGCAATGGATTCCACCCTTCCAGGGGCACCTTCTCTTCTATTTTTAAGGATAATCAGGTTTTCAGGTCGTATCCATTGGGGAAGTGTGTTTTGTAAACCCAGCGCTGAGGCGAGTTGTTCTTCTCCAGGGAGCAGTGGGTTGCTGAGGCCGGTCAGGGATGCGGCATAACCATTGATGGGTTGGTTGTAAACTTGTTTTGGTGTGCCAGCCTGTAAGATTTTGCCCTTTTGCATAATCATCAGGGTATCTGCCCATGGCAATACTTCTTCCGGATGATGCGAGACCATGACGCAGGTTAGTTCCAACTGTTCACTGATTTCCTGCAACACATCCCGGATGATGGCTTTGTTCACCATATCGAGGTTGGTAAATGGCTCATCGAGCAGCAGCAGATCGGGATTGCCAAGGAGGAGTCGCGCCAAAGCAATCCGCTGCCTTTCGCCACCCGAGATTTCATGGGTCTTGCGGTTGAGCAGGTGGCTGATCCTACAGAGTTCAATGATGTTGTTGCAGTCATCGGCATCGAGTTTGGCGGTCATCTCCAGCACTTCAACCACCCTGTAATTGTTGCGCAGCTCAAAATGTTGGGAGAGGTAGGCAATTTGCGGATGCCCCGGAATCAACTGTTCGGCGGGATTTTCCAATTTCTTCCCATGAAGTCGAACCTCCCCTGATGAAGGCGGTATCAATCCGGCCAGGATTTTCAGCAATGTGCTTTTCCCGGAGCCAGTTTCGCCCATAATAGCCAGCCTGGATCCCCCCGGGATTTTAAGTGAAGTGTCTTCCAACAATATCCGTTCCCCAACCGTCTTACTGATATTTTGTGCTTTCAGCAGCTCCATATCCTGCAAAGGTAAACTGCTGATGCTGACTGTTGTCAGTTAATTCAGTAAATTGAATGCTTAAAATGGAATCATGAAAAAAATACTCCTGTTGTTTTTGGTCTTTTGTTTTATGGTGACCGCCATGGCACAGCAAAAAACGGATGATAAGGCTTTACAATCCATGAAGGCCAGGCTAGCCGGTTCAATGGACCAATACGGCAAGGACATTCAGGTGATGGTGGACCAGATTTTCAGTTATTCGGAATTGGGCTTCCAGGAATGGGAGACATCCCGGTTCATCATTTCGGTATTGGAAAAGCATGGTTTTACGGTGGAAAAGGGCATTTCAGGGGTTCCTACAGCCTGGATGGCCAAATGGGGCAGTGGTTCACCGGTGATAGCACTTGGCAGCGATATCGACTGTATCCCCAAAGCTTCCCAGAAACCCGGCGTCGCCTACCGTGCACCTATCGTTGATGGTGCTCCCGGTCATGGAGAGGGACATAATTCTGGTCAGGCAGTAATCATTTATGCCGCCATCGCCATGAAGGAAATGATGCAGAAAGAAAAGATTCCGGGTACCCTCATGATTTGGCCAGGTGTGGCTGAAGAGCTGGTGGGTACGAAAGCATGGTATATCCGCGATGGCTATTTTAAAAATGTTGATGCCTGTATATTTACCCATGTGAGTGGTGATTTCACCTGTGACTATGGTGATAATGGAGGTAACGGACTCGTTAGCGTCCGTTTTGATTTTGAAGGGGATGCCGCCCATGCGGCAGGGGCCCCCTGGAGGGGCAAGAGTGCATTGGATGCTGTGGAACTGATGAATGTGGGTTGGAACTATAAGCGGGAGCACCTTAAACCCACAAACCGCTCGCATTATGTGGTGGTGGATGGTGGCGACCAGCCCAATGTAGTGCCTTCCAAGGCGAGTGTATGGTATTATTTCCGGGAACGGACTTACGAAGACATCAAAGCCAATTTTGAATCGGGCATCCAGATTGCCAAAGGGGCAGCCATGATGACGAACACTACCGTAACCCATCAAATCCTGGGCACTGCATGGCCCGGTCATTTCAACAAACCTCTTGCAGAAGCGATGTATGCCAATATCAAAAAAGTGGGCATGCCGGCATGGGACGAAAAAGATCAAACCATGGCCAAAGCGGTGCAACAGCTGGTGGAAGCGCCCAAAAAGGATAATCAGGGCAAACCTATCGACGGATTGCGCACCAAACCCGATTCCATCAAAGGTTCGGTGGCTTTCTCCTGGGGTGGGGGATCGGATGATATCGCAGATATCTCCTGGAATATTCCCACGGTGGTGCTGAGATTTCCTGCCAATATCCCCGGAACCAAAGGTCACCATTGGGCTGATGCCATTGCGATGGCCACACCCATTGCCCACAAGGGGTCGCTGGCTGGAGCCAAAGCAACAGCCATGACATTGCTGGATTGCTTTACCAATCCGGCTGTCATCAGCGAAGCGAAAAAATACTTCAAGGAGGTGCAGACCAAGGATGTACAGTATAAGCCATTCATTACGGAGAAAGATCCCCCAGCCATCCACCTCAACAAGGGAATCATGGATCAATACAAAGGCCAGCTGAAGCAATACTATTATGACCCATCCCGCTTCGGAACCTACCTGGAGCAATTGGGCATCACTTATCCAACCGTAAACAAATAAAAACAACCATTCGCATGAGCAATAGATTCAACAGAAGAAATTTCCTTGGTGCCGCTTCACTCTCTACCGGTGCACTCGCCCTATCATCTTTCGGCAACGGCAACCAACATGACTTGCCAACAGCAATTGAAAGGCTGCAACCCATGACAGCGGGAGTAGTACCCATCTCCGTGGAAGAGCGTAAGCAACGCATCGCCAAAGCCCAGGAGTTGATGCAACAGCAGCAAATGGATGCCATCTTCATGGAGGGGACAGTCACCTGCATGTATTTCACCGGCATGCGCTGGGGGCAGAGTGAACGCACTTTCGGCGTAGTGATACCCGCCAAAGGCTCCATTGCCTATGTGTGTCCGAAATTTGAAGACGACCGTGCCAAAGAACTCATCAATCCTGTCTTCGGCGATGAACTCCGCTGTTGGGAAGAACATGAGAGTCCGTATGAACTGATCATGGGCATTGTCAAAGATCGGGGAATCAAGCACCACAGAATTGGGATGGAAGAGCGGGTCCGTTTTTTCATTGCAGATGGCGTCAGGAAAGCGGCACCCGGTTTTGAAGTGGTAGATGCCACTCCCGTTACAGCGGGTTGCAGGATGTACAAAACTGCAGCAGAAATTGCCCTCATGCAAAGAGCGAGTGATGTTACGATAGAGGCATACAAGGCGGCATTTGCCACCATCAGGCCGGGCATGTCCCAATCTGAATTCAGCGGCAATATTTCCGCAGCATTCCGGAAGCTGGGTTTCAGCGGTGGTGCTTCAGTGCAGGTGGGCAAATATTCCGCCTTGCCGCATGGCAGCATTACGCCCCAAACCATCCGTGAAGGGGATGTGGTGATGGTAGATGGCGGCACAAGCTGTGAAGGGTATGCATCAGACATCACCAGAACCATTGTGGTAGGGAAGCCGACACCCAAAATGATTGATGTTTGGAACCTTGAAAAGCGGGCACAGGATGCTGCTTTTGCGGCTGCGCAAATCGGTGCCACTTGTGAAGCTGTTGATGCAGCTGCCAGAAAGGTTATTGAGGATGCCGGTTTCATGAAGCACTATGGTTTGCCTGGATTGCCCCACAGGACGGGGCACGGCATCGGCATGGAGGGCCATGAATGGACGAACTTTGTCAAGGGTAACCTCACAAAACTCGCACCAGGTATGTGTTTCAGTGATGAGCCCACCATCTCCATACCCGGTGAATTCGGCATCAGGCTGGAGGATTGTTTGTACATGACAGCGGAGGGGCCAAAATTCTTCTCCAAACAAAGCATTTCCATTGAACAACCATTTGCATAAATACATTTTATGATCAAGAAAATAAGCCTTATTCTCCTTGCACTTGTCCTTGTTATTGCCGGATTGTCCTTTACCAACCACCTGGCCCACATGCGTAATTATGTTACCTGGGGTCTGCATACTATTCATGATTACAAGACACATCCCACCAGGGTTGTGGCCGCTGCAGCAGAACCACAATTCTGGGAACTGGATTCTGCCTACAATCAACAGGAAATTCCTGCAGATTTGCTGCATACCATAGACACCAACAACACCCATGCTTTCATGGTTATACAAGATGGCAAGATCAAATATGAACGGTATTGGGATGGATATGATACCACAACCCTCAGCGGATCTTTTTCAGCCGCAAAGAGTATCATATCTCTGCTCATCGGTATTGCACTGGATGAAGGAAAGATCAAGTCGCTCGACGAACCCGCAGGAAACTACCTCGATCATTTCAAAACCAACGGGCTGGAGAAAGTGAAAATCAAAGACCTCTTGACGATGAGTTCAGGCACCAACTACAAGGAGTCAGATAAAGGTTATTTCAGCCTCAATGCCTATGCATACTACGGAGAAGACATGGATTTCCTCATCTCCAAAATGGAGAAAAAGGAAGAGCCTGGCGTTAATTGGGAATACCGCAGCGGAGATACCCAGGTGCTGGGCTTGATTGTGGAGAAGGTATTCGGCAAAGACATATCAACACTTGTCTCTGAGCGGTTCATGCAGCCGATGGGTGCACAATCTGAAGCCCTTTGGCTGCTTGATGGTGCCGAAAAACATGAAAAGGCTTTTTGTTGCATGAATGCTGTTGCACGGGATTATGCCAGATTCGGACAGCTTGTGCTGCAGAAAGGCAATTGGAAAGGTCAACAGCTGGTTTCCGAGAAATACATCGCAGAAGCCACTGCACCGGCTACTTATCTGAAAGACCCCACCGAGAACGGAAATCCGGTTGATTTCTATGGATACCAATACTGGATGATCGATCACAATGGTGTCCACGCCATAGCGCAGAACGGTTTGTTTGGCCAATACGTTTACATCATCCCCGCCAAAAATGCAGTGGTGGTCAGGTTGGGTGAAACTGCCGTTACCAAACCGATCCATCACCATCAACCTGAAAATTTCGTTTACATTGATGCAGCAATGTCTTTGTTGAAGTGATTTTTCTCTTGAAACCCTATCCTGTAAAGGGTTTCAGCTGGTTCACAAATCTTTAACATTAAAAATTTAAAAAAAGGGGGTTACTAAAGTGACCCCCTTGGTATTGGTATGTGTATCTGATACACATATTACTTGCCTTTACGATTGGCTTGCACGACTCAACGCTTCCATGTGATGAACGATTTAACCAAAAATGGGTATTATGAAAGCAAACCGTGCAAATTCAAACAGGAACATCATCTTGAATCTGTTCCTCACAGCAATCCTCAGTGTCATCGCTTTTGCAGGTGCAAATGCACAGAAGACACAGGCTACAGCAACAGCTCCGGTCAACACCGTAACCTACATCGGCACAGTTGATGAGCATGTGAATTTTCTGGTCAATTACGACAATGAAGCGAATGAAAAATTTGTAGTCATTGTCAGTGATCCAGCAGGCAAAACACTGTATGAGGAGGTTTATTCCGACAGGAAGCTGACCAAAATCTTCAGTGTGCCGGTGGATTTCGGTAATGTCACCTTCACGATCGCTGCCTATAAAAACAAGGCAGACAAAAAATTTCAGGTAGTAACTGAAAGAAGGGTTGTTGAAGAAGTGATTGTAAAAAAGCCTTAAACGTCAGTGGGTTTTAGAAAAATCAAAGCCACCATATTCCTGTGGTGGCTTTATTGTTTTTGCTGTTGAGCGTTTAATATACAATGCCATCAAGCCCTTGGGCTTTGAAAAGCTCGTTATATGATCCGATGGATTTTTTCAGGGTGTCCAGCTTTGCTTTTTCTGCTTTCCATTGCAACATCAAATCAGCGTAACGGGTCTTCACACCCTGGGTGATTCTGGGGTCAGCAGCGTCTGCCAGTCCTTTGATGAAAAATAATTCAGCATTGATTTTGCTGGGCCAGTTGATCACATCTTGTCCGTTTTGGATCCTGCTTTCCACAATATTGGCTTCCCAGCCATCGATATCCTTGACAAGCTTTTTAGCTTCCTCAACAACCTTTTCAGCTTTGTTTACGGCTTTGAAAACATCAGCATGGTGTTGCAGTTGCTTTTTCACTTTCCTCAGCTCGTTGACAGCCAGATGGATCTCACTGATAGTGGCAGTGATTTGTGCCAGTACCTGCTGTTGTTCGTCCCACTCCTGTGTGGTGGCATTAATTTTGGGATTCGGCAGCAAAACCAATTCAACACTGCTGGAACCGGATCCAACTTCCAATTTGGCCTGGTAGGTTCCTGGAGCCAGAGCATGGCCACGGTAATCGCCGAAAATGTAAACGCCCTTTACATCAGGAGAAGGCGACTCGGTTCTGTAATCCCACAGAAAACGGTTATGTCCTTTGGCTGCAGGCAACAGCGGGGCTGGTAAAGGACCGCCGGGATAGCGCATATAGCTGTCATCTTTCTTGTTGGTGAAAGTCCGAACTGCTTTTCCGCGGCTGTCAGTAATGGTTAATTTAACAGTGACACTGTCATGGATTGCTGGCAGGAAGTAGTCTAGAATAATGCCATCAGGAGCATTTTGTCCGGCACTGTATTTGTCTTCCGGCAGGCCTGCACCACCACCCATCTTGTAACCGGGTTTGGGTGTAACCAGTTTGGGCAATGCCGCCTGAGCAACATGCTGTTGGATGGCACCCAGATCATCGAGTATCCAAAAGGCTCTTCCTGCTGTTGCCGCAACTAGGTCATTGTCGCGAATCATCAGATCTGTTACAGGAACTACAGGCAGGTTGCGCTGGAAAGGGCTCCAAAGGGCACCCCCATCAGTGGATAAGTAAAATCCCCGCTCACTGCCTGCATAGAGGATGTTTTTGTTTTTCTTGTCCTCACGGATTACTTTCAAAAAGTCGTCTTCCTTGATGCCACTGGTGATGGCCATCCAGCTTTTTCCGTAATCAGTGGTCTTGTATGCGTAGGCGCGGTAATCATTGAGCTTGTACCGGGTGACAGACAGGTAAGCGGTACCCTTGTCGAATCCAGACAATTCAATACTATTGATCTGTGATTCAGGCAACCCTGTAGGAGTTACATTGTTCCAGGTTTTACCACCATCGAGGGTAACGTGCACGAGTCCGCAATCACTGCCTGTCCAAATGACACCCTTTTCCAATGGAGATTCTGCCATATAAAATAAGGTGTTGTAGTTTTCTCCTCCTGCGCCTTCGTTGGTGAAAGGCATGCCACCCGGACCTTGCTTTGATTTTTCATTGCGGGTAAGATCCGGACTGATAGGCTCCCAGTCGATGCCGCCATTGGTTGTTTTCAATACTACATTGCTGCCATGGTAAATGGTTTTGGGATCATGTGGTGAGGCGATGATTGGCGCATTCCAGTTGAACCGGTATTTCATGGTGCTGGGATCATTAGCCAGATTCATGGTAGGATAGGCCTGTATGTCTTTGGATTCTCCGGTTTTCATGTTCATCACTTCAATGTAACCCTGATAGCAACCGCCATAAACGAGGTTGGGGTCGTTGGGATCGAAAGCGGGAAAGGCGCACTCACAGCCCGGGCCGATCATCCAATCTCGTTCTGTGAGTGCTGTGCCATTGTTCCTGCTGGCGGCAATCACCGAAGTATTGTCTTGCTGGCCTCCGTAAATCTTGTAGGGGAAAACATTGTCGGTATTCACCCGGTAAAACTGTGCGGTAGGTTGGTTCATGATAGGCGACCAGGATTTGGCCATATCAAAGCTGATTTCTGCACCGCCATCATCTGCCAAAGCAATGATATTGCTGCTGTTTGGGTTGATCCAAAGATCATGGGTATCGCCATGTTGAACAGGTATGCGGCTGAAGGTTTTGCCACCATCGATAGATTTCATCATGGGGGCATTCAGCACATAAACGGTGTTTTCGTTCTTGGGATCAGCGAACACTTCCATGTAGTACCATGATCGGGAAGAAATATCCTGGTTGTTGGACTGCAATGTCCAGGTCTTGCCGGCATCGTCTGAACGGTAAAGTCCTGATTTCACTTTTTCGGTCTCAATAATCGCATAGATCCTGTTGCCGTTGGCGCGGGAAACACTGATTCCGGCCTTGCCCATGAGTTTCGGCAAACCGCCTTCGAGTTTTGTCCAGGTATTGCCTTCATCAACCGACTTCCAGATGGCAGAGCCTGGTCCGCCGCTGGATACCGTCCAGGGAAATCTCCTGTGTTCCCAGGAAGCAGCATAAAGTATCCGGGGATTATTCATGTCCATGGAGAGCGAAGAGATGCCTGTGCTGTCGTTGATGTACAACACTTTTTTCCAACTTGCACCTCCGTCTGTTGATTTGAAAACACCGCGGTCTGCATTCGGACCATGAACGGTGCCTTGTGCTGCCACATAAACGACATCAGGGTTTCTCGGGTCTATGGCGATATCGGCAATGTGTCTCGTTTGTTTCAATCCGCTATGCTTCCAGGTTTTTCCGGCGTCTGTGGATTTGTAAACGCCATCACCATAGCTCGTCATCACACCGCGAACAGCATGTTCTCCAGTGCCCACAAAAATCACATTGGGATCTGATTCGGAGACGGCAATATCACCGATGGACCCAACACCAAATTGTCCATCGGAAATGTTTTTCCAATTGTTGCCACCATCTTCTGTAGTCCATACGCCACCACCGGTATAGCCCACATAAAATCTGAGGTCATTGCCCCTAACGCCGGCAATGGCATTGGCTCTGCCGCCGCGGAAAGGACCCACATTTCTCCATTTCAGGTTGGTAAAGATGGAGTCCGGAGCAGGTTGGATGCTGGCCTGTTCAAAGACAATTTTTTTCTTCTGTGCGAAAGCAGCACTCCCACTGAAAATCAGGAGGGCAAATAGTAATTTCTTCATATAAATTGTTGAAATGTCAGATTTGAAGATACCAAAAAAAAGCCCCGCTTCTGCGGGGCTTAAAAGTATATGCAGCATGTATGCTTGAGGTTACATCTTGAATTCCCATCCGCTTCTGTTGATGCGTCCAACAAACTGGTTGGCATCTTCAAAATTGGTGATCTTCATAGATGCGCCATCCCAAAGCAATTTCTTTCTGCCGTAAAAGTCGAATCCGCTGCGACCATTGTTGCCCTTCACCTCTTTGCGGAGCATATAACTTCTGATGGCCAGGTTGCCCATCAGAACGGTTTCTGTGAGCGGACCAGAGTAATCAAATGATGAGCTCAGGGCTTTGTGCTCTTTGCTGTTGAAGCCGGCTTTGCAAGCTTCAGTCCAGGATATCTGATGACCGAATTCAGGCAGTTTCGGAGCATTGGGGTCAGGAGCTGGAGCAGTGATTTTTTCTCCGTTGTTCAGGTAAATCCGAGGATTGTTTCCGTACATATCAATTACCATCAAGCCTTTGGAGCCATGCAGGTAAACGCCGTTGGATCCGTTTCCATCAGTGCTGAGGGGCTCATTGGCAGGCAGCTGATCAGGATGGAAAGGTCTTAAACCGCCATCCATCCACACCATTTTCATAGGTGTTTTATTCTTTTTGGTGGCTGGGAATTTAATCTCTACAAGAGATGAAGGCGGACAACCTTCTGGAATATGTTCTGGTGTCCAATCTTTAATGAAAACTTGTCCTACGCTGCATTCCACTTCAGTTGGGTAACCGAGGCCGAGTATCCTGAAAGGAGAGTCAATGGTATGACATCCAATGTCGCCCAGTGCGCCAGTACCGAAGTTCCACCAGCCCCTCCATTTGAACGGATGATACAATGGATCATAATCCACATATGAAGCAGGACCAAGCCAGGTGTTCCAGTCTGCGGCAGACATGGAAGCAGGCAGGGCATGTTTACCGGTTGGAACAGGAATACCCTGAGGCCATACGGGTCTGTTGGTCCAAATTTCAACTTTATTAACAGTGCCAATCAGTCCCTGATCGAACCAATCCATCGCCACCTTTTGTTGGGGGTTGGAAGCACCTTGGTTGCCCATTTGGGTAACCACTTTGTACTTGCGTGCCGCTTCGGTAAGCATCCTGGCTTCAGCGATATTGTGGGTCAACGGTTTTTGAACATAGACATGCTTTTTCAGTTGCATGCAGGCCATGGCGGCATAGGCATGGAAATGGTCTGGCGTGGAGATGGTTACTGCATCAATTTCATTGCCAGACTTGTCGAGCATCTCTCTGAAATCGCGGTATTTTTTGGCATTGGGAAACTTCTCAATCGCAGGTTTGCATTTGTCCCAGTCTACATCAGAAAAAGCCACCACATTATTGGCGCCGTTGTTGAAAGAATTGAAAAGGTCTGATTGTCCTTTTCCACCTGCACCGATTGCAGCAATGTTCAGTTTATCACTCGGTGCCGTGTATCCTTTTCCGATGACATGTCTGGGGACAATAAAAAAGCCGGCTGCAGCCAGCGAGCTGTTTTTGAGAAAATTTCTCCTGTGGTTTTGTTTGG